>WHUE01000001.1:470-99696 GCA_009377375.1 Alphaproteobacteria bacterium | reverse complement strand
ACGTGGGTGTCAACGTCAGCGTCAACACCATCGACCGTTCGCTCTTCCTGGAGCGCCGCAATGGCAATCAACACCAGGCCAACATCTGGCCCGGCGGCGCCGGCCTGTCCGACGCGTTGCTGGACCCGTACTGGTCCAGCCATGGCATCCGGATCACCCATGACGGCTGCGAGGCGGGGCGGGTGGAGAAGACCCGCGCCCTCAGCCGGTCCGACTGCGCGCTCGATACGCTTCGGGTCTGCTACGACGACACTGCGCTGTATAATTGCGGTCGCTGCGAGAAATGTCTGCGGACCCTGATGGCGCTCAGGATCTGCGGCGCGCTGGGCCGGGCGCGGACCTTTCCGAACGGGCTGTCGCTCGCCGACGTCCACCGGCTGATCGTTCCGCGCCATGTCCGTCACCGGTACGATGAGCTTACCGCCGCCGCCCGACAGGCGGGGGACGAGGCCGTGCTGCGCGCGGTGCAGGCCGCGATGGGACAGCAGTTTTCGCTGGCCCATTCCGCCGCCGTGCTGAAGCAGACATTGCGCGACGGCGCCTTGGCCGGACCGCTGAGGTCGCTGCTGCGGGCCGCCCGCGGCTTTCGGGGCGCCCACCAGGGCGCCACCCCGTGACCGCGGTTGCCGAATCCCGGAAATATCCCGCGCAGCCGGTGCTGCGGGCGCGGCGGGGCGGCGGCCGACGTATCGTCGGCGGAATCGCGTGGTTCATCCATCACGCGACGTGGAGAATGCGCCTCCTCGAAAATGCATGGCCGCTGGTCGAAAAGGAACTGGCCTCGCGGGTGGCGGTCCCCTGGCGCATCAGACCGCGGATGTGGCGGCGCGGGTTTCTCGGCGAATCATGGGTCCTTTACGACCTGAAACACAATGACTGGCGGGTTTACCTGCCGGACAGCGCGAGATTCGCGAGGACGCGACTGATCAACGGAAGCTATGCGGTCCTGCTCGACGACAAGGCCGTCTTTCACCGCTTTCTCGGCGACCGGCCGAATCTGCTTCCGGTAGTCCACGGCATCATCCGCAAGGGCGCGGTCGAGGCGCCGGATCGCACGGTGCCGCACTGCCAGACCGGGCAGTGGCTCGCGGCTCTGACGCGCGAGCACCGCAAGCTGATCGTAAAGCCCTGCACCGGCGGGGGCGGGAAGGGCGTCAAGGTGCTTCGCGGCTGCGGCGCCGGCCTCACGCTGAACGGACGGCCGGTGCATGAGGACGAGCTGAGGCAGGCTGTCGCCGAGTCCGACGGCAGCATGGTGTCCGAATGCGTTGCGCAGCATCCGCAGCTTGCCAGCCTCTATCCGCGCACGACCAACACGTTGCGGGTGCTGACCATGCAGGACGACGAGTGCGCGCCGTTCGTCGCCGCGGCCGTTCTCCGCGTCGGCAGCCGGTCTTCGGAACCGACCGACAACTGGACCCAGGGCGGGTTGAGCGCCGGCGTCTGCCTGTCCACGGGACGGGTGGGGCGGGCCGCATCCTATCCTGCCGGCCGTGAGGCAGTGGACTGGCGCGATCGGCATCCGGACAGCGGCGCGCAGGTCGCCGGGACGACGGTGCCGCACTGGCCGCTGATCGCGGAGGGGCTGCTGGCGCTAATGCGGACGCTGCCCATGCTGCGCTATGTCGGCTGGGACGTGGTCGTCACCGAAGACGGCTTTCGTATCCTCGAGGGAAACAATTTCTCGGACGTGAATCTGCTGCAGATCCACGGCCCGCTCCTGCAGGACGAGCGCGTTGCCGCATTCTACCGCCGCCACGGCGTGCTGCCGCGGCGATAGTTACAGTTTGAAGACCCGCTTCGCGTTCAGGCCGAGGATGTTGCGCCTGGCCTGATCGGTCAGGAAGGGCAAGTTGTAGATCGCGTCCGGTGTGTCGAAATCCCAGTGCGGCCAGTCGGACGAATACATCAGTTGGGTTTCGGCGTTGATCATCTCGAAGGTGCATTCCAGCGCCTTCGGATAAGTCCGTTCCATCGGCTGACAGGAATAATACATCTCCCGCATATAGTCGCCGGGGAGCCGCTTGAGCAGCGGGCATTCGGACGAGCGCATCAGGTATTCGCTGTCGAGCCGCTGCATCAGGAACGGCAGCCAGGCGAGCCCGGATTCGATCCACACCACGTCCAGCTTCGGAAACCGCTCCGGCAACCCGTTCAGCACCCAGTTGGTCATGTGGATGATGTTGCACATGACGAAGCTGATGGCGTGCATGCCGATGAAGCGGTTGAGCTGGCTCATCGAACGGTCGCCCCAGTTGGACGAGGCGTGGAAGCCGAGCGGCAGGCCGCGCGCCTCCAGTTCGGCATAGAGCGGCATGTAGTCGTTATGGTGGACCTGGCGGTAGCGCGTGCTGGTGACCATGAAGCCGATGACACCCTTTTCGCCGGCGAAGTCCTTCACCATCTGCAGCGACGCCTTCGGGTCGTTGAAGGGCAGGAACAGCATGGCCTTCAGCCGGTCGTCGGTCGCCAGGATGTGCTCGCACAGCCATCTGTTGTAGGCCCGCCCCAGCGCCACCTCCATCTCCACCTGCGGGTGGAGGCCCAGAAACAGCATCGGGGTGGGAAACATGACGGTGTAGTCGATCCCCATCGCCTCGTAGGCGCGGCGGGCGAGCACCGTGTCGCGGGGCAGGCTCTTGTCGTCCACCGATTCCCGCCGGGCGGTCTGATGCGGGATGCGGCCGCCGACGTCCTGGTAGCGCATGCCGGTGTCGACGTTCAGGCCGTAGCCGGAACCGCTGCCGCTGTTCTTCTGGTATTCGCGGGCGATGTCGAGAACGACGGGATCCTCGATATACTCGATGATCTCGTTCCACGAAATCCGTTCATTGTGGTGGGAATCGATGTCGACGATGAACATGTCGTCGAACTTGCTCGCCTTTGCCCTGGTCGCGTGGGCGAGCACGTCTCTCGTGTCGCTGTCGACGCTGATCTGTTCCAGCGCCCGCGGCTCTGACTTGCCGATTCCTGTGTCCATGCCGACGATCTCCCTGCCCGGACGTTTGCCGGATTATAGAGGACAAGCCTGTATTTCAAACAGGGGCTTTCAGCGCCCGGCTATCGTTGGAAGCGGGTATAGGAACCCATAGGCGGGATAGATGCGCCGGCCCCAGTTCTTGCCCGGAACGTACCAGACGCGCACCTCGGACCAGTCGCCTCTGGCGGATACGTCCCGGATGGGCGTGTGTTCATGGATATGGCCGTCGTTGAGCCAGTTGGCGTGGCTGGCGACGAGCAGGCGGTCATCGATCACGCGGGTCACGACGGCGAGATGTCCGGCTGATTTGCGGAACTGCTTGAAGACCAGCAACGAGCCGGGTTGCGGCGACGAACCGCGCTGGTAGCGCCCCTTGGCCGCGCCCCACCACGTCCAGGCGTCGCCGCGGATATCGAAGCCGGTCGCCTGCCGCGCAAAAGTCACGCATTCCAGCGGCGCTGCCGCCTCGACGATGCGCGCGGACCGCCACGCCCCATCCGCGGGAGCAGGGGCGGGAGAGTGTGTATCCTGGGTGGCGCATGCGGCGAGTGCCAGCGAAAGCCATACGGCGCGGTAGGCTGGCGGGCGGCGCTTCTCTAGCCTGGACTCCGTCATAACGGCTATCGTATCCGCAATCATGGCATCACAATGGCACAAACTGTGCCGCGACCGATTCGAGGAAACGACATGACGCTGACATTCGCCTGCTGGGGCTACGACCGGACCGAGGCGCTGCGATCGGGCGCGATCGAGGTCAAGGGGTTCGATGTCGAGCATGTCGAGCTGATCCCGCGCCATATTTTCGACCGCATGGGCAACGAGCAGGCCTTTTCAGCCGCCGAGTTTTCGTTCACGGAATACGTGCTCCATTACGCGCGGGGCGACAGCCCGTTCGTGGCGATCCCCGCGTTTCCGTCGAAGATGTTCCGTCACGGAACGGCCTTCATCAACCGGTCGTCGGGCATAAGGACGCCGAAGGACCTGGAAGGGCGGCGGGTCGGCGTGCCGCTGTACACGATGACGGCGGCGCTGTGGCATCGGGGGATGCTGCAGGACGAGTACGGCGTGGACTGGCGCAGTATCCAATGGGTGCAGGGTTCGGTGAACGAGCCCGGCCGGCACGGAAACCCGACCGCGATCCCGCAGCTTCTGAAGCCGGTGGATCATCTCGAGATCATGGAAACGGAAAAATCGCTCGGCCAGCTGCTCGCCGAGGGTGCGATCGACGCCACGCTGGGTTCGCGCGCGCCCGACACGGTCGGCCATCCCAACGTCGGGCGGCTCTTTCCTGAATTTCGCGCCGTCGAACGCGACTACTACATCCGTACCGGCATCCACCCCATCATGCATCTGGTGGCGATCCGGAAGGACGTCCATGAGGCCAACCCCGGCTTCGCACAGGCGCTGTACACCGCGCTGTGCGACGCCCGCGATTTCGCCATGGCCCGCATGCGCTACACCGCCGCGCAGTCGCTGATGGTGCCGTTCATGGCGGCCGACATGGAGGAAATCGATACGGTCTTCGGCGGCGACCCCTGGCCCTACGGCATCGAGGCAAACCGGATCACCCTCGAAACCATGCTTCGCTACATGGTCGAGCAGGACTATATCGCGACCCCGATCCGGGTGGAGGAGCTGTTTCTGCCTGTGGAATGAGGGGGCGGAGGAAAGAGGCTGCAGCAGGGCAACGTCTCCCCGGCCCCTGCGCGTTGTGCGGGCCGCCCGCCCTGGAAACGGACAGCCCGCCTGTCGGGAAATCAGATTTTCTGCTGCTTGGACCATTCGTCGATCTCGCGTTCCGCCTCTTCTTTTGACTTTCCGTAGGCTTCCTGGATCTTACCGGCCAGAATCTCGCGGTTGCCGTCGATCTGGTCAAGCTGATCGTCCGTAATGTTGCCCCACTGCTTGCGGGCCTGACCCCTGAGCTGCTTCCAGTTTCCTTTGACCTGTTCCCAGTTCATCTTCCTGTCCCGTGTCTCGTTGCGTGGTTGAATCGTTCCCGGCGCCGGCTTGTCACCAGGCCGGCGGAACCGCGTAGTAGTCGTGGATACGCGTGTTCCACGCCGGATCGCTGTAGTCGATCTTCTCGTTGCGGTCGTGCGTCGGCGCGCCCTGCAACTGCTCCTTCGACAGCGCAACGCGGTAGCCGCCTTCGTCCGTGTCGTAGGTCAGCACGCCCCACGGCAGGGGATGATATTTCTCCCCCATCCCGAGAAATCCGCCGAACGACATGACCGCATAGGCGACCTTGCCCGAGGTCTTGTCGATCATGACTTCTTCAACCGTTCCGAGCTTTTCGCCCGAGGTGTTATAGACCTCTGTTCCCTTGACCTTGTCCGCAGAAATGAGCTGCGGAGTCTCGTCCGTGTTTACTGCCTTCATGGCTGTACTCCTTACTGGGACCGGGGCTCACATTCCGGCCACCAACCGAGTTTTAGATGGGTATCGGACAGGCTGCTCGATATCGGATCACGGCGTTGTCACAGCACGGACATTGCGTGGCGAAATTGCCCGGTGGCCATCGGGCGAGGGAATAAAAAGCCCCGGGCCGGAGCCCGGGGCAACGTCTTTTCCGACGGTTCTGCCGTCAGTTCTTGCAGATCAGCTCCTCGGCGCGGGCGCCGGGGCGGGGGTAAACGAAGGTACAGCTCATCCCGGCCTTCACCTCGCTGCGCTTGGCCTTCTTGCCGTCGAGCGTGACCTTGGTGCGTGAGCCGGAGACGCTGGCCGAGTGTTTCTGGCCCTTGTAGTCGATCACGACGGTGCGGCCGCCCTTCTTGCTCTCCAGCACCTTGCCGGTGTGGCGCAGCATGGTGATCTTGACCTCTGTGGTTTCGCCCTTGAACTTCAGGTGATCCTCGAGCTCGGCGAACTTCTCCTTCGGCGACTTGGAGAGGTCCGCCACGATCTCCTGAATCTCCTCGCCGGTCACCAGTTCGACGTCGCGACGAATCTTGGCCGCGTCCGCGAGGAAGGCCGGATCTTTCGTCATTTTCTCCAAAGCCGTCCGCAGCGCCTTCACCCGCGCCGCGGGCACTTTCGGCGCCACGCCGAAGGGACGCCCCATCGTGCCCGCCACCAGCGTCATGCGGAAGAAGGTCGTCGCATCGTTCACGGTTATGCCGGGCGACAGGTGCTCGTCATTGAAGAACTCGGCCAGCATGGGTACGCCGAGCGCCGTCATCTCCTTGTCGGGGCGCAGCGAAACCTGGACCAGCGCCTTCATCCTGCCCTGCTTGATCAGCTCGTTGCCAAGCTCCTTGAACGAGGCCCAGCTCTGGCAGACGCCGTCCACCTCGCCGCGCTCGATGGCGAGATGGATGTCGGCGGTGCTCGGATAGCCTTTGATCATCTTGAACTTGGCGCCCAGCAGGTTGTTGAACAGGGCGGGGAAGAACTGGGTGGTGTTCGGACCGGTGCCGCCTACCGCGTAGCTCTTCTGGAACACGTCGCCGAGGGACTTCGCGCCCGACGCGGCGGAGAGGGCGCATACTCCCGCCTCGTTCGACAGGCTTCCCAGCCAGTTTATCTCGTCGATCTTGTACTTCGGACCCGACTGGCCCATGAAGCTGACCAGCGGCTGGCCGCGCTGCATCGCGCCGATCACCGTGCCGTCCTGGGGCGCGGCATTGACCATGTAATTGGTTGCGACCACACCGCCGGCGCCCACCATGTTCTGCGGAATCAACGACGGGCTGCCGAGAATGTGCTTGCCCATATGGCGGGCGAGCAGACGGGCGTAGGTGTCGTAACCTCCGCCGGGGCCCGAACCGATCACGACAGTGAGCCGCTTGCCCTTGTAGAAATCCTCGACTTCATCGGCGGAGACACCGGCGGTCGCGCCCAATCCGATAATTGCCGCAAGTACAGCAAATGGCCTCGTTCCGTTAAAGATTTTGTTCGTTAACATGGCTTTCCTCCGCTATTGCCATCCCCTATGCGCTACGGTACCAGCGCGGTGGCAGGAGGCCAACTGTCTTCAGACCGTTCCGGCGGAATGCCTTCCGGAGAAAGGCGGTGCCTGTAACGGCGCCGTCGGGACGGGAGGGATACCTCTCACGCAAAACCGTCCGCGGGTGGAAGTCTTTCGGGAAAGGGCAATGTAACCGAGGCCCCGGGAGTCTCCGGAAACATGTACTCCAAGGCGCCGGCCGATTTGTATGCCCGCCCGTCTGCGGATAGGATACGGGTTGCTTGAAGGGACGTAAATTTTGAAGAGTGGTTTGTGACCCAACGCGATCTTACATCGACGGAGTCGGAGGTGGCGGAGTTGATTGTACGCGCCCTCGAACTCGACATCAGGCCGAATGAAATCGATCCGGACGCCGCTTTGTTCGACGAGGGGCTCGGACTCGACTCGATCGACGCGCTTGTCATCAGCCTCGAGATTTCAAAGCGCTACGACATTCAGATCAGGGCCGAGGACGAGCAGACCCACCAGATATTCAGCTCGCTCGGCGCCTTGTCCAGCTACGTGGAACAGCACGCGCAGAAATGAGCAGCCTTGCAGCCAGGGAGTTCCGTCCTGTTGCCGCGAAGTTTCTGTTGGGCGCCATGATCGTCGTTTCGGCGCATCTCGCGATTCTGGCCGACGGTATCTCCGCCGCCACGGTGCTGCTTTACGCGTATTTTGCGGCGCTGGCGGGATTCGCGGCCCTGCGTGCCGACGGACGATCTCGCGTGGGTCTGTGGCTGATCAGCGCGGCCTGTCTTGTCGTCATCGCGCTGACGGTGGCAGGGCCTTTCAACGGCGCAGTGGCGCTCGTGTTGCCGCCCCTTCTGGGCTATGGGCTGGTCAGCCTGTACTTCGCCGAAAGCCTGCTTCCCCGGCGAACGCCGGCCATCCTGAGGTTTGCGAGGCTCGCGCACCCGGCGCCGCTGCCTTCGGCCGTTGAGCACTATGCAAGGCGGCTGACCTGGGCGTGGGCAGTCCTGCCGGCGATGCTTGCCGCGGCCTCGCTGCTTGTTCTGGCTGGCGACGGTCTTGAGAGCTGGTCGTGGGTCTGCAACGTGATCAATCCTTCGGTCATGCTCTCTTTCTTCGTCGGCGAGCATGCATATCGGTACCGTCGCTTCCCCGAACTGGGCCCGCCGTCGCTGGCGGGGACCTTCAGGGCGATCTTCAAGGCTCATGTCCGGTAACGGCGTATATCGCGGGCCCCGGCTACGGGACGCGGCACTCATCAGCCCGCCCGATTTGTCGCGGACGTTGTTCTGGGAGGCGGAGGGGAGCATCTCCGCCAGGCAAATCGTGGCGCGCGCCGCTGCGCTGGCGGAGCGGCTGCCCGAACGAGGGACCGCTGTCGTCTTTCACGAACGCCGGGACTACTTCGTCGCCGCTCTGATTGCCGCATGGAGCCGCGGGGCGACGGCGGTGCTGCCCGCGGGGTCGGGCGCGCGCGATCTCGAGGGGATAATCGGCGGGGCGGACGGCGCCTACTGCCTGTCCGAGCAGCCGCTCCGTCAGTCGCCCGCCATTCCCGTCTTTATCGGGGCGGCGCTGCCCGCGGGCGACGCGGCGGCATGGATTCCATCGCTGCCGATGGACGCGACGGCGATCCGGATATTCACCTCGGGATCGACGGGAGTTCCGACGGGGAACGACAAGAGCTGGGCGACGCTGGCGGCCGCCGCCGCCCCAACAGCGCGAATGATCGGCCTCGACCGGCTGTGCACGCCGTCAATCGTCGCCACGGTGCCGAGCAACCATATGTACGGGCTGGAGCTGACCGTCCTGCAGGTTCTGCAGGCCGGCGCATCGGTCCATGTCGAGCGCCCGGCGTACCCGGCCGACATCGCACGTTGCCTCGTAGAGTCGCCGTCGCCCCGTGTCCTGGTCACAACTCCGTTCCATCTGAGGGGCCTTATGGAAAGCGACATCGTGCTGCCGCCGGTCGCCCGCGTGATTTCCGCGACGGCGCCGATGTCGGCGGAGTTCGCCCTGTCGGCGGAACGGAGGATCTGTGCGCCCGTTCACGAGATATACGGCTTCACCGAAATCGGCTCCGTTGCGACGAGAGAGCCCGCCCGGCAGTCCGACTGGACGATGAGGGACGATCTGATCGCCATTTCGGACGGTGGCGTGGCGGTCGCCGCGTGGCGGTCGTTCGAAGACCGCAAGCCGTTCCCCGATGTTGTCGAGGTCGTCGACGAGCGCCGTATCCGCCTGCTGGGACGAAGCCGGGATATCGTGAAGGTCGCCGGAAAGCGCGCTTCCCTGCCCGGGCTTTCCGCGGAGCTCACCCGCATACCGGGTGTCGAGGACGGCGTCCTTATCCTCATGGCGGAGGACGAGGGCAGGGGGCTCGTTTCCCGCCTTGCCGCCTTCGTCGTGGCCCCGGCCCTGTCGGCTACGCAGATACGCCATGAATTGCGGCGTTTCATTGATCCGGCGTTCATGCCCCGATATGTTTTTCACGTGTCGTCCCTGCCCCGAAACGAAACGGGAAAATTGCGGCAGGGCGATCTTCAGAAACTGGCGGCCGAAAAGCTGTTCCGCGATGAATTGCTCTGACTCCACGCTCGTGTTTCCGGCCGGTCACGCCTGTTTTTCCGGTCACTTCCCGTCGAATCCGATTGTCCCGGCGGTCGCCATACTGACGGAACTGATCCGGAAGGTCGAAGGGCGGACAGGAAAGGTCGTATCGGGTATGAAAAACGCCCGGTTTTATTCGGTCCTGCGGCCGGACACGGTGCTGAGCGTCGCAATGGAAGCTCCATCGTCATCCGAAGAGGTTATCCGCATTTCCTGCCGGAACGGGAAGAGCCTCGTCGTCCGCGCCTCGTTCCTCGTTTCAGAAGCCTAGGCCATGCTGCCTCCCTGGCTTCGGGCTGCGGAACGCGGGGGACGACGCATCACCCGGTTCTACAGCTGGCTTTGCCTGACGTTCGGACGGCGGCCGGCCCGTCCGATCCTGTACGGTATCGCGCTTTATTTCCTGCTGACCGCCGGCGGCGCTCGCCGCGCATCGCAGGATTACATGACGCGGATAGGGATGTCCCGCGCGGGCTGGTTCCATGCCTACCGGCACATTCTCGCGTTCAGCTCGGTCATCGTGGATCGTCTGTTTTTCCTTGCGCGCGGAACGGACGGGTATGATCTGGCGATATACGGCCGTGAAGCCTTCGACCGGCTTCTGAAGACGAACGAGGGCTTTCTCGTTGCCAGTGCGCATTTCGGCAATTTCGACGCCCTGCGCGTTCTCGGCGTGGACCACATGAACCTGCCAATCAAGATTCTCATGTATCTCGACAACGCGCGGCAGATGAATGCGCTGTTCGACGAGATCAACCCCGCCATCGCCCAGACAATCATTCCCCTCGGCAAGCCCGGCGCGATGCTCGAGGTGCGGGAGTGGATGGAGCATGGCGGCATCGTCGGTATCCTGGCCGATCGTATCGTGCAGGGCGACAAGCTCGTGCGGACGGAGTTTCTCGGTGAAGGAGCCGATTTCCCGCTTGGTCCGTGGTTGCTCGCCCACGCTCTGGGCGCTCCGGTCATCGTCTGTTTCGCCGTATACCGGGGCCGAGCGCGTTATGACGTCTATCTTGAGGAATTCAATGCGGCCGAGCGTGCGGAAGGAGAAAGCCGGTTGCAGATGGCCGAGAGACTGGCGACCGACTTCGCCGGCAGGCTGGAACACCACTGCAGGGACGCGCCCTACAACTGGTTCAACTTCTATGACTTCTGGGCGGATACGCGAAACAACGGGGAGGCCAGCCGCAACCATGCCTGACGCGTTGAGGGTCGGACTCGCGGCTTTGATCGGACTCTTCCTGCTGGTTTCGACGCCCGTGCAGGCCTTCGATCTTGGGGAGCTCGCGGGAAGCCTGCAATTGACGGAGCGGCGCGAGATCGGGTTCCGCGAGGAGCGTTCGCTTGCCGCGCTCACCTCCAGCGTCATATCCACCGGATATTTCGTATTCGAGCCGCCGGGCCGCCTTATCAAGGTGATGGAGACGCCGCGGCGCGAGCGGGCAACCGTCGAGAACGATCGCCTGACAGTGAGCGACGAGGAAGGAACGGAAATCGCGAGCGTCGATCTGGCGTCGCAGCCGGCGCTGAAGCAGCTCTTCGGCGGCCTCCTTGCCCTGCTGAGCGGGAATGCGGAGATGTTGCGTGCGGCATTCAACGTATCGCTCTCGGGCGGGGCCGACGACTGGCGTCTCGATCTGACGCCGAAGGGGCGGAGTGAAGAGGGCGGTCCTGCCGGTCTCGAGCGGCTGGTCGTGACGGGCGGAGGCGGCGCGATGAAGACGATCGGGATCCGGGAGGCGGACGGCGACCGTACGCGGATCACGCTGCATCGGCAGGCCCCGCCGAAGTGACCGAACAGGCGCTGCGGATGCTGCTTGCGCTCGGCGGGCTTGCGCTCGTGGGCATGCTGCTCTTCGGCATCGTGCCGATACGCAGCGATGTCAGCGTCCTCATGGCCGACGGAGCGGACAGCGACCTGCCCTTCCTCGCTCGGGCCCTCAATGAAGGGCCGGCGAACAGGATCGTCCTGATCGGGGTGGAGCCGGCGGCAGGGTCCGGCGAGCCCGCAGACCCCGCGGGGCTGAGCCGGACGGTCAAGGCGACCCTGCTGGAAACTGGGCTGTTCGAAACCGTCTCGAACGGCGAGGTCGGGCTGGACGCGCGCGACCTGCGCCCGTTCTTCGACAACCGCTACCGCCTCAACCCGCCTCTCGCTCCGGAGAGCTTCTCTGTCGCGGGGCTGGAGACAGCGTTCGACAGGCTGCTGCAGCGCCTTGCCGGGCTCGACGCGCCGCTGGTCAAGACGATCATGGCCGCCGACCCCACCTTGCGGACCCTCGATGTCGCCCGTCATTGGGCGTCCTCCGGCGGCGCCCGGCTGCGCACCGGGGTCTGGACGGATGCTGCCGGCAGGCGCGCGCTGCTGGTCGGCGTCACCAGGGCGGCCGGCTACGATCTCGGCGTTCAGGAGAAAATGGTGGGCGCGGTCGTCTCCGCCGTGAGGAAAGCGGAGGCGCGCTACGGAAGCCAGACGCTGATCCTGTCCGGCCCGCCGGTGATCGCCGTGGAAAGCAAACGTCTGGCCGAAGGAGAATCCCGGCGGCTGATGATCCTGTCGAGCATCCTGGTCGTCGGCTTCCTGGTGCTGGCGTTTCGCCGGGTGTCCTTCCTTCCCGCGGTGCTGATTCCGATAGGTTGCGGCTTCCTGGCCGGCGCCGCCGCGGTCGGCGCGCTGTTCGGGCAGATACACGTCACCACGCTGGGCTTCGGCGCGACGCTGATCGGCGTCGCGGTGGATTATCCGCTGCATTTGATGGGTCATTCGGCACCGGAACGCCGGCCGGTCGAGACGGCGCGCATGATTTCAGCCGCACTGGCGCTGGGCGTGCTGACCAGCGCCATCGGCTTCATGCCGCTCGCCCTTTCGACCTTTCCCGGTGTCGCCCAGCTCGGAGTCTTCACGGTGGCGGGGCTTCTGGCCGCGGCCGCGATAACGCGATGGGGGCTGCCTCAACTCTTGCCGCCGCCGGTCGGCGAACGGAGGCCGGCCGCGCGAGGGCTGCGTGAGGCCGCTGATGCGTTCGGCCAACGCTGCCGGCTGCCTGCCATCGTGCTCGGGCTGGTTGCGGCGGGATATCTGGCTTGGCTCGGGGACGGGCTGTGGACGTCCGATCTGACGGCGCTCAGCCCCATCCCGGAAAAGCTCCGCAGCAACGACCGGCTTCTGCGCGGGGACCTGAATGCGGTCAATCCCCGCTATCTGATGGTGATCACGGGCACGGATGCCGAAGCCGTGCTGGAGAAAAGCGAAGCGGTGGCGCCGGTTCTGGAAAATGCGCTGACCGGCGGAAAGCTGACCGGATTCGATATGGCGGCGGGCTATCTTCCCAGCGCGAAACGCCAGGCCGCGCTGCTGGCGGCGCTTCCGGAGGAGGTGGAACTACGGGATCGGGTGGCGCGGGCGATGGCGGGGCGTCCCTTCAGGCCGGGGACCTTCGAGCCGTTCATCCGGGCCGTCGCGAAGGCGAAGGCCGACGGGCCGCTGCGGCCGGGGTCCCTGAACGACGATGTCCTGACCGCCAGGATCGGAGGGCTGCTGACGGGCAAGGCGCGGGACAGGACACAGGGGCTCGTCATGCTGCACGGTTCGGATGCGGCTGCCGCGGCGCAGGAGGCGTTGGACGCGGCGGAGCTGAACGGGATACAGGTCTTCGATCTGAAGCAGGAAACCCAGACGCTGCTGGAGGATTATCGGGACGAGACGGTTTCATGGGCGCTGGTCGGGGCCGCGCTGGCAGTCGTCGTCCTGTTCGTCGCGCTGAGGAACATGAGGGCCGTCGCGGGCGTCGCCGCGCCGGTTGCGATTGCGCTTGCCGTTACCGCGGCCCTGACCGCAGCGTTGAGCGGCGGCTTGAGCCTTTTCAACATCCTGGCTCTCATGATCGTGGGCGGGCTGGGAATCGACTATGCTGTCTTTCTGAGAAGAGGCGAAATGGCGGCCGCAGGGGAGGCGATCATCAGAACTCACGCGTTGCGTACCGTCTTTGTCTGCATGGTGACGAGCCTGATAGTCTTTTCCGTCATGGCGACGGCCGCGATACCGATTCTCGCGCAGATCGGTCTCCCGGTCGCCATCGGTTCGGTGTTCTCCTTCGTGCTCGCCGTCGCATTCGTGGATCGTCAGCCCGGGTCTGCGACATGAAGCCGATGAAAATTACCGCGGCATCTGTCGTGAGCGCGCTCGGGACCGGTATGGTTGAAACGGCCGCAGGGCTTCGGGCCAACCGTTCCGGATGCCGCCCCTGCGACTACGAGGACGCGCAGCTGACCACGCATATCGGCCGTGTCGACGGTGTGGAAGGGCACGCGCTCGCGCCCGGTCTCGCGGCATTCGAGTGCCGCAATAACCGGCTGGCGGACATGGCGCTGTGTGCCGACGGTTTCGATGTTGCCGTTGCGCGCGCCGTCGAACGGTACGGCGCCCGTCGTATCGCCACGATACTCGGCACCTCGACGTCGGGCATTCGGGAGGGAGAGTACGCATTCGCCCGCCGTGATCCGGCGACGGGAAAGCTGCCGGCGGATTTCCGATTTTCGGGGACGCAGGCCTACCATGCGCTGACCCGGTTCGTGCAGGCGCGGCTCGGCCTCGACGGTCCCGGAATCACGGTGTCGACCGCCTGCTCGTCCTCGGCCAAGGTTTTTGCCGACGCGCAGCAGCTGATCGAAGCGGGCGTCTGCGACGCCGCCGTCGTGGGCGGCGCGGACTCGCTTTGCCTGCTGACGCTCTACGGATTCAATTCGCTGCAACTGCTGAGCGAGACCGCCTGCCGGCCGAACGACGTCAACCGGTCGGGGATTTCGATCGGGGAGGGGGCCGGCTTCGCGCTGCTGGAGCGTGACGGGGACGGCGCGGCGCTGGCAGTCCTGGCGGGGTACGGCGAAAGCGCGGACGCGCATCACATGTCGGCGCCGCACCCGGAAGGGCTAGGCGCGGAGCGGTCGATGCGGGAAGCGCTGGGGCGGGCCGGGCTTGCGCCCGGGCAGGTCGATTATCTGAACCAGCATGGCACGGGGACGAGACAGAACGACCAGTCCGAGGATGCGGCCGTCGCGCGCGTCTTCGGGTCCGGCATGCGATGCAGCTCGACCAAGGGTGCGACGGGACACACGCTGGGTGCGGCCGGCATCGTCGAGGCGGCAATCTGCATTGCGGCCTTACGGGAAGGGATCGTGCCCGGCAACACGAACCTGGTCGAACTCGACCCCGCCTTCCATTGCCGTGTCGAACCGGAAACGGCCGACGCGGAACTGCGTTACGCGCTCAGCAATTCCTTCGGGTTTGGCGGCAGCAATTGCAGCCTGATATTCGGCGCCGCGCCATGCTGAGCGCGACGATTCTGGGGGTCGGTGTGCGGGGGTCGGGTCTGCATGGCTGGTCCGCGGCATCGGAGGTTCTGTGCGGACGCTCATCGTGCGACGGTGCCAGTTCCGATCTGCCGGCGCCGGAGAACCTGAGCGCCCGTGAACGGCGCAGGATCAGCCCCACCGTCCGCCTTGCCCTGGCGGCGGCCAGCGAGGCCGCAGGGCAGTCCGCGCTGGATCCCGCCAGCCTGCCTTCCGTGTTCGGCTGGCCGCACGGGGACGGGGACATCATCCAGAGAATCCTCGAGGAGCTCTGCACCGCCGAGCGTTACGTCTCGCCGATGGATTTCCATAATTCGGTTCACAACGCTGCGGTGGGCTACTGGACGATCGGCAGCAAGGCGCATCTTCCATGCACCAGCATCACCGCAGGCATAGACAGCTTCGCCGCGGCGCTGCTGAAGGCGCTGGCGCAGCTCCGCGCCGAGGAGCGGCCGATCCTGCTGGTGGTCGTGGACGCGCCCTTCCCTGAACCGCTCAACAGCATGTGTCCGGTAGGCACGGAGGCGGCGGCGGCCTTTGTGCTGGCGCCCGCGGGAACCGAGGGCGGGATGGCGGAACTTGATGTCGCGTGGTCGGACAGCGACGCGTCCACGGCAGCCCCGACGTTGCCGCGGCTTCCGCTGTATCGCGATCTGTGGTCCACGAACGGCGCGGTGCGCGCCATTCCGCTTCTGGAGTGCCTCGCACGGGAAGACGAGGCCGAGCTGCGGCTGCCCTTCGGGCGCTCGGGCGACCTCATCCTGAAGACCGGGCGATGCTAGACCGGATGCTGGATCGCGAAGAAATAAGCCGGCTCGTCCCACATGGCGACCCGATGGCGCTGATCGACCGGGTCGTCTCTGCCGACGACAGGTCGATCCTCTGCACGACGAACAGCCATCGCCGGCGGGATCATCCCCTGCTCGCGGCCGACGGCTCGCTCCACGCCCTGGCCGGCAGCGAGTATGGCGCGCAGGCGGCGGCGATACACGGCGCGCTGCGAAGCGGCAAGCCGATGCCGCCCGGCATGATCGTCCTGCTGCGCGACCTGTCGTGGAGCCGGCGTTCGCTGGTCGACATCGCCGCGACGCTGCAGGTCGAGGCGACGGCGCTGCATGACGGAGCCGCCGGGCTTGTCTACAGCTTCGCGTTGAGCTCGGCGGGGGAGAGGATCGTCGCCGGCGAAGTCGGGATCATCCTGAAATGACGTACCGGACCGGAAAGCGCGCCATCGTCAGCGGCGGCAGCGGGCATATCGGAGCGGCGATCTGTTTTGCCCTCGCCGCCGCCGGGCATGAGGTGCTGGTGCAATACCGCACAGGCCGCGAGAGGGCCGACGCCGTGGTGGAGGGCATCCGGTCCGATGGCGGCGAGGCGCAGGCTGTGTCGTTCGACCTGACGGACGGAGAGGCGACCCGGAGCATGCTGAGCGGGCTGTTGGAAAGCGAGCCGGTCCAGATCGTCGTTCATGCCGCGGGATATCACGACGACGCACCGCTGGCGGGCATGACAGGCGAGGCCTGGCAGCGGGTCCTCGACGTCTCGTTGACCGGCTTCTTCAACCTTGTGCAGCCTCTTCTGCTGCCGATGATCCGCGCGCGATGGGGCAGGGTGATCGCGATTTCCTCGATATCCGGCATTCTGGGAAACCGCGGCCAGGCGAACTACGCCGCGGCGAAGGCCGGACTGCATGGCGCGGTGAAGTCGCTGTCGCTGGAATATGCGAGCCGGGGCATCACCGGCAACGTGGTCGCGCCAGGCGTCATTGCGACGCCCGGCACCGAAGCGGCCTTTCCCGCCGAACGGATCGAGCAGCTCGTTCCCGCCAGGCGCGCCGGCACGCCGGAAGACGTCGCGAACCTGGTCCGCTTCCTGGCGTCGGACGAAGCCGGCTACATTTCCGGCCAGGTGATCGCCGTAAGCGGCGGCCTGGGCTGAGCGGGTCGGGTCGAGGCTAAATCGCGGCGACGTTCGCCTGGATCGCGTTCTTCAGGTTGGTAACCCATCCGTTGTAGTTCGAATGGATCGTTCCGTCCGAGGCGTTGTAGTTGAGATTCGTGCTGTTCTTGTAGCGGATCGAAAAGGCCTTCCTGTCGTAGGCCACGTTTACGACCGCATCATGCCTTCGGAGCCGCAGAGTGCCCTCGATTTGCCCCGGCGCTTGCTGAATCATCTGCCAGCCGAGCGTGGTGCCCGCCAGACGTATAGCTTTGCTGATTTCATCGTCGGTGGCGCTCGCGGGCGGGTTGAGCGCGGCGTTCTCCACCGTCATGACCTGCTCGACCCTGCAACCGGCGACGGCCACCAGAAGCACGCATAACGCAAATGTACGCAGGACAGGCTTCATCATCTCGTATTCCCCCAAATATAATTGACGATACGGTATAATTGTACGGTTCAGGATGGAAGCGATTCGACTCTCGATGCCAGATTGCGTCGCTCGTATTGCGACCTCAACAGTCCGGCCGGATAGAAACCCCAGCGCAGGATCTTGCCTGTGACCATCGCGACGATGGCGGCGATATCGCGCACCGGACGAAAGTGGCTGGCCCGTTTGATCGTGTTGTCGTACAGTGCGGGAATCGGCGCGGTGCGGACGCGGAACCCGGCACGGCAGGCCTCTATAAGAATCTCGCTTTCGAAGACGAACCCGTACTTCCTCCGCTCGCGCAGACGGACCCGTTCGAGCACGCCGAGCGGATAGATGCGGAAGCCGCTCTGCGTGTCCTCTATCCACGTTCCGCAGGCCCATGAAATGAAGAAGTTCGCCGTCTGGTTGGCTTTGTACCGCGCGCTCGGAATATGGTGTCGCTCCGACATGCGCGATCCGATGACGATGCGGTCCGGCGCCGCCATGGCTGCAAGCGCGGGTATATCGGCAGCCCTGTGCTGGCCGTCGCCGTCCAGCGTGACCGCATAGCTGTACCCGGCGTCCCCGATCGCCTTCAGCCCCATCTGCAGGGCGTCGCCCTTGCCGCGGTTCCGGTCCTGGCGCAGGACGGTCGCCCCGGCCCTTTCCGCGGCCAGGGCCGTCCCGTCCGTGGACCCGTCGTCGACGACAAGAACACGGCCGACTTCGCAAACCGCCCGCTCGACGATCGCAGCGATCGTGGCCGCCTCGTTATAGGCAGGGATGAGCACTGCGAAATGCGGCAGAATCCCCGTCCGGCTGCCCCCCGGCGGCGCAACTTCAGGAACCCGATATCCGGAATCGCCCGCAAATGTGTCCGGCATCTTCGCCAGCGTCTCCCGTGCGCGAACCCGTTCGGCAACGCGTGTCCCTACAGCCTGTCGGCTATTTCATTATCTGGCAACGAAATCGATGGCAAGACTTCGCGGCGGCGTCTGTCCTCCCGGTCGGTACGCAGATTTGCCAGGCGTGATAAATGAAAAATCGTCTTGAAGACGGCGAGGCGCAGGGAGAGCGTGCCGCCGCGGTAAACATCGCCCGCAAGAATCGACACCACGGCCTTGCGAATGGCGAAAAAATTCCGGGGCTTCATGAACAGGTTGCGCAGTATGGGCGAGTTGAACCGGTAGATGAACCAGGTGAGCCGCGCCATCGCATTGTCCAGCTCACGCTGATATCGGCTGAAAAGCCTGCCTGCCAGTTCGGGGCGATCGAGGACCACGTTCACGGCCTCGGCCGCACGTTCCGCGCTCTGCATCGCGAAATAAATGCCGCTGGAGAAAATCGGATCGAGGAAGGTGTATGCATCGCCGAGCAGGAGATAGCCGTCCCCGAAGGCCTTTTTCGCGGTGTATGCGTAATTTCCGGCACCGCGCACCGGCGACACGCGGCTTGCATTCTGCAGGACGGTCCACGCCTTCGGGCACATCTTCAGCGTTTCGATAAAAAATGCGTCGAGTGGGCCCTTACGCGTCTTCAGGTAATCCGGCATCGACACCGCGCCCACGCTGGTCAGCCCGTTCCTGAGGGGGATCATCCATATCCACCCATGCTCGAACCAGTAAATGGCGATGCTGCCGTCGGCCGCCCACGCGTCGGAAGACACATCGCGGAAATGGGCGAAGATGGCGGCGCTGTTGTGTCGGGGGCTGCGCTGACGCACGCTTTCGACCTTCGCGAAAAACCCGTCCCGGCCTGACGCGTCTATCAGGAAGCGGGCTCTTATCTCGGCCGGCGCGTTCTCTCCGCGCAGGGTGAGGCGCCAGCCGTCGGGCAGGCGTTCCGCGCCGGTCGCCGTGTAGCCCTCCCACAGATCGACCCCGGGCGCAGCCGCGGCATGACGCAGAAGAAGCTCGTCGAACTCCGCCCTCGTGACGTTGTAGGCGTGATCCGGTGAAGGATTGAGGGCATCGGCAAATGGAAAGACCTGGCGCTGCTCGTGATGCGGCGAGACGAATTCGGCGCCCGGCTTGTAGCGGCCGATGGCGGCCACCGCCTCGGACACGCCCAGGCGTTCGAGGATCGGAAGGTTGCTGGGCAGGAGCGACTCCCCGACATGAAACCGGGGATGACGGCTTTTCTCGATCAGCGCCACGCGCCTGCCGAGACGCGCGAGAAATGCCGATACGGCAGACCCTGCGGGCCCGCCGCCTATGACCGCGACGTCGATCGCGGTCGATGGCGCCTCGCTTGCCTCCATTGCCTGCCACCCAAGCCGGGCTTCTCCCCGCATCATAACGACGGGCCCGGCATCGATCACTTCATCTCGGAAACGATCCGTCGCGCATCCCGGGCCTTCTGGGCGCAATTCTCGTATTCGCCGAACTGCTGCTGCGTCCGGCCGGCGGCGATCAGGCTGGCAGCCTTGCTCCAGGCGACCGCGCCTCCGACACCGTTGGCCTTGGCGGCGCTGAGTTCGCGCTGTGCCGCCGAGAGACCGGATTCGCAGGCCGGACCGAGCCCGTGATCTCCCGCATCCGCGCATCCGTAAAGAAGTCCGCCAGCCAGGACGAGAACCAGCGCTATCGTTCTTGAATCAGACATTATCCATTTCCGATCTTGTTGTTCCTGCATTGGCGGAGGGGGAGGGATTCGAACCCCCGGGACCTTGCGGTCCAACGGTTTTCAAGACCGCCGCAATCGACCACTCTGCCACCCCTCCGACGCCGGCTGCGAAGGTAGCGGTGCGGAGCGTCGAAGTGAAGGGCCATCGCCTGCTGGTCAACCGGCGCGGGCGGCGCTAATCCTTGGTCATGAACGACGATACACCATCCTGCGACCTCACCGACCGCGCGGTCTTCGCGACATGGACGCAGGATTCGGTCCGCTACCGGGACCTCGATCCCAACGGCCACGTCAATAACGGGGCGATCAACGAGTTTTTCGAGGATGGCCGCGTCCATTTCCGGCGCGAAACGATGGCCGGGCTGGGCGATGCCGTGCTCACGGGATTTGCCGTCGGCAGCTTCTCCGCCCGGTACCGTGCGGCGCTGCACCACCCGGCCACCGTCGAGATCGGCACCGTGGTCATACGGATCGGCAACGCGTCTTTTACCCTCGGGCAGGGCGTGTTCGACGGGGACCGCTGCATCGCCACGGCGGAAGTCGTCTCCGTCTTTTTCGACCCGGAATCCGGCAGGTCCCGACCCTTGACGGACGAGGTGCGGCGCGCGCTCGAAAGCGCCCTTCGCCGCTGAGCCGGTCGCGCGGTTGGCGCGCGGAAACGGTGACGGTCCGCCGGATCAGCCGCCCAAAGCGTCGCCGGGCTTCAGCCCGCGCTCGGCTGCATATTCGCGCGCGGCGATCTTGACGCCGCCTTCGGGACGCACGCGCTGCACGAAGATCGCGCCGCGCCCGGCCGCCACCGTGAATCCGTCTTCGCCGGTGGCGACGATGCTGCCCGTCGGTCCGCCGCTTCCGCCGTCGCGCCTGGCATCGAATATCTGCAACTTCCTGCCGTTGCAGGTGGTCCAGGCGCCCGGCTGCGGATTGGCGCCGCGGATCAGGTTGTAGACGTCGCCGGCTGGCCTCGACCAGTCGATCTCCACATCCTCCGCCTTGCACCAGCTTTCATAGGTGGCCTTCTCCTCGTCCTGTTCGATGCGGGGCGCCTTGCCGTCGCGGACGAGGTCGACGGCTTCCAGCATGGCTTCGACGCCCATCGGAAACAGGTGATTGAAATAAATCGAGCCCAGCGTGTCGTCAGGGCCGATCTCGACCTCCTTCTGCAGCAGCACCGGACCGGTATCCAGCCCGTCATCGGGCCAGAAGATGCTGAGCCCGGTCCTCGTCTCGCCCTGGATGATCGGCCAGTTGATGGAGCTCGGCCCGCGGTGTCGCGGCAGCAGGGAAGGGTGATACTGAATGGTGCCCTTGGTCGGAACGTTCAGGAAGCTGGGCGGCACGAGCTTGGTGACGTAGGCCATGACGCCGAGATCCGGCTTCATCGCGCGCAGCCCTTCGGTCGCTTCCTCGGTCTTGAACGTCGCGGGCTGATAGACGGGAAGCCCTCTCTCGCGGGCGTACTCCACGGTCGGGTCTACGCGCCCGTTGCTGTCTTCCGTGCCGTAGACGGCGATCACGTCCTCGCCGCGCTCCAGCAGCTTCTCCAGCACGGCCTTGCCGAACGCCTGCTGACCGTTCACCACGATACGCATCTGTCATCTCCCGCCTTGCTTCCCGTCGCCGGTTGCCGGCGTGACCTTACAGAGCGTTCACCTTGGCTGCCATGATGAAGTCGTTTTCATGCAGCCCCTTGATCTTGTGGGTGAAAAACGTGACCTCGGCATAACCCCAGCCGAAAGTTATGTCGGGGTGGTGCTGCTCCTCCTCGGCCAGCTCGCCGACCCGGCTGACGAAGGCCATGGAAGCCCTGAAGTCGTCGAAAGCGAACCGGCGCGTGATCCGGTCCGCAGCGTCCGAGAGCGTCCAGCCGGGCACCTGCCTCATGTATCCCTCGGCGCTGTCCCGGCTCAGGGGCGGTATGCCGCCCCGGCAGGGTACGCAGGTTTTCTGTGTCAGGCTCGTCACTTCGCGCCTCCGATCTCTGTCAATGTCCATAGCGCAAAATATAGAGCCTACCGCCGCGGTGGCCAGCTGGAATCCGGCCGTTGCGGCCGGCAGCGCTTCGCCTTGCGCGACAGCTGCATGGGCGGCACACTTGTCACCATAAAGAGTACGCAAGGAGCCATGCGATGCCGCAGGATGCCGCACCCACAGAAACCGGCGAGAAGGTCTATCTCGACTACACCAGCGAGGAGTTGGACTGGCAGTACGACCATTCCAGGCGCTTCCCCGATACGGCCGTTTTCAACCAGGAACGGCAGGACATGAGCGACCGGGCCCGCGCCACACTCGAATGCCGGCTGGACATGCCTTATGGCCAGGACGACATCGAGAAGCTGGATATTTTTCCCGCCGCGGGAGACTCGAATCCCTGCGTGATCTTCCTGCATGGCGGGGCATGGACGCGGGGCAGCAAGGACAATTACGGCTTTCCCGCGGAAACCTTCGTACCGCTGGGCGTCACCTGGATCGCTACCGATTTCCACAACATCCCGCCCAACACGCTGGACGGGATGGCGCGCCAGAACCGGGACGCCATCGCCTGGGTGCACCGCAACGCCAGGGAGATCGGCGTCGATCCCGGCCGCATCCATGTCGCGGGCCATTCCTCGGGCGCGCATCTGTCCGGCATGATGCTGGTCACGGACTGGGCGAAGGAATACGGGCTGCCGGCCGACCTCATCAAGAGCGTGACCTGCCTGAGCGGAATGTACGATCTGGAGCCGATCTATCTCAGCTACCGCAACAAATACGTGAAGCTCAACGAGGCAGGGTGGCGCCGCAACTCCGCGATCCTCAACATCCCCGCCGGCCGTCCGGTGCCGAAGCTGGTCATCGGGTGCAGCGAGCACGATACCGCCGAATTTCATCGCCAGCCGGAGGCCTTTCTGAACGCCTGGAGAAAGGCGGGGCATGACGGCGAGTGGGTCGAGGTCATGAACGCGCACCACTTCACCGGATCCTATGCCTTTAATGACGTCGGCGGTCCACTGGTCCCGCTGGTGCGGAAGAATATCGGAGTCTGAAAGCTATTCGCCCGCGGGACGGGGGAGGGCGCCGGCTTCGTCGGGCGCTGCCACCGCCCGCTGGCGGTCCTCCTGCTGGCGCCGCCACATCCCTGCGTAGAGCCCGTCGGCGATCAGCAGCTCGGCGTGCCGGCCCCGTTCGCGGATGCGCCCGTTCTCGAGCACGATGATCTCGTCGGCGTCGACAACGGTGGACAGCCGATGGGCGATGACCAGCGTCGTGTGGTTGGCGGAGACCCGCGCCAGCGCGTTCTGAATCTCGCGCTCGGTGCCGGAATCGAGCGCCGAGGTGGCCTCGTCGAACATCAGGATCCGGGGCGATTTCAGGATGGTGCGAGCGATGGCGACGCGCTGCTTCTCACCGCCGGACAGCTTCAGCCCGCGCTCGCCGACCACCGTCTGGTAGCCGTCGGGCATCGCCATGATGAATTCGTGTATGGCGGCAAGCCGCGCAGCGCCCTCGATCTCGCCCGGGCTCGCTCCCGGCCGGCCATAGGCGATGTTGTAGTAGATCGTGTCGTTGAACAGCACGGTGTCCTGCGGGACGATGCCGATCGCGGCGCGGACGCTGGCCTGAGTCACGTCGCGGATATCTTGCCCGTCGATCCGGATGGCGCCGCCGGTGACGTCGTAGAAGCGGAACAGCAGCCGGGCGATGGTCGACTTGCCCGCCCCCGAAGGTCCGACGATAGCCACGGTCTTGCCCGGGGGCACGGTGACGTCGAGCCCGTGCAGGATCGGCCTGCGTTCGTCGTAGGCGAATGCAACGTTGTCGAACACCACCTCGCCCGGGCCGACGATGAGAGGCTTGGCGTCTGGCGGGTCCGCGACCTCGGTATTCACGTTCAGCAGGTTGAACATGACTTCCATGTCGACCAGGGACTGCTTGATCTCGCGGTAGACGAAGCCGAGGAAGTTGAGCGGGATGAAGAGCTGGATGAGATAGCTGTTGACCAGCACGAAATCGCCGATGGTCATCCGGCCGCCGATCACGCCGTCGGCCGCCATCAGCATCACGGCGACCAGCCCCATGCCGACGATGGAGGCCTGCCCGATATTGAGGAAGGACAGCGTCGTTTTCGATTTGACGGCCGCGGTTTCATATCGCTCCAGCGCATGGTCGAACCGGCTGGCCTCGTGCTCCTCGTTGCCGAAATACTTGACGGTCTCGTAGTTCAGCAGGCTGTCGATGGCGCGCGTGTTGGCCTGCTGGTCGGTGTCGTTCATCTGGCGGCGGTACTTGATCCGCCATTCGGTCACCATCACGGTAAAGACGATGTAGAAGCTGACGGTCGCGAAGGTCACGAGCGCGAACCAGAAGCTGAACAGCCCCCACAGGATGCCGCAGACGAGGACGATCTCCAGCAGCGTGGGCAGGATGTTGAACAGCATGAAGTTCAGCAGGAAGTCGATGCCCTTCGTGCCGCGTTCGATCGCCCGCGTCAGCCCGCCCGTCTGGCGGTCGAGATGGAAGCGCAGGGCCAGCCGGTGGAGGTGCCGGAACGTGCTCAGCGCGACCGTCCGGATGGCCCGCTGGCCGACCTTCGCGAAGACCGCGTCGCGCAACTCGGCGAAGGCGATGGACAGCACCCGCACCAGCCCGTAGGCGACGAGCAGGCCGAGCGGCAGCGCCACCGTTGCCGGCGCCTTGTCGGCCAGCAGATCGACCGCCTGCTTGAAAAGGACAGGCACGTAGACATTGGCCAGCTTTCCCATCGCCAGCAGGACAAGGGCGCAGACGACGCGCGTCTTGATGCCGGCCTCTCCCTCCGGCCACAGGTAGCGGGCAAGGGTGCGCAGCGCGCCCCACTCGAAGCCCGCGTCCTTCTTTCGCCCGGAGTGTGTGCGTTCTGGATCGGTCATGGAAACCCGGTGACGGATAAGAGGCTGGATATAGGCCGTAAACCCGACCGAGGCCAGCCCGCGGCAGGCCCTGTTACACGGGGCGGGGGATGGTTTATGCTGAAACCGGTCGGGGCATTAATCGGGTGGGCTGGTAATGGAGAAGCGGGCAGGCGGCATTGCAGCGGCAGCGCTGGCAACGCTTATGATGCTTGGCGATGGCGGGGCAGCCGCCCAGCAGGCGCTCAAGGTGGGCGACAGGATCGGCGACTGGACCTTCCAGTGCCGGGCCCTGTCCGCCAGCGAAACACGCTGCGCGCTGGTCCAGAACATCATCGACAACGAGACGAGCCGCCAGATCATCGGCGTGGTGCTGCGCAAGCTGGGCGAAAACAACGAAAAGCTCGGCCTGTTCATCTCCACCCCGCTGGGAATATTTCTCGGCGCCGGGATCGCGGCCAAGGTCGACGAAGGGGAACAGTTTCCGCTGATCCTTCAGACCTGCACGGCGCAGAACGGGTGCCTCGCCGCGGTCGAAATCGACGCGAAGCGGCTTGAAGCCCTGCAGACCGGCAGCCGCCTTCTGGTCGGTTTCAAGGCGCGGGCCGATGCGAAGACCCTTACGGTTCCCGTCTCGCTTAACGGCGTGAAAGAAGGGCTGAAGGCGCTGGAAAACAAATAGGATGCCGCGCGGTCGTCGGGGCAACTCATGTTCGTTCTCTCGAAAATATACCTGTTCGTGACCAACCCGGGCTTCTGGTTGATGCTGCTGCTCGCCGGCGGGGTCGCGTTGCTGTGGACCCGCTGGCAGTGGGCGGGACGTCGCATCCTGACCGCGGTCGTGCTGTTTATCGTGGCGATCGCCGTGGTGCCGGTCGGCGGCATGATGATCGCGGTTCTCGAGGAACGCTTCCCGCCGGTGCGGGGACTCGACGGCGCCGTCGACGGCATTGTCGTTCTCGGCGGAACCGTGAATCAGTTCGTCAGCGCCTTCTGGGGGCAACCCGCACTCAGCGACGGTGCGGAACGGCTGACCGAAACGGTCGCGCTGGCACGGCGACACCCGTCGGCGCGGATCGTCTTCACCGGCGGATCCGGCGCCGTGCTGGACCAGGAAATGAAGGAAACGGAGGTTGCCCGGCTGTTCTTTCGGCAGATGGGGCTCGATCCGGAGCGCATCCTGTTCGAAAGCGAATCCCGGAATACATACGAGAACGCGGTATACACCCGGGCCCTCATCAAGCCGGCGCCCGGCGAACGATGGCTGCTGGTGACCTCGGCGGCGCACATGCCGCGGTCGGTGGGCGCGTTTCGCGCGGCGGGCTGGGCCCTGACGCCGTATCCCGTGGATTACCAGACCGTGGGCCTTTCGGGCCTCCGTCCGAGCTTCGACATGATCGGCGGCCTGGCCAGTTTTTCCTCTGCGCTCCGGGAGTGTATGGCGCTTGCCGTCTACCGCGCGCTCGGACGCACGAAGACCCTGTTCCCGGCGCCCGACGACCGTCGCCCGGCAGAAGGATGACGCAGCAGTGATTTGCTTGATTCGCGGCGCTATGGCACAAGTCCGACAGGCATTTGTCCGGCCTGCCGTCCGTCGGCGCGCGATGGCGAAAGCGGAAGAGAGGGCTGGTTTGGGAATTCGGTTGCCCGCCCTGGCGCTGTGGTGCGCGGCGTTGATGACGCCTGGCATCGCCGCCGGTCAAGAAACACCATCGTTCGATGTCTGGCTCGAAGGCGTTCGGGCGGAGGCGATCGAGCTCGGCATAAAGCCCGAGATCGTCACCGCCGCCCTGACCGGAATCGAACCCATTCAACGCATCATCCAGCGCGACCGCAACCAGGCGGAGTTCAAGCTCACCCTCGACCGCTATATGACGCGGGTGGTGACGCCCGCCAACGTTGCCGCCGGACGCAGGATGGCGAAGAAGCACGAGACGCTGCTTGCCGCGGTCAGCCGCAAATACGGCGTGCAGTCCCGGTTCATTCTGGCGATCTGGGGTATCGAGACACGATTCGGCGCAGTGGAGGCCGACGTGCCGTTGATCCCGGCCTTGGCGACGTTGGCATACGATGCGCGGCGATCCACCTTCTTCCGGCGTCAGCTTTTCGATGCGCTGCAGATGGTGAACCGCGGCTATATCGGTCTGGAAAGTCTGTTGGGCTCATGGGCCGGCGCGATGGGACAGCCGCAATTCATGCCGTCGAGCTATCTTGCCTTCGCGCAGGATTTCGACGGCGACGGCAAGCGCGACATCTGGAAGAACGAGGGAGACGTCTTCGCCTCCATTGCGAACTACCTCGCCAGGCATGACTGGCGCGACGACCTGACCTGGGGGCGTCAGGTGAAGGTGCCCGCGGATCTGGTCGCCTCGCTCGGCGAGCCGGGCCGCCGCGCCGCGCCGGGGTGCCGCGCGACGACCTCGGACCGGAAACCGCTGTCGGAATGGCAGACGCAGGGCGTCCGCCGGGCCGATGGCGGCGATCTCCCCGGCAGGGATGTCCCGGCGGCTCTGGTCCTGCCAGACGGGGCGGGGGGCGCCGCCTATCTCGTCTACCAAAACTATGCCGCAATCATGGCGTACAATTGCGCTCATCTGTATGCAGTCACAGTCGGCACGCTGGCTGACCGGATTCAGGAGTAAGCGCCCATGGTTGCCAGCCGGACCGTCCTGTCGCTCGCCGTGGCGGTGCTGGCGCTGAGCGCGTGTGCGGAGACCAAGCTGGCCATCCACACGGCGAAGCGGATACTTCCGCCGGACGAGGAGGACGTACAGAAGACGCCCGGCGTCTACAAGATCGGAAAACCCTATCCGGTACAGGGAGTCTGGTATTATCCGGCGGTCGATTACGATTACAGGGAGACGGGGATCGCGTCCTGGTACGGGCCGGACTTCCACGGCAAGGTTACCGCCAACGGCGAGACGTTCAACATGAACGAAATCAGCGCCGCCCATCGCACGCTGCCGCTGCCGAGCGTCGTCCGGGTGGTGAACCTGCGCAATGGCCGCTCGCTGGAGGTCCGGCTCAACGATCGGGGCCCTTTCGCCCGTAACCGCATCATCGACCTGTCGCGTCGTGCTGCACAGCTTCTCGGATTCGAGAAAAACGGCACGGCCCCGGTGCGGGTGGAAATTCTGGCCGACGAGAGCCGCCGTATCGCAGCGCTGGCGCAGGGCGGGGCATCGACCCAGCTGGCAGCCGTGCCGACGACGCCGGTAAGCGTCGTTTCCCTCGACGGTCCCGCCGTCCCGCGCGACCGTCGTCCGGAAGGGGCCCCGCCGCCGCGCCCCGTGGCAAAGGGGCCTCCTCCCGCCGAGAATGCTGTGGTCCGGGTGGTGCCGGTGTCCGGCGCGAGGGACATATACGTACAGGCCGGGTCCTTCGTGCAACCCTACCTCGCCGAGAGGATGCAGTGGAAGCTTTCGTCCGTAGCCGCCACCCGGGTCGTGCCGGCGCAGGTCGGCAACCAGCGGTTCTACCGCGTCCGGGTCGGGCCGGTGAATACCGTCGAGGCAGGGGATGCCCTGTTGAACAGCGTGATCGCCCACGGTTATCCCGACGCCCGGATCGTGGTGGAAGACTGATCCCATGAATCCCAGAACCGGGAGATATCAGATGCGAACTCTCTGCGGGCTTTCGGTGGTGTTCGTCGTCGCGTCGCTCGCCGTCGCCGCCGGTGCGGAATCGATCTCGACCCGCGCCAGGCATGCCGTCCTGATCGACACGACCACAGATACCGTTCTTCTCGACAAGGCTTCGGACGTGCCCATGCCGCCGGCCTCGATGAGCAAGCTGATGACCATCTACATGGTGTTCGACCGGCTGAAATCCGGCCGTGTCAGCATGGACGACCAGTTTCTCGTCAGCGAGAAGGCGTGGCGCAAGGGCGGCTCCAAGATGTTCGTCCGGGTGAACACCCGCGTCTCGGTGCGCGATCTGCTGCGCGGCATCATCGTTCAGTCCGGCAACGACGCCTGCATCGTCATTGCCGAGGGACTCGCCGGAAGCGAGGAGGCCTTTGCCGAGCAGATGAACCGGCGGGCCCGTGAAATCGGCCTCACGGAAAGCAGCTTCAAGAACGCGACCGGCTGGCCGGCCGAAGGGCACGTGATGTCGGCGCGGGACATAGCGCGGCTGTCCTCGCGGCTGATCCAGGATTTTCCTGAGTATTACAAGATGTTCGCGGAGGTCGAGTTTACCTATAACGGCATCAAGCAGGGGAACCGCAACCCGTTGCTGTACAAGAATTTCGGTGCCGACGGGCTCAAGACCGGCCATACCGAAGCCTCGGGCTTCGGCCTTGCCGCCTCGGCCGTGCGCGACGGGCGCAGGCTGCTGCTGGTCGTCAACGGCCTCGACAGCATGCGCGAGCGATCCTCGGAGTCCGCGCGCCTGCTCGACTGGGCCTTCCGCGAAACGGCCACTTACGCCCTGTTCAAGAAGGGCGACGTGGTTGACCGCGCCGATGTCTGGCTCGGCGTCGAGAAGAGCGTGCCGCTGGTGATCGACCGCGACCTCGCCCTGACCATGCCGCGCCGGGCGCGGGGGGATATGAAGGCCAAGGTGGTGTTCAACAACCCGGTGCCGGCGCCAGTACGGGCCGGAACGCCGATCGCCCGGCTGGTGGTGACTGCGGAAGGCCAGAAGCCTCTCGAACTGCCGCTGGTCGCCGGCAAGGACATCGAGCAGCTCGGTCTGTTCGGCAGGCTGGGCGCGGCGATCCGCCACCTGGTCTACGGCGCCGCGGGGTGACCGCGCAGGGCCGGTTCATCACCCTGGAAGGGGGCGAGGGGGCCGGCAAGTCGACCCAGATCCGCCGGCTGGCCGAGGCCCTTCGCGGCCGGGGCCATACGGTGGTGGAAACGCGGGAGCCCGGCGGCGCCCCTGCGGCGGAACGCATCAGAACGCTGCTCGTCGAAGGCGGTACGGAAAGCTGGGACGGGATGACCGAAGCGCTGCTGCATTTCGCCGCCCGGCGCGAGCATCTCCTCGCGACGGTCTGGCCGGCGCTGGAGTCCGGAAGCTGGGTGATCTGCGACCGGTTCGCGGATTCCACGCTCGCCTATCAGGGCTTTGGTCACGGCGTGGACCGCGCGCTTCTCGATGCGCTGCAGGCCGCCGTGCTCGGCGATTTCCGGCCGGATCTGACGCTCATACTGGATCTCCCGGTCGAGGAAGGGCTGAAGCGGGCGCGGAGCCGCGGTGGGCTCGAAGACCGGTACGAACGAATGGGCATCGAGTTTCATCAGCGGCTGCGCGCCGGCTTCCTTGAAATCGCGCGCGCGGAGCCGGAGCGCTGCATCGTCGTTGACGCGGCCCAGCCGGTCGATAAGGTAACCGGGGCGATACTTGCAGCGGTGCGGGACCGGCTGACGGATAGCTGAGCAACCGGGATCAAACGTGACGGACCGAAACGACGACAAACCGCTGCTGCCGCGGGAAAATCCGGACCTGCTGGGTCACGAGGCGGCCGAGCGCCAGTTTCTGAGCGCCTGGCGGTCCGGCCGAATGCCCCATAGCTGGCTGATCACCGGCCCGCAGGGCGTCGGCAAGGCGACGCTGGCCCACCGCATCGCGCGGTTCGTGCTGTCGGGCGGGGCCGGCGGGTCGGCGGGGGGCGGGCTGTTTGGCGATCCGGACCCGGCGGATTCGCTCTATCTCGATCCGGGCGCCGCGGTCTTCCGACGCTGCGCCGCCTCGGGGCACGCCGATCTGATGACGCTGGAACGCGCGTTTTCGTCGGAGAAGGACATCGACGACGATTCGCGCGACCGCGAACGCCATACCGTCATCCGGGTCGATGACGTGCGCAAGGCCGGCAGCTTCCTGCGCATGACGCCGGGGGAGGGCGGCTGGCGCGTGCTGCTGGTCGACACGGCCGACGAAATGAACCTGAACGCCGCGAACGCCATTCTCAAAATGCTTGAAGAACCGCCGAACAAGGCATTGGTTCTTCTCGTAAATCACTCGCCGGGCCGATTGCTGCCGACGATCCGGTCGCGATGCTGCCGGCTGCGCCTCGATCCGCTCCCGGACGACACCGTGGCGGCGCTGATCGGACGCTACCTGCCCGGCCTGGGCGCCGAGGACACCGCGGCGCTGGTGCGTCTGGGCGAAGGCAGCATCGGCCGCGCGCTTGTGCTGGCGGAGGAGGGGGCACTCGATCTCTACCGCGATCTGGTGACGCTGCTGGCCCGGCTTCCCCGGGGCGACACCGCGGCAGTCCATGCCTTCGGCGACCGCATGGCGAGACGCGGCGCCGAGGAGGCCTTTCGTACGACCGGCGCGCTGCTCGGCTGGTGGATCGCGCGCATGATCCGCGAAGGTGCGCGCGGCTCCGCGCCCGAGCCCGTTGTACCGGAAGAAGCCGGCTGCGCGGCGCGGCTCTATGCCGCCTGCGGGGTTGATCGGTGGTTGGAGGTGTGGGAGAAGATCACGCGCCTGCTCGACCAGGGCGAGAGGCTGCATCTCGACCGAAAGCAGGTCGTACTCAACGTGTTCCACGAGATGGGAGAAGCCGCGCGCGCCTGACGCCGCGGCGCAGGCGAATGACGGCGGCAAAGACCTATTACATCACCACCGCGATCGCCTATGTGAACGGGCCGCCGCATCTCGGCCACGCCTACGAGGTCATCTCGACCGACGTGATGGCGCGGTTCAAGCGGCTCGACGGATTCGACGTCTTCTTCCTGACCGGCACGGACGAGCACGGCCAGAAGGTCGCCAAGACGGCCGCTGCGGCCGGCAAGGAGCCCAAGGCGTTCTGCGACGAGATCGCGGCGCTTTTCAAGCAGATGGATGCCGAGCTCGGCATTTCCTATGACCGCTTCATCCGCACGACCGAAGACGACCACTACAGCGCGTCCCAGGCGATCTGGCGGCGGATTGCGGAAGCGGGCGACATATATCTGGAGAAATATTCCGGCTGGTACTCGACACGGGACGAGGCCTTCTTCGACGAAAGCGAGCTGACGGCGAGCCCGGACGGAAAGAAGCTGTCTCCCTATGGCGGCGAATGCGAATGGGTCGAGGAGCCGTCCTATTTCTTCCGGCTGTCCGCCTATACCGACCGGCTGCTGGAGCATTACGAAAAGCACCCGGATTTCATCCAGCCCGATTTCCGGCGCAATGAGGTCGTCAGCTTCGTCCGCCAGGGACTCAGGGACCTCTCCATCTCGCGTACGACCTTCAACTGGGGTGTGCCGGTCCCCGAGGCCCCCGATCACGTCATGTATGTGTGGCTGGATGCGCTGACCAATTACCTCACCGGTCTGGGCTTCCCCGAGGAGGGCGGTCGTATGGCGACGCACTGGCCGGCTGACCTGCACATTATTGGCAAGGATATCGTGCGTTTTCATGCCATTTACTGGCCGGCCTTCCTGATGAGCGCGAAGCTGCCGCTGCCGAAACGCGTGTTCGGGCACGGCTTCCTCAACATCGAGGGCGCCAAGATGTCGAAGTCGCTCGGCAATGTGCTGTCGCCCAAGGCGCTGGCGGACGAGTTCGGGTTGGATCAGCTGCGCTACTTCCTTCTGCGCGAGGTGCCCTACGGCAGCGACGGCTCGTTCTCCCGCGAGCAGATCATCAACCGCATCAACAGCGATCTCGCCAACGATCTCGGCAATCTGGCGCAGCGCGTGCTTTCGATGACCGGGCGCTACTGTGGCGGCGCGGTGCCGCAACCCGCCGGATTCACGACCGAGGACGAGGCGTTGATCCGCCAAGCCGATGCGCTGCTGCCCGCGATGAGGGCACAGATCGACGTCCAGGCCTTTCACGAGGCGCTGGAGACGGCCTGGGTGCTGATCCGGGCGGCGAACGGCTATGTCGACAGGCAGGCGCCGTGGACGCTGAGCAAGACCGACGCGGCTCGCGCGGGCACCGTGCTCTACGCCCTGATGGAAACGATCAGGACCCTCGGCATCCTGCTGCAACCGTTCATGCCGGAGTCCTGCGCGACGCTTCTCGATCAGCTCCTCATACCGGCGGAGTCGCGGACATTCGCCCATCTCGGGCGGGATCATGCGCTGGCGCCCGGTGCGCAAATACCCAAACCGCAAGGCGTGTTCCCACGTTTCGTCGATAAGGACACTCCCGGCGAACCCGCCGTCTGAGGCCGCAGCGATGCTCGTCGACAGCCACTGCCATCTCGATTTCGAAGCGTTCGAGGAGGACCGTGCGGAGATGCTGGCCCGGGCGAAGGCGGCCGGCGTGGGAACCATTGTCACCATCTGCACGCGGCTCAGCCGGTTTCCGGAAATCCTCGGAATCGCGAACACCGATCCCGACATCTGGTGCTCGGTCGGCGTTCATCCGCACCAGGTGGAAGAGGAAGGGGTGGTGGGCAGCGCCGATCTGGTCGCGCTGGCCGTCGATCCCAAGGTCGTCGGCATCGGCGAGACCGGACTGGACTATTTTTACGATGCCAGCCCGCGCGGGGACCAGAAGGCGAGTTTCCGGGAGCATGTCGCCGCGGCGCGCGAGACCGGGCTGCCGCTGATCGTCCATTCCCGCGACGCCGACGACGACATGGCCGCCATCCTGCGCGACGAGACGGGGAAGGGCGCCTTTCCCTGCGTGCTGCACTGCTTTTCCAGCGGGCGGGTCCTGGCCGAGACGGCGCTGGAGCTCGGTTTTTATATCTCGCTCTCCGGCATCGTGACCTTCAGGAATGCGGAAGACCTCCGCGAGATCGTCCGTGACGTGCCACTGGACCGGTTGCTGGTGGAAACGGACTCGCCATATCTCGCCCCGATTCCGATGCGGGGCAAGCGTAACGAACCGTCATTCGTCGTCCACACAGCAGAAAAAGTTTCTGAAATCAAAGGGATGGATCAGGAAGAGCTGGCCCGGATCACGACCGGGAACTTCTTCCGCCTGTTCAGCCGCGCCGTCCCGCCGGCCACGGGCGGCGCCGCATGAAGGTCACGATGCTGGGCTGCGGCCCGTCGCGCGGCGTGCCGATGATCGGGCCTGTTTGGGGCAGTTGCGACCCGGAAAACCCCAAAAATCGCCGGCGCCGGCCGTCGGTCCTGGTCGAGAGCTGTGAAAAGGCGCTCCTAATCGACACGTCTCCGGATCTGCGCGATCAGATGCTGGACGCCGGGGTTTCCTCGGTCGACGCAGTGCTCTTCACCCACGATCATGCGGACCACATCAACGGAATCGACGACCTGCGCTCGCTTCGCGCCGATCCTGCCGCCAATACGGACGTATTCGCCGCTGCCGACGTGCTCGACACGGTCAAGAAGCGGTTTTCCTATCTCTTCGACGGTTGTCAGGAGGCAGGCGAGCTTTATCGGCCGGTCTGTGCGCCGCACGCTTTCGACGGCCCGTTCAGCGCGGCCGGATTCGATATCCTGCCGCTGGAACAGGATCATGGCATCTGCCGGTCGTGGGGATTCCGGATCGGCCCGTTCGCATACTCGACCGACTGCGTCGCGCTGCCTGACGCCACGCTGGCGGCGCTGGAAGGCGTCGACACCTGGATCGTCGATTGCCTGCGCGACGGCGAACCGCATCCGACGCATGCTAATCTCGCGCAGGTCCGCGCCTGGGTGGCGAGGGTGAGACCGCGCCGGGCGGTGCTGACGCACATGAACCACCAGGCGGACTATGAGACGCTGAAGGCGGTATGCCCGGACGGGGTCGAGCCGGGCTTCGACGGCATGGTGATCGAAATCCCCGAGGGCGCCTGTTGAGACATCATAATATACATTATGCGACATTTGTTACAGGCATCCGAGCAATATCAGATGCTTGCTCCCCCTTCCTCTCCTCAACTCGATTGCGCGACGGAGCGATGTGCCATGACTGACATGACCGTCCGGGCCGGTGGTATCGATGCGCTGCTGGAGATCATGGCACGGCTGCGCGATCCCGACGGCGGATGCCCTTGGGACATCGAGCAGGACTTCGCGACCATCGTCCCCTACACCATCGAGGAAGCGTACGAGGTCGCCGACGCTGTCCAGCGTGGCGACATGGCGGCGCTGAAGGACGAGCTGGGCGATCTGCTGCTGCAGGTGGTCTACCACGCCCAGATGGCGCGCGAGGCGGACGCGTTCGCCTTCCATGACGTGGTCGAGGCGATATCGGCCAAGATGGTGCGCCGGCACCCTCATGTCTTCGGCACCGCCCAGGTGATCGACGCCGAGGCGCAGACCGTGGCCTGGGAGGATCAGAAAGCCAGAGAACGAGCGAAAGCGGCGGAAACCGGGGTTTCGGCCAGCGTCCTCGACGGCGTCGCCCGCGCCCTCCCCGCGCTGATGCGGGCGGAGAAGCTCCAGAAGCGGGCCGCACGCAACGGGTTCGACTGGCCCGAGATTGCCCCGGTGATCGAAAAGATCGAGGAGGAAATCGCCGAGCTGCGACATGAGATAGCGGAGGGCGGCGATGCCGATCGCCTGGAAGACGAGATCGGAGACGTGATATTCGCCTGCGTGAACCTCGCCCGCCATCTCGGTGTGGATCCTGAAGCGGCGCTGAGGCGGAGCAACGACAAGTTCGAGCGGCGCTTTCGCTTCGTGGAACAGGCCCTTGTCAAAAAGGGGAAAAATCCTTCCACGTCGACGCTGACGGAAATGGATGCGCTGTGGAACGCCGCGAAGGACGCGGAGCGGCGCTGAGGTCTGGCTACTCCTGCGACAGCAGCATCATCAGGCTGGAAGTATCGTAGCGGCTGCCGCCGCGCGCCTGGACGTGCTTGTAGAACTGGTCCACCAGCGCCGTGACGGGCAGACGGGCGCCGTTGTTCTCGGCCTCCTCCAGGCAGATGCCGAGATCCTTGCGCATCCAGTCCACCGCAAAGCCGAAATCGAACTCGCCCTTCAGCATCGTGCGGCCTCGGTTCTCCATCTGCCACGACTGGGCCGCGCCCTTCGAGATCACGTCGAGGACGAGGTCGCCATCGAGGCCTGCGTGCTGGGCGAAATTCATGCCTTCGGACAGCCCCTGCACCAGCCCCGCGATGCAGATCTGGTTCACCATCTTGGTGAGCTGGCCCGCGCCCGACGGGCCCATCAGCGTCACAGCCTTGCCGTAGGCCTCCATCGCCGGCCTGGCGCGGGCGAATACCTCCTCGTCGCCGCCCGCCATGACGGTGAGCTGGCCGTTCTCCGCCCCCGCCTGCCCGCCGGAGACCGGCGCGTCCAGAAACGCGAGGCCCCGGGATTTCGCGTCTTCGTACAGTTCGCGCGCCACCATGGCGGAGGTGGTCGTATGGTCGATCAGCACGGCGCCCGGCTTCATGCCGGCGAGAGCCCCGGTCTCGCCTAGCACCACGGATCGCAAATCGTCGTCGTTGCCGACGCAGGTGAAGATGAAATCGGCCCCGGCAGCGGCCTTCGCCGGCGTCGCCGCGGTTGCGCCCTTGTGATCGCCGGCCCATCGCTTCGTCTTTTCGGCGGTGCGGTTGTACACCGTCATGTCGTAGCCGCGGGCGGCCAGATGGCCTGCCATGGGATAGCCCATCACCCCGAGCCCGATAAAGGCGGCCTTCGCGCTGCCGGTCATGTCCCTGCTCCGTCTCTGGTTGTGGCCGGCATCTTAGGTGTCGTGGGTGGTGGGGACAACGGGCGGGCGTCAGCCGCGCCAGGTTTCACGCGCTGCGGGCGCAATGACCTCCGCCAGCCGGTCCCAGGTCCCGGCGTCGGGGGCAAGCAGAAGTCCCTGCGCGCCGCCGGCACTGCCCGGCCGATAAGCCGTGCCGTCGAGCGCGCGGGAGTGCCCGCCGGACTCCGTGTGGATCAGCTGGCCTGCCGCGTGATCCCACGGCTTCAGGCGGCGGTAGAACGCGAAGTCGAGGGCGCCCTCGACCAGGGCCAGGTATTCGAACGCGACGCAGCCCGTGGCGTGGATGCCGGCGAAGCGCGCCTTCAGCGGAGCGATCCGCCGCATCCTGCCCGGCAGCGAGCCTTCCATCTCGGACAGGGACCCCGCGCCGCGGACGGAAAGCCGCTCGCCGTCCTTCCAGGCCCCGCCGCCTTTCTCACCGGTCGCCAGTCGGTCGCCGTTGGGATCGAGTATCCAGCCGGCCACGGTTTCGCCGCCGACGGCATAGGCCACGATCACGCCGAAGCGGGGCTCGCCGGCCGCGAAATTCGCGGTACCGTCGACCGGGTCGATGATCCAGACCGGGGCCGCCTCCGACAGGCGCTCCACCGCCCCGGGGTCGCGCTCCGTGGCTTCCTCGCCGAGGGCCACGGAACCGGGAACGAGGGCGCAAAGCGCGTCCTCCAGCCGTGCCTCGCTCGCCTCGTCGGCGACGGTAACGATCGATCCCCCCGACTTGTGCCAGACATGATCGTCGGCGAGCGCCCGGAACCGCGGCATGATCTCCTCCGCCGCGACGTCGCGGATGATGGCGGAAACGGCGTCTATGTCGGGTGCGATGCTCACGGGGATTCTCTTCGGATTACGCGCCGAATCGGCCCCGTCGAGCCGTCAGGCGCCGTTGCGGGCCTCGAAGCGGGCGGCGTCGGCCGGATCGAGGGCAATGCGCAGATGGACGTCCGCGCCGTCGTCGCGGCGTTCGAGCACGTCGCCGTGACGGTAAAGCCAGGCGAGTCCCGCCCCGTCGATCGCGGGCAGGCTGAGATCCAGCACCCGGCGGTCGGTGCGCAGGCGCTCGTCGATCAACGCCAGCAGTCCGTTGCAGCCTTCGCCCGTGGCCGCCGAGATCGCGACGACGCTGTCGCTCCGTGCGGCGCGGTTGACCTCGATTTCGCGGTCTTCGGGGCTCAGCAGGTCGATCTTGTTGCGGGCCTCCACCAGCCGGGCCTGTTCCGCGTCATCGATGCCCAGCTCGGCGAGAACCGAGATGACGTCCTCGCGCTGAGCTTCGGTCTCGGCATGTGCGATGTCGCGCACGTGAATGACGATCTTCGCCTCGAGCACCTCTTCCAGCGTGGCGCGAAAGGCGGCGATCAGGCTGGTGGGCAGCGCCGAGACGAATCCCACCGTGTCGGACAGGATCACCGAGCGTCCGGACGGCAGCCGCGCTACGCGCATGGTCGGGTCCAGCGTCGCGAAAAGCTGGTCCTCGGCGAAGACATCGGCATCGGTCAGGCGGTTGAACAGCGTCGACTTGCCGGCATTGGTATAGCCGACCAGCGCCACCACCGGGTACGGCATGCGGTTTCGCGCCTTGCGGTGGAGCGCTCGGGTGCGGGTCACCGTTTCCAGCTCCAGCTTGAGCCGGGTGATGCGCTCGTCGATCTGCCGTCGGTCGGCCTCGATCTGGCGCTCGCCGGGGCCGCCCATGAAGCCGCGGCCGCCGCGCTGGCGCTCCAGATGGGTCCAGCTCCGCACCAGCCGGCTGCGCTGATAGGACAGGTGCGCCAGCTCCACCTGCAGTCGGCCTTCCCGCGTGCGGGCCCGCTCGCCGAATATTTCGAGGATCAGCCCTGTGCGGTCCAGCACCTTGCACTTCCAGGCGCGTTCCAGGTTCCGCTGCTGAACGGGGGTCAAGGCGCCGTCTATGATGACGACCCCTGCTTCCACGGCCGCAATGACGCCTTCCAGCGTCTCGACGGCGCCGGAGCCGAACAGGGTGGCCGGCCGGCGGGCGGAAAGCCCCACGCACTCGGAATGCACGACATCGAGCGAGATGGCCTCGGCCAACCCGATAGCCTCCTCCAGACACGCCTCAGCGTCCCGAAGCCCCGTGGCTCCGCGCTTCAGGAACGGATGCAGGACGACGGCACGCTCGGCGTGCGGCCGGTCCTCCTCGCGGGAGCCGTTCTTCACATCAACTCCCGGCTTCGGCGTCCTCGAGCTCCTTCTCCTCGTAAAGCTGGATCGGGGCGACCGGCATTACGGTCGAGATCGCATGCTTGTAGACAAGCTGCGAATGCCCGTCCCGGCGGAGGAGGACGCAAAAATTGTCGAACCACGTGATGATGCCCTGCAGCTTCACACCGTTGACGAGAAACACGGTCACCGGCGCCTTGTTCTTCCTGACGTGGTTCAGGAACACGTCCTGCAGATTCTGGTTTTTATCTGTTGTCATCGTCCCGATTCTTCGTGGTTTCGGTGGGTTTCAGGCCGTTCGGACCCAGTCTTGAGTGATATACGCCCCAAACTCGGCGACGCAACCGGCGCAGCTACAGTTAAGGATATAGAAACCCCGAGGGGGCCCGTCTAGTAACTCGTGACCAATCTCGCGAGTTCGTGACAGTCGGACACGTGGATGGAGGGCATAAAATCTTTAAATTCAGAGACTTTCGGCGGGTCGCTACAAATCAGCACAGGGATGCAGCCGGCGACGTGGGCGCACTGCATATCGATCCACGTGTCACCGACGAACCAGACATCCGACCCCGGCGGGATGCCGCATTCGCCCAGCGCCATGACGACCGGCTCCAGCGCCGGCTTGTCCCGGGCCGCATCCGTTGCGCCGACCAGTCGTCCGAAGTAGCGGCTCCAGCCCAGATGTTCGGCTTCGCGCCGCAGATGGTCGCCCATCTTGTTGCTGACCACGCCCATGTAGCAGCCGCGGGCCTGAAACGCCTCCAGCAGCGCCTCCGCTCCGGGCTGCAAGACAAGCTTTTCGAGGTGGATCGCGCGAAAACGTCCGTAAAATACGTCCCGCGCCTCCTCCCAGCGGTCGCCGAACAACTCCGGGAAGGCCTCGCGCAGCGACTTTCGCACCCGCGTCCGCGTCTCCTCCAGCGTCCAGGGCGCATGGCCCATGGCCTCCAGCGTGCAGACCATCGCATCATGGATAACCGGCCAGGTATCGACCAGGGTGTTGTCCCAGTCGAACAGGACCGCGCGCGGCAGGCGAATCACGCGCCCTCCCCCTCCGCGCCGTATACCTTGCGCCGATAGGCCTCAAGCAATGCACGGGTGACGGGCCCCGGCGCGCCGTCGGCCACAGGATCGCCGTCGATGGAGGTGACAGGCATGACGAACGAGGTCGTGCTGGTGATGAACGCCTCGGCGGCTGACTTTGCTTCCTCTACCGTAAACGGACGCTCGACGAGCTTGAAATTATTCATTTTTGCCGCTTCGGCAACAGCGGCCCGGGTGATTCCCGCGAGCAGTTCGCGCCCGAGGGGACGGGTGACCACCTCGCGGTTTTTGGTAACGATCCAGGCATTGGTGGCGGAGCCTTCCGTCACCAGCCCGTCCCGGTCGACGAACCAGGCTTCCGTCGCCCCCGACTGAACGGCCTGCTGCTTTGCCAGGACGTTGGGCAGCAGGGACACGCTCTTGATGTCCGGCCGCCCCCAACGGTTGTCGGCCATGCAGATCACGGAGGCGCCGCGGGAAACCGCGTCCTCGCCCGGCGGGCGGCGGGGCGCCGTGATCATCACCAGCGACGGTCGCGTGCCGAACGGCGGAAAGGCGTGGTTGCGGGGCGCCACGCCGCGGGAAACCTGAATATAAACAATGCCATCGTGCAATTTGTTAAGCCAGACAAGGCGCCGCAGAATGAGCCCGAGCGCGGGACGGCCGCATGGCGCATCGATGTCGAGCTCCGCCAGCGAACGGTCCAGCCGGTCGAAATGCGGCTCCAGATCGACGGGGCGGCGGCCGATCACGGCGATCACCTCGTAGACTCCGTCGGCGAACTGGTAGCCCCGGTCCTCGACATCCACGGCGGCCTGCGCGCGCGGCAGGTAGCGGCCATTGACATATGCGTATCGGGGCACGGCTCAGAAGAACTCCAGCCGGACCGCAAACAGTCTTTCCACCGCCTTCACCGCGGCGGCGGCGGCGAACAGGACTACCCGGTCGTTGGTGCGGAGCGTTGTGTCGCCGCGCGGGGTGATGACCTCGCCGTCGCGCACCACCGCCCCGAACAACACCCCGCCGGGCAGGTCGGCCTCCGCGATGCTCTTGCCGAGCAGGCTGGAGGTCTCGAGGATCTCGGCTTCGATGATCTCTCCGAACCCGTCGCCCAGCGAGTGAACCGCCCTGATCCGGCCGCGGCGGACATGCTGCAGGATGCTGGACACCGTGATCGCCCGCGGGCTGACGACCACATCGATGCCCAGCGTGGTGATCAGCGGCGCATAGGTCATGTTGTTGATCAGAGTCACCGCCCGGCGGCTGCCGAAGCGCTTGGCGAGCAGCGAGGCCAGAATGTTGGTCTCGTCGTCATTGGTGACGGCGATAATGGCCTCGGAATCCGCGACGTTGACCTCTTCCAGGATTTCCGGATCGAGCACGTTCCCGTTGATGACGACGGTCTTTTCCAGCATGTCGGCGACGACATGCGCCCGGTCCCTGTTGGATTCGATGATTCGCGCATTGACGCCCGGGTGGTCCTTTTCGATGATCTGGCCGAGAAAGGCCCCGATATTGCCGCCGCCGGCGATGATGATCCGCCGCGCCACGGTTTCCTCGTGGCCGAAGACCGCCATCGCGCGCGGCACATGCGCGGCGTCCGCGACGAAATAGACGTCGTCGCCGGCGAGCATCATCTGGTCGGCATCGGGCACGATCCCCTCGCCGTCCCGGATGATGCCGACGACGACGATGTTCAGGTCCGGAAAAATGCCGGTGAGCTGGCGTAGCGGCGTGTTGATCACCGGGCAGTCCTCGTTGCAGCGCACCCCCATCAGCTTCACCTTGCCGCCGGCGAAAGTGATGGTCTCGAAGGCACCCGGCACCTGGAGACGCCTTGAGATCGCGCGGGCGACCTCGATCTCCGGCGAAATGATGACGTCGATGGGCATGTGATCGCGGCTGAACAGGTCCGCCCAGATCGGCTGAAGATAGCTTTGGTGGCGGATACGGGCGACCTTGGTGGGCAGGTTGAACAGCGAATGCGCCACCTGACAGGCGACCATGTTCACCTCGTCCGCGTAGGTCACCGCGATGATCATGTCGGCGTCGGCGGCGCCCGCGCGCTCCAGCACGTCCGGATGCGACGCAAAGCCCACGAATGCCTGCACCTCCATCGAATCGCTGACCCGGCGGACCAGCTCCTCCGACTGGTCGATGACGGTAACGTCGTTGGCTTCCATGGCCAGTTGGCGGGCAATGTGAAAACCGACCTGACCCGCGCCGCAGACAATCACTTTCATGGAGTTTGTATCCCGGGCAACGCGGCGCTCAGACGCCGGTGCTCTCTAGCCTTTCGGAGCCGGTTACGCCCAGCGACTTGAGCTTGCGGTGCAGGGCGGATCTTTCCATTCCGACGAATTCGGCCGTGCGGGAAATATTGCCGCCGAAACGGTTGATCTGCGCCTGCAGGTAGCGGCGTTCGAATATTTCACGCGCGTCACGCAGAGACAAGGCGAGAACCTCGCTGCCCTCGTCCCAGCGCATGTCGGCCGGGGTGCCGGCAGAAAACTCCGGCGGCAACATGTCGGCGCGCACGGGGTCGGTCGCCTTGCCCCCCGCCATGATCAGGATCCAGTCCACCGTGTTGCGGAGCTGGCGCACGTTGCCAGGCCAGTCGTAGCCCTGCAGCGCCACGATCGCGTCGTCGCCGACGATACGCGGCGGCAGGCCCGCGACTTCGGCCGAACGCGCCATGAAATGCTCTATCAGCGGGGGAATGTCCTCGCGCCGGCTTTTCAGGGGCGGCACGGCGATGGGCACCACGTTCAGGCGATAGAACAGATCCTCGCGAAAATCGCCTTCGGCGATCTCGCGCTCCAGGTTGCGGTTGGATGTGGCGATCACGCGCACATCGACCTCGATGCGCTGCGACGATCCGATGCGCTGGATCGTCTGCTCCTGCAGGATGCGCACGATCTTGCCCTGGGTTTCCAGCGGCATATCGGCGACTTCGTCCAGCAGCAGCGTGCCCCCGTTGGCCTGTTCGAAGGTGCCGACCATGCGGCGCGTCTCCGCGCCGGCTATCCCCGCCCCGCCTTCGACGCCGAAAAGCTCCGACTCCAGGCGTTCCGGCGTCATCGTGGCGCAGTTGAGCGCGACAAACGGGCCGCTTGCACGCCGCGAGCGACGATGCAACAACCGGGCGACGACCTCCTTGCCTGTGCCCGGCGGACCGGTAATCAGGACGCGGCTTTCCGTCGGGGCCACGCGTTCCACGGCGTTGCGGACCTGGCTCATCGCCTGGGAAATGCCGACCAGCTCGCCGTCGTTGCCCATGCGCTGGCGAAGCTCCGCGTTTTCGCGCGCGAGACGCGCCGCGTCCAGCGCGCGGTCCACCATCAGCAGCAGCCGGTCTGCCTTGAAAGGCTTCTCGATGTAATCGTAGGCGCCGATCTTGATCGCGGTGACCGCGGTTTCGATGTCGCCATGGCCGCTGATCATGATCACGGGAACGCCGGGGTGCTCCTGCTTCACCGTCTCGAGCACGCCAAGCCCGTCCATCCGGCTGCCTTCCAGCCAGATGTCGAGGATCACGAGGTTGGGGCGGCGCTCCGCGATCATGGCGAGGGCGTCGTCGCTTCCTCCCGCCTCGCGGCAGACATAGCCTTCGTCCTGCAGCAGGTCCGCGATCAGCCGGCGGATATCGGATTCGTCGTCTACTACCAGCAGATCAAGCGCCATGGACACGTGCCCTTCCGCTGCCGTCCTCGTTCGGTTGCGTTTCGTCTTCCGCGCCGGGCTCAGCCGGAGACGCGACAGCTACGGGATCGCGATGCGGAAATACAAGTTCAACCACCGCACCGCCCTGTTCGCGGTCAGAGAGACGCAGCTCGCCCTCATGGTCTTCCATGATCTTCCGCACGATGGCAAGTCCCAGCCCGGTTCCTTTCTCCCGGGTTGTCACATAAGGCTCCGTCAGCCGGTCCCGCGGATCCGCCGGCAGGCCGCGGCCGTTATCCGCAACGGTGATCACCGCGCTCTCGGCGTCCGCCGATATGCCGATTTCCACGCGCCCCGACGGCAGCGGCGGCGCGCCCGGCGGCGGCGCGTCGCGGCCCTCTATGGCCTCGACCGCGTTCTGAAGCAGGTTGGTCAGTGCCTGCCCCAGCTGGCGGCTGTCGCAGGCGATCTCGACCGGCTCATCGCCGAGATCGGGAACGAATTCGATTCCCGCATGGGCGTGTCCCTGCAGAAAGATCGCCTGACGGCATATCTTGGCCAGGTTCTCGCGCTTCATGACGGGCGCAGGCATCCGGGCAAAGGCGGAGAATTCATCCACCAGCCGTCCGATATCGCCGACCTGGCGCACGATCGTCTCCGTGCAGGCGGCGAAAGTTTCCGGATCGCTGTGGATTTCCTTCAGATACTTCCGGCGCAGCCGTTCCGCCGCAAGCTGGATAGGCGTCAGCGGATTCTTGATCTCATGGGCGATGCGTCGGGCGACGTCCGCCCAGGCGGCCTTGCGCTGGGCGGAAAGAAGCTCGGTGATGTCGTCGAAGGTCACGACGAAGCCGTAGGTCTCGCCGCCCCGGCGCTCGGCGGCGATGCGCACCAGCAGGGTATGACGGCTACCGCCGCGGCTGGTTTCGATCTGGCCTGTCGCGACCTGCCCGGGCCGCGCCCGGGCCCGTTCCAGCAGCGCAGCGGTTTCCGGGATCAGCGCATCCAGCCGCTCGCCGGGACACGCCTCCAGATCGACGCCCAGCAATTCGGATGCCGAACGGTTGGGCAGGTTCAGGCACCCTTCCCTGTCCAGCCCGAGGACGCCGGAGCTGACGCCTTCGAGCACCGTCTCGATAAAATGCCGCCGCTCGTCGAGCTGGCGGTTCGCCTGCACAAGCCCCTCGCGCTGGCTGCTGAGCTGTTCGGTCATGCGGTTGAAGGCGCGGCTCAGCGTGCCGATCTCGTCGCTTGCGGCGCCCTCCGCGACCCGCGACGACAGGTCGCCGGCGCGTACGCGTTCCGCCGCGCTGACCAATTCGCTGATCGGCCGCGCCATGCGCGTTGCGAAGGTGAGGCCGACCCAGATCGCAGCCATGAGCAACAGCAGCGCCACCACCACGAACACCATGGCAAAGGTGATCTCGATGCTGGAACGCTGGCCTTCGAGCATCTGGTACCGCGCGAAAGCCCCCCGCGTGCGCTCGATGTGGTTGATCACGCCGGGCTCGACGAACCGGCCGACATAAAGATAGACGTCCACGAAGCGGTCCAGCCTGATCACCGCGCGAAGCCGGTCGTCGTTCTCGCCGGTCAGGATCACCGCCTCGCCCCGCTCCGCCTGCTGGATGGCCGTCACCGGGAGCGGTTCGTCGAACAGCGAGAAACCGAGAGAGCGATACTGGGCGATGATCCGCCCGCTCGAGTCGAAGACCGTCGCCTCGCTCAACGAGCGCAGCCTGGACTGGGTGGCCACCGTGCGCTCGAACAGGTCCGGATTGCTGATCAGCCGCGGCGCGCTGCGGTTGATGTCCTGGGCCATCGCCAGGAGGTCTCCGCGTATGGTCTGCTGGTGCTCCTGAAGATAAGCCTCGGCGACCGCCAGCGACGCCTCCAGCGCCGTCCTGACCTGATTGCTGAACCAGGTCTGGACCCCCAGGGTGAAAAACACCGCCGAGAATACCGACACGATGACGGCGGGCGTTACCGCGACCACGCTGAACAGCATCACCAGCCGCGTGTGCAGCCGCGAGCCGACCGAACCGCGCCGCCGCTCGATCCAGACCTGAACCAGCCGCCGGGCGACGATCGAGGCCAGCAGCAGAAACAGCACCAGATCGAGGTTGAGCAGGATCAGGATGGTGTGCGGTTCTGTGCCGAAGGGGGACGAGCCGGTCAGCGCGGCATAGGTGGCGATGCCGGCCGCGCCGGCCGCAGTCGCCAGCGTTATCGCCAGCTTGCGGCCCAGCCCGACCCGATCGGCCCAGCGCACAAGCCGCGTGGCGAGGCTCAGCGGCGCCTCGGGGGCAGCAGAGCTTTCGGCGGTCATGGACTGGTCGGAAGCCATGCCGGATTCCTCCCGGTTGCAGCCCCGCAGGACATTGATCAGGCGCCCTTGACCACTTCGATTTCGAGGTCGCGGATCTTTTTGCGCAACGTGTTGCGATTGAGCCCGAGCAGCTTCGCCGCCTTGAGCTGATTGCCGTGGGTCGCGTTCAGGCTCAGGCGGATCAAGGGCCGCTCGATCTCCTTCAGGACCCGGTCGTACAGCCCCGGCGACGGCAGGCTGTCGCGGTGGGCGTCGAAATACTGCGCCAGATGGCGCTCGACCGCGCCGCTCAGGCCTTCGTCGTCTGGCGGTGCGGCGCCGTCAGCACGCCGGCCGGACTGGTTCAACTCGGCGCGGATGATGTCGCCGCCGATGACCTCCTCCGAGTACAGCGCGGTCAGCCGGCGGATCAGGTTTTCCAGCTCGCGCACGTTGCCGGGCCAGCGGTATTGCTGCAACAGCCCCATGGCTTCCCGGTCCAGGCTCTTCACGGCCAGCCCCTCGTCCGCCGCGCGCGCCAGGAAGTGGCGGACGAGCTCCGGAGTATCCTCGGCGCGTTCGCGGAGCGGAGGCAGCCGGATCGGCACCACGTTGAGCCGGTAATAGAGGTCCTCGCGGAACATGCCCTTGGCGATAAGCTGTGTCAGGTCGCGATGGGTGGCTGCGACGATGCGCACGTCCGCACGGATCGGCACCCGTCCGCCGACCGTGGTGTACTCGCCTTCCTGCAGCACGCGCAGCAGCCGGGTCTGGGCATCCAGCGGCATGTCGCCGATTTCGTCCAGGAACAGCGTGCCGTGCTGCGCCTGACGGAAGCGGCCGATCTCGGAATTAGTGGCGCCGGTAAAGGCGCCTTTCTCATGGCCGAAAAGCTCGCTCTCGATCAGCTCGCGCGGGATCGCGGCCATGTTGACCGCGACGAAGGGCCCCTTTCGGCGCTTGCCGTATTCATGCAGCGCGCGGGCGACCAGCTCCTTGCCGGTGCCGGATTCGCCGGTAATCATGACGGTCAGGTCCGTGGCCATCAGCCGCGCCATCGCGCGATAGATGTCCTGCATCGCGGGCGAGCGCCCGATCAGCGGCAGCTTTTCGTCCTGATCCTCGCGCACACGCTCCTGTGCGCCGGCGGTGTCCGGCTCGTTGAGCGCGCGGTCGACGATGCCCAGCAACTCGTTCAGATCGAACGGTTTGGGCAGGTATTCGAACGCGCCCCGCTCGGTCGCCTTTACCGCCGTCAGCAGAGTGCTCCGGGCGCTCATGACGATGATCTTCAGGTCGGGCCGGATACGCTTGATGCGGGGGATCAGGTCGAGCCCGTTGGCGTCCGGCATCACCACATCGGTGATCACCAGGTCGCCTTCACCCTGTTCGACCCACTGCCAGAGGCGGCTGCCGTTATCCGTGGCGCGCACGTCGTGGCCGACCCGGCCCAGCGCCTGGCCCAGAACGGTGCGGATCGCGCGGTCGTCGTCGGCGATGAGGATGGTGGCGGGGTTCGCGGTCATGAACGCTGCTCCCGACGGGCGCTGGACAAATCGATCATCGGCAGCATGACCCGGAACTCAGTGCCCTCACGGTTGGTTTCGAATTCGATGGTGCCTCCATGGTCGTTCACGACCTTGGCGACGAGCGCGAGTCCCAGGCCGGTGCCACCCATCTTGCTGGTGACGAACGGGTCGAAAAGATGGGCCGCGATATCGTCCGGAATGCCGCCGCCATTGTCAGCCACGGTCACGACGAGCGGAAGGTGCACACGCCCCTCTCCGCCCGGCGGCGCCAGCCGGATGCCGCGCCGGAACGCGCTGCCAAGCCGGATCTCGCCACCGCTGGCCGGCGCCGCCTCGGCGGCATTCTTGACGAGGTTCAGGAAAACCTGGACGAGCTGATCGCGGTTGCCGAAGACCGGCGGCAAAGACGGGTCGTAATCGTTGCTGAAGCGCACGTGGCGCGCGAAGCCGGCAGCCGCCAGCCGTTGCACGCGTTCCAGAACCTCGTGGATATTGACCTCGTCCCGCTCCGGCGGGCCGTCGTCGGCGAACACGTCCATGCGGTCCAGCAGCGCACAGATGCGGTCCGTCTCCTCGCAGATCAGCCGGGTCAGCTCGCGGTCGGAGCCCTTCAGCGTCTGCTCCAGCAACTGTGCAGCGCCGCGGATGCCGGAAAGCGGATTCTTCACCTCATGCGCCATCATGGCCGCCATCGCGGTGACCGATCGCGCGGCGCCGCGATGGACGAGCTGGCGCTCGATATTGCGCGCCGTGGCATGTCCCTGAATCGAGATCACCACCGTGCCGCCGTCCTCGCCGAGCGGCGAGGCGTGGATCGCCATGCTGCGCCCGCCGCCGCGCGGCAGGGTGACCGTGACGTCGTACTCGGAAATGCTGACCCCGTCGTCGCGCACCTGGTCGACCAGCGACAGCAGCGGCGAGTCGCCGGCGAGAAGCCGCGAGAACGGCCGGCCCGTGAGCACCGGGGCGCTGGCGCCGAAAAACTGCTCGCCGGCGCTGTTGACATAGACGACTTCGTTGTCGCGGTTCAGAACCACCACGGGGAACGCCAGGGCACCGAGCACCGGCGCGGTCTCGAACGGCGGCGCCTGCACGCCTGTCGGCCCGTCGTCCATCAGGCGGCCTCCTGCCCTTCGAGGATAGCGCCGTAAAATGCGTCGATCGCTTCCAGCGCGTCGCGCGCGTCCGCTATGTGGTTGATACGGCTGCGGAACTCGGCCGAATTCGTGAGCCCCTTGGTGTACCAGCCGATATGCTTGCGGGCCATGCGCACGCCGCCGACCTCGCCGTAATGGGAGATCATATCGGTGTAGTGGCGGCGCAGGATAGCATGCTGCCGGTCGATGGCCGGGTCCGGGACGCGGCGGCCGCTGCGGAGAAACTCGATGACCTGGGACAGGAACCACGGCTTGCCGTATGTGCCGCGGCCGATCATCACCCCGTCCGCGCAGGATTTCTCCAGGATCGTCTTCGCGTCGTCCACCGTGGTGACGTCGCCGTTGGCGATCACCGGGATCGACACCGCATCCTTCACCTCGGCAATGAAATCCCAGTCCGCGCGGCCGTTATAGAACTGGCAGCGGGTCCGGCCATGCACGGTGATCATCCGGACTCCCGCCTGCTCGGCCATGCGGGCAAGCCGGGGCGCATTGCGGCTGTCGTCGTCCCAGCCGGTGCGCATCTTCAGGGTCACGGGAAGATCGACGGCATTCACCGTCGCTTCGATGATGCCGATCGCGGTGGCTTCCTCGCGCATCAGCGCCGACCCGGCATGACCGTTGACCACTTTCTTCACCGGACATCCCATATTGATGTCGATGATCGCGGCGCCGCGGTCCGCATTGAGCTTCGCCGCCTCGGCCATCACCTCCGGCTCACAGCCGGCGAGTTGCACCGCCATCGGAAACTCCTCGGCGCAGTTGGTGGCCATCTTCAGCGTCTTCACGTTCTGACGGATCATCGCCTGGCTGGCGATCATCTCGGACACGACCAGACCGGCGCCCTGCGCCTTGACCAGGCGGCGGAACGGCAGGTCGCTCACCCCGGACATGGGCGCGAGCAGGACATTGCTGTCGAGGGTCACAGGGCCGATCTGAATGACCATGTTTTAGGCACTCGCAATTTTTGCCCAATCAATGGGCGAAACTACAGCCGAATGGTGCAGAAATACAACGTTTTTCGATGGAAGGCCGGCAATCAGGTGACGATAACGTCTGTGACGAATTTCACCCCGGGATAGCCGAGCGTCAGAAGCAGATAGGCCAGCAGCACGATCCGCGCCGCCCGCCGGCCCCGCATCCCGCTGACCCGCCGTGCCAGCAGCAGTAGCGCAAGCACCGCCAGCGTGGCAAGGGAGAACAGCGTCTTGTGACCCAGCGCCATGAGCCGCCCGCTTTCCAGGTATTCCACCGCCATCCCGGTCGTGACGCCGAGGGCGAGAATACCGGTCGTCAGGCCGAGAAGCTTCAGTTCGAGCGTCTCCGCCGCGCTGAGGCTCGGGAGCAGCCGGGCCAGGCCGCCGTCCGGCCGCTTCGCCTTGATCGCCCGTTCCTGCAGGAAAGCCGCAAGCCCGGCAATGGCGCACAGCGTGAGCGTGGCGTATGTCAGCAAGGAGAAGGCGATATGGACGCCGATCCATGCCGTGGGACCGCCCGCGACCAGTTCGCGTTCCGGCCGGTCCTGCCACACGAGCGCGCCGAGACCGATCAGCAGCAGATAAGGAAACAGCAGCGCCGCCAGCCGCCAGCCTTCACGAGATGTCGCCGCGACCGCGGCGAACACCGCCAGGGTCGTCACCATCGTCGTCCAGAGCGCCGGCGCGAACCCGGTACGCCAGCCTTCCGCAAATTGCGTCCAGACCCAGGCCAGAGGCCCGGCAATGGCGACCGCCAGCAAAAGCCAGAACAGCGCGTCCCGCTGCCCGCCGGCGCGCAGCGCCGAGACCGTCGCCGGGACCAGTGCGGCAAGGGCGGCGAGGGAGAATATCAGCGAACCCGGCATGATCCGATCATACCATTGAAATCCTCCCGCATGCAGTCGTGTTCGAGCGTCGCCGCATGACTCGGAGCGCTCTTGGCAAGCCCCCCTGCCCGGTCTACGTTGCGCCGGCGCGGGCCGCTGAGGCCCGGTACGACGACCGAGGGTGTTCATATGGGGCGGTGTGCGGCGCTGGTGCTCGCGGGCGGCAGCGGTCGCCGGTTCGGCGGCGAGGTGCCCAAGCAATACCTGCCCGTTGGCGGCGTCCCGGTGATCCGTCGCGCAGTCGAGGCGTTCATGGCGCACGCCTCCATCGACCGTGTTCAGCTCGTCATCCGTCCCGAAGACATCGAACTGTACAATGCCGTCTTCGACGGACTCGCCCTGCCGCCGCCCGTTTACGGCGGCGACACCCGGCAGGACTCCGCGCGGCTCGGGCTCGAGAGCCTGGTGGCGATGGCGCCCGATTCGGTCCTGATCCACGACGGCGCCCGTCCGTTCGTCGATGCGGCGCTGATCGACCGTACCCTCGCGGCGCTTGCCGGCGCCTCCGCGGCGGTGCCCGCGCTTCCCGTCACCGACACGCTGAAACGGGGCGATGGAGGCCTCGTCGTCGAGACCGTCTCCCGGGAGGGGCTCTGGCGGGCGCAGACGCCCCAGGGATTCCGCTTTGCCGATATCCTGGCCGCCCACCGCGCGGCGGCCGGCAATGCGCTCACCGACGACGCCATGGTGGCCGAAGCCATCGGGCTCAGCATCGCCATCGTGGCGGGCAGCGAGGACAACGTGAAGATCACCGCCGCGGACGACATGGAACGGGCGGCCCGGGCCCTCGGCCAGGGGGGCGGCCAGACCCGGATCGGCATGGGGTTCGACGTGCACCGCTTCCGCGACGGGGACCACGTTATGCTCTGCGGCATCGCCATTCCACACGACAAGGGACTGGAAGGCCATTCCGACGCCGACGCCGGGCTGCACGCGCTCACCGATGCGCTGCTCGGCGCCATCGGCGAAGGCGATATCGGCACGCATTTCCCGCCCGGCGAGGCGGAGTGGCAGGACGCGCCGTCCGACATCTTCCTGCGCCATGCGGGCGAGCTTGTGTCCAGCCGCGGCGGCGTTATCGTCAATCTGGACCTCACCGTCATCTGCGAACGGCCGAAGATCGGCCCGCACAGGGCCGCCATGCAGGCCCGCGTCGCGGAGATTCTCGGTATCGCGCCCGACGCCGTCAGCATCAAGGCGACGACCACGGAAAGGCTCGGATTCACCGGGCGCGGCGAGGGACTGGCGGCCCAGGCCGTGGCGGCGGTGAGGCTGTAGCCGGATGTCCCTGCCTCGCGGCATGTCGTTCTGGCACCCGGTGTGCCTGATCTCCACCTGGTTCGGCGCGGGCATGCTGCCGGGGGCGCCGGGGACCTGGGGCTCGCTGGCGGCGCTGCCGGTGGCCTGGTTCACGCTGCAGTATTTCGGCGTATACGGGCTGGCCGCCGCCGGGATCGGCCTGTTTGCACTCGGCTGCTGGACTTCGACGATCTATGCGCGGCGGACTCGCGAGCGCGACCCCTCCTCCATCGTCGTCGACGAGGTGGCCGCCCAGCTTCTGGTGCTGACCACGGCGCCGCTCGACCCGGCCTGGTTCATCGGCGGCTTCCTGCTGTTTCGCGTCGCCGACGTGCTGAAGCCCTGGCCGGCCTCCTGGGCGGATCATTCGCTGCATGGCGGGCTCGGGGTCATGCTGGACGACCTGTTCGCCGCGGTCTATGCCTGGGCCGCCCTGCACGGGCTTGTCCTGCTGTTGAGATGACGCCGCCATGCTGAGCCCGGAGACCCTTGCCGCCGCCGAAAGCCTGGTCCGCGACCTTGCCGCCAGCGGACTGCGTGTGGTCACGGTGGAATCCTGCACCGGCGGGCTGCTGTCGGCGGCGCTTACCGCGGTGCCGGGCTCGTCCGACGTGTTCGAATGCGGCTACGTCACCTATTCCAACGACGCCAAGACCGCGCTGGTCAACGTCCCGCGTGAGTTGATCATGCATCAGGGCGCGGTATCGGAGGGCGTGGCGCAAGCCATGGCCCAGGGCGCGTTCCGGCTGGCGAAGGTGGATATCGCCGTTTCGATCACCGGCGTCGCCGGGCCCGGAGGCGGCACGGAGGCCAAGCCTGTCGGGCTGGTCCATTTCGGGGCCATCAACCGGGCCGGGCTGCTGCTGCTCGAACACCGGATATTCCCCGGCGACCGCGCGACGGTGCGCGACGCATCCGTGGCATTCGCGCTGGATCTTGTCCGCCGGCTGATGCCCGGCTGATGCGATGGCGGTGCGGGAGCACGTCATCGGGGTCGATTTTTCGGGCGCGCGCGACGCAGGCAAGTATGTCTGGCTGGCGGAAGGCCGCGTAAAGAACGGCGCCCTGACGCTGGACTCCTGCTGCCCGGCGCGCGCGCTCGCCGGCGGCGGCATCGCGCACGATATCGCGATTGCGGCCCTTGTCGACCGGCTGCGTCGTGCGCGGACCGCCGTGGCAGGGCTGGATTTCCCGTTTTCCCTGCCGGTGCAGTTCATGGGGCAGGCCGACTGGTCACGCTTTGTCGGCGGCTTTGCTGGGCTCTATCCGACCGCCGAGTTGTTCCGCGCGGCCCTGAACAGGGCCGCAGGCGGCAAGGAGCCCAAACGGCGCACCGATGTCGACGCGAGAACGCCGTTCGGGGCGTGGAACCTCAGGATGTATCGCCAGACCTGGTCCGGCATCACCGGGGTCCTCGCGCCGCTGGTCCGGAACGACGACGTCCGCGTGGCGCCGATGCAGGCCGCGCACTGCGGAAAGCCGATCCTGGTCGAAACCTGTCCGGCGTCGCTGCTCAAGGCCGAGGGACTGTACGTTCCCTACAAGGGACGAGGCGAGGGGCCGCGCGCGGCGCGCGAGGGCATCCTCGGCGCGCTCGTCGCCCGGAATCTGCTGCGCAGGCCGACGGAGCGGCTGCGCGCGCTGCTGCTGGACAATGCCGGGGGCGATGCGCTCGACGCGGCGCTTGCCGCGATCTGTGCCATGCGGGCCAGCGCCAGCGCCTCCACTTTGCTGCCGGCCGACGAGACCGACCGCCTGGAAGCGAAGGTCTATTTCTGAGTGCCGGCGGGGCTTCCCGCGGACGAAGCGGCATCGTCGCCGTAAAGCGCATGGGCCCGGGTTTCAAAGGCGCGGACCATGCGCTTGACCGCCTCGTTGAACAGCGGCTCCAGGATATTCTTCAGCAGCCGCGAGCGGAATTCGAAATCGATGTAGAAATCGATCGTGCAGCCTCCCTCCCCCGGAATAAATTTCCAGTGGTTGTTCAGATACTTGAATGGGCCTTTCTGATATTCTACATCAATCCGATCGGGGGCCATAAGCGTGACCTTGGAGGTGAACTGCTCGCGGATCATCTTGAAGCCGACGATCAGGTCGGCCCAGATGACGCTCCCGTCGCGCCGGGTGACGCGGCAGCCGATGCACCAGGGCAGGAATTCGGGATAGCGCTCCACATCGGCGACGAGCGCAAACAGCTTGTCCTGCGAATAGGCGAGAAAACGCTGCTCTGCGTGGGTGGGCATCCGTCCGGGTCAGCCCCTTGCCGCCGCGGCGAGGCTGTCCTCGCGCGCCCGGCGCAGCATCTCGAAATCCCGGTCTGCGTGATAGGACGAACGGGTCAGCGGCGACGACGACACCAGCAGGAACCCCTTGGACAGCGCCAATGTCCTGAAGCCCTCGAACTCGTCCGGGGTGACGAAGCGGTCGATGGGATGATGCTTCACCGTCGGCTGCAGATACTGGCCGATGGTCAGGAAATCGACATCGGCGCAGCGCAGGTCGTCCATGACCTGCGCAATCTCCTGCTTCGACTCCCCCAGCCCGGCCATCAGCCCGGACTTGGTGAACAGCGAGGGGTCGAGCTGCTTCACCCGGTCCAGCAGGCGAAGCGAATGGTAGTAGCGAGCGCCCGGCCGGACGCTCGGATAGAGCCGCGGCACGGTCTCCAGGTTGTGGTTGAACACGTCCGGCCGCGCCTCGACCACGACCTCCAGCGCCCCCTCCTTGCGCAGGAAATCGGGCGTCAGGATTTCGATGGTGGTCTCCGGCGAGGCGTCCCGGATGCCGCGGATCACGGCGGTGAAATGCGCCGCTCCGCCGTCGTCCAAATCGTCGCGGTCGACCGAGGTGATGACCACATGGCGCAGCCCGAGCTTGCCGACCGCCTCGGCCACATGGGCGGGCTCGTCCGCATCCAGCCGGCCGGGCCGCCCCGTCGCGACGTTGCAGAAGGCGCAGGCGCGGGTGCAGACGGCGCCCATGATCATCATGGTGGCGTGACGCTGCGACCAGCACTCGCCGATATTCGGGCAGGCGGCCTCCTCGCATACGGTCACGAGGTCGAGCTCGCGCATCAGCGCGCGGGTCTTCTGGTACTCCGCCGAACCCGGCGCGCGCACGCGAATCCATTGCGGCTTGCGCGGCACGGGACTATCCGGCCGGTTGACCTTCTCGGGATGGCGGATTCTTTCAGCCTTGCTCATCGTCACATATGCGCGTCGTAGCGGACCCAGTCGGTTGCGTCAGCAACCTTATCATAAAGACGGCGGGCGGCGGCGTTGTCCTCTTTGGTCATCCAGTAAACCCGGTGCCAGCGGTGCGTTCGCGCCAGCACGACAACGGCGTCGATCAGGGCCCGGCCGGTTCCGGCGCCCCGCCGTTCCGGATCGACGAACAGATCCTCCAGGTAGCATACCGGCCTGTCCGTCCAGGTATTGGCGTGCAGGACATAGTTCACAATGCCAACGACGGCGGGATCCGGACCGTCCGTCACCGCCACCAGTCCCCACACCGGCGCATCCTTGTCCAGCAGCCGTGTCCAGGTGTGCTCCGAAATTCCGTCCGCCAGTTCGGCGCGATAGAACGCGAGATAGCCTCGCCACAGGCGGAACCAGCCTTCCCGGTCGGTCACCGCGACGGGCCGGACGGCGACGCCCATCAGAAGTGGAGAACCCGGCCGTAAGCGTCAAGCACCGCCTCGCCCATTGCCTCGGACAGGGTCGGGTGCGGGAACACTGCCTGCATCAGCTCGGCCTCGGTCGATTCCAGCGTGCGGGCGATGCCGAAGCCCTGGATCATCTCCGTCACCTCCGGCCCGATCATGTGTGCGCCCAGCAGCTCGCCGGTCTTCGCGTCGAACACGGTCTTGACGAATCCGCTGTCGTCGCCGAGCGCGATGGCCTTGCCGTTGGCGAGGAACGGGAACTTGCCGGCCTTCACATCATAGCCCTGCTCCTTCGCCTTCGCCTCGGTCAGCCCGACGCTGGCGATCTGCGGCCGGCAATAGGTGCAGCCGGGGATGGTGGTGACGTCCAGCGGGTGAGTCTCCACCCCTGCGATATGCTCGACGCAGATCACGCCTTCATGGCTCGCCTTGTGCGCGAGCCATGGCGGGCCGACCACGTCGCCGATGGCGTAGACGCCCTTCTCCCCCGTCTCCAGCCACTCGTTCACCTCGATATGGGTACGGTCGACCTTCACCCCGGTGCCGTCGAGCCCGATATCCTCGACATTGCCGACGATGCCGACCGCCAGGATCACCCGCTCCACCGTAATCTCCTGCGTCTTGCCGCCGGCCTCCATTGTGGCGGTGACCTTGTTCTTCGCCTTCTTCAGTTCCTTGACCGTGGCGCCGGTATGGATGGTCATGCCCTGCTTCTCGAATGCCTTGCGGGCGGCGGCCGAAATCTCCTCGTCCTCCACGGGCAGGATGCGGTCCAGGACCTCCACCACCGTCACCTCCGCGCCGAGGTCGCGGTAGAAGCTGGCGAACTCCATCCCGATGGCGCCGGAGCCCACGACCAGCAGCGATTTCGGCATGGCCTTGGGCACCATCGCTTCCTTGTAGGTCCAGACCAGCTCACCGTCGTGCTCCAGCCCCGGCAGGGTGCGGGCGCGCGCGCCGGTGGCGATGACGATGTGCTTGGCCGACAGCTCCGCAACCGGCTTGCCGTCCTTCTCCACCGCGACCTTGCCCGGACCGGTCAGCCTGCCGGTCCCGTCGAACACGGCGACCTTGTTCTTCTTCATCAGCCCGGTGACCCCCTGGTTCAGGCGTTTCGCGACGGCGCGGGAGCGCTTGACGATCTTCTCGATGTCGAAGGAGATGTCCTTGGCGGAAAAGCCGAAGGAATCGAGCTCGCTCAGGATATGGCCGATCTCCGCGCTCCGCAGCAGCGCCTTGGTCGGGATGCAGCCCCAGTTGAGGCAAATGCCGCCGAGATGCTCGCGCTCCACCACCGCGGCCTTCATGCCGAGCTGGCTCGCGCGGATCGCCGCCACGTAGCCGCCGGGCCCGCCGCCGAGAATGACCACGTCGAAGGATTGTTCCGCCATGACGTCCTTTCGGGTTTCCGTATCCGGCCGCGCGCCGCCTAGAGCAGCATCGCCGCCGGGTATTCGATCAGCCGCTTGATGGCGGAGAGCAGCAGCGCGCCGGTCGCGCCGTCGACCACGCGGTGGTCGCAGGACAGGGTGCAGGTCATCACGGTGGCGATCCTGAGCTCGCCGTCCTTCACCACCGGGCGCTGCTCGCCCGCGCCGACGGCGAGGATGCAGGCCTGCGGCTCGTTGATTACCGCGTCGAACTGCTTGATCCCGAACATCCCCAGATTGGAGACGCTGAACGATCCGCCCTGATATTCCTCGGGGGCGAGCTTGCCGTCGCGGGCGCGGGCGGCGAGATCCTTCATGTCGGCGGAAATCTGCGCCAGCCCCTTGGATTCGGCGCCGCGCACGATCGGGGTGATGAGCCCGCCCTCGAGCGCGACGGCGACCGAGATGTCGGCCTTCTTGTACTGCCGCATGGTCCCGTCGCCGACCCAGCCCACATTGGCCTTCGGCACCTCCATCAGCGCCGCGGCGCAGGCACGGATGATGAAGTCGTTCACCGACAGCTTGATCCCTTCCTTCTCGCCCCGCTCGTTGAGCACCTTGCGGGTTTTCAGCAACTCGTCGATCTCGCAATCGACCGTCAGGTAGAAATGCGGCACGGTCGATTTGGCGTGCGTCATGCGCTCGGCGATCACCTTGCGCATCGTGTTGAGCGGCACGATGTCGAATTCGTCCCCGGCGGCCGGTTGCGGCGCGGGGCCGGCGGCGGGCGCAGCTGCCGGCGCGGCCAGCGCCGCCTCGATATCGGTCTTGACGATGCGCCCCTCGGGCCCGCTGCCGGCGATGGAAGCCAGGTCGAGCTCGTTCTCGGCGGCCAGCCGGCGGGCGAGCGGGCTGGCGAAGATGCGGCCGCCCTTCCCGGCCGGTGCCGCAGCGCCGCCGTTCCGGCCGCCGCCCATGGCCTTCTCCACGTCCGACCGGGTGATGCGGCCGTGCCCACCGGTCCCGGCGACGGTGCCGATATCGACACCGCCCTGCTCGGCGATGCGCCGGGCCAGCGGGGTGGCGGAGACTTCCGCCGCAGCCCTGGCCGGCTTTGCCGCGGCGGGCTCCGGCGTCTTCTTTTCCTGTTTTTTCTCTTCCTGCTGCTTTTCGGCCTTTTCAGCCGGCTCGGTATCGGCGGCGAAGTTTTCGAGCGCGCTGCTGTCCTCGCCTTCTTCGAGGATCACACCGATCACCGCGTTGACCTTCACGCCCTCCGACCCGTCCGGCACGACGATCCTGCCGAGGATGCCCTCGTCGACGGCCTCGACCTCCATCGTCGCCTTGTCTGTCTCGATCTCCGCCAGCACGTCACCGGGGGCGACCTCGTCGCCCTCCTTTTTCAGCCATTTGGCGAGGTTGCCCTCCGTCATGGTGGGCGACAGCGCCGGCATCAGGATCTTGATCGGCATGGTGTTTTCCCGGTCCGGACCGCGTCAGTCCGCGTAGCAGACTGTCCTGGCGGCGGCGACAATGCCGTCCGCCTGCGGCAGCGCCAGTGCTTCGAGGTTGGCGGCATAGGGCAGCGGCACGTCGACGGCGCAGACCCGCGCCACCGGCGCGTCGAGCCAGTCGAAGGCCGTCTCCATCATCAACGCGGCGATTTCGGAGCCGATGCCGGCATAGGGCCAGCCCTCCTCCACCGAGACGATGCGGTTGGTCTTCTTCACCGAGGCGAGGATGGTGTCGCGGTCGAGCGGACGCAGGGTACGCAGGTCGATCACCTCCGCCTCGATGCCGTCCTTCGCCAGGGCCTCCGCAGCCTCGAGCGCCTTGCCGACCATGATCGAGAAGGCGGTAATGGTCACGTCCGCCCCCTCGCGCACGATCCGGGCCTTGCCGATGGGAACGGTCCAGTCGGCATCGGTGGGGACCTCGCCGCTCTGGCCGTAGAGAATCTCGTTCTCAAGAAAGATCACCGGGTTGGACGACCGGATTGCCGATTTCAGCAGCCCCTTCGCGTCCGCGGGGCTCCAGGGCGAGACGACGGTGAGGCCGGGGACATGAGCGTACCAGCTCGCGAAGCACTGCGAATGCTGCGCGGCCACGCGGGCGGCGGCGCCGTTGGGGCCACGGATGACGATGGGGCACCGCATCTGTCCGCCTGACATGTAGTTCGTCTTGGCGGCCGAGTTGATGATCTGGTCCATCGCCTGCATGGCGAAGTTGAAGGTCATGAACTCCACGATCGGCCGCAGCCCGGCCATGGCCGCGCCGACGCCGACGCCGGTGAAGCCGTGCTCCGTGATCGGCGTGTCGACCACGCGCCGGTCGCCGAACTCGTCCAGCAGGCCCTGGCTGACCTTGTAGGCGCCCTCGTACTGCGCGACCTCCTCGCCCATCAGGAAGACGGTCTCGTCGCGCCGCATCTCCTCTGCCATCGCATCGCGCAGCGCCTCGCGCATCGTGATCGTCGCGGTCTCGCCGTCGTATTCCTTTTCCGCGGGCGGCGCGGCCCTGGGCGGTTCGGGCTTGTCCGCCGGCTTGTCCTTTTTCGGTCTGTCCTGCTTTGCGTCCGCCGCCTCCTTCGCCTCCGGCTTTTCCTCCGGTTTCTCCTCCGGCTTTCCCGCCGGGGCGGCAGCGGCGTCGGACAGCGCAGACGCGTCCTCGCCCTCCTCCAGGATCATGCCGATGACGGAATTGACCTTCACGCCCTCCGACCCGTCCGGCACGACGATCCTGCCGAGGATGCCCTCGTCGACGGCCTCGACCTCCATCGTCGCCTTGTCGGTCTCGATCTCCGCCAGCACATCGCCGGCGGCGACCGCGTCGCCTTCCTTCTTGAGCCACTTGGCCAGATTGCCTTCCGTCATCGTCGGCGACAACGCAGGCATAAGGATGTTGATCGGCATACCCTGATAGTCCTCTCTGAACCCTGATGCCTTACGCTTCTACGAGCACGTCGGTATAGAGCTCGGAGGGATCGGGCTCGGGGCTGTTCTGCGCGAACTCGGCCGCCTCGGTGACGATGTCCTTGACCTCCCGGTCGATCGTCTTGAGCGTGTCCTCGTCCGTCGCCCCGGCCTCCAGCATGCGGTCGCGCAGCGTGTTGATCGGATCGTGCTCATTGCGCATCCGCGCGACTTCTTCCTTGGTCCGGTACTTTGCCGGGTCTGACATCGAATGGCCCCGGTAGCGGTAGGTCGCCATTTCCAGCATGTAGGGCCCCTTGCCCGCGCGGGCGTGAGCAACGGCCCTTGCGGCGGCCTCCTGCACGGCCTCGACATCCATGCCGTCGACCTCCTGGCCCGGAATGCCGAGCCCCTCGCCCAGCTTGTATAGTTCCTTGGTCGCCGAGGCGCGGTCGATCGCGGTGCCCATGCCGTACTTGTTGTTCTCGATCACGTAAATCACCGGCAGCGTCCACAGCGCCGCCATGTTCAGCGATTCATGCACCTGGCCCTGGTTGGCCGCACCGTCGCCGAAATAGACCATGGTGACGCCGCCGTTGTCGCGGTACTTCTGGGCGAAGCTGAGACCGGTGCCGATCGAAACCTGGGCCCCCACGATGCCGTGTCCGCCGTAGAAGTTCTTCTCGGCGCTGAACATGTGCATCGAGCCGCCCTTGCCCTTCGAATACCCTGTTCGCCGGCCCGTCAGCTCGGCCATCACGCCCTTCGGATCCATGCCGCAGGCCAGCATGTGGCCGTGATCGCGATAGCTCGTGATGACGGCGTCGTTCTCCTCCACATTGGCCTGCATGCCGACCACCACGGCTTCCTGGCCGATATAGAGATGGCAGAATCCGCCGATCAGCCCCATGCCGTACATCTGCCCCGCCTTCTCCTCGAAACGGCGGATCAGGAGCATATCGCGGTAGAATCCGATCAGGGTTTCCGGATCGTTTTGCGGGGCCTTGTCGTCGGAGGCGGATGATTTCGATTTGGCGGGGCGGGTGGAGCGCCTGGAAACCGACCGTGAGGTGGCAGCCATGTGATTGTCTCTCCCGATTGGCGGCCGGGCACGCTAGCCCGCGCTGATTACCCCTCAGGTTAACCAAAAACGGCCTCGCCGCAACAGCGGGCCGCGTAAGTTTATGTCGTTTTAAAACCTTGTTGGGAAAGAAAAAAAATCTGATTAACCGAAGGCCGGTTAATCAGTGCGACATCCGGGGGCGCTGAGCTTAATCCGCGGCGCCTTCGCCGTCCGCATTCAGGATCACGAGCTCGTCCTCGCGCGCCAGCCCGGTCACGAGCCGCGTGCGCTCGTCCAGCATGTCGCGGTCCAGCCCGCTGGACCGGAGCAGCGACACCCGCCCCTCCCACTGTCCCCGCTCCGCCTCTACGCCGGCGAGTTGGACTTCGGCTTCGACGATCTGCTGGCGCACCTGCACCCAGGCGAGAAGACCCCGGTCGCCCTGGATGGCATGAAAAAGGAAATAGGCGAACAGGAGGGCCCCCAGAATGGAGCCCGCAACGTGGCGGCCGCGCCGCCGAATCTCCAGGATCATCGACATGCGCGAATCGAATCACATCCCGATTCGCCGGGTCAAGACGTTTCTGCAAAAAGAGTCAGTTATGTCTGGATCTTAGCCAATCTGTGGCAAAAAAGACTCAGCTTGACTACAAAACCGTGGCGAGTGTGTGCCCCCGATCGTCAGCGCAGGATGCGGCGCCCGGCGTAATCGGCCACGTCGCCCAGCTCTTCCTCGATGCGGATGAGCTGGTTGTACTTGGCGGTGCGGTCCGACCGGCAGAGCGAGCCGGTCTTGATCTGGCCGCAATTGGTGGCGACCGCGAGGTCGGCGATGGTGGCGTCCTCGGTCTCGCCCGACCGGTGCGACATCACGGCGGTATAGCGGGCCTTGTGCGCCATCTCGACCGCAGCCAGCGTCTCGGTCAGCGAGCCGATCTGGTTGACCTTCACAAGAATGGAATTCGCGATGCCTCCCGCGATGCCTCGCGCGAGCCGTTCGGTATTGGTCACGAACAGGTCGTCGCCGACAAGCTGGACCTTGTCGCCCAGCGCGCGGGTCAGCGCGGCCCAGCCCTCCCAGTCGTCCTCGGACATGCCGTCCTCGATCGAGACGATCGGATAGCCGGCGACGAGATCGGCATAATATCCCGCCATCTCGTCCGAGCCGAGCACCTTGCCCTCGCCGCGAAGCTGGTACCTGCCGTCCTCGTAGAATTCGGTCGAGGCGGCATCCAGCGCGAGGACCACGTCGTCGCCCGGCGCGTAGCCCGCCTTCTCGACGGACTTCATGATGAAGTCCAGCGCCTCGCGCGCGCTGGCGAGATTGGGCGCGAAGCCGCCTTCGTCCCCGACATTGGTGTTGAGGCCGGCCTTCGACAGCTCGGATTTCAGGGCCTGGAATATCTCCGAGCCGCAGCGGATGGCGTCGGAACAGCTCGCGGCGCCGACCGGCATGATCATGAATTCCTGGATGTCGATCGGGTTGTCCGCGTGCACCCCGCCGTTGAGGATGTTCATCATCGGCACCGGCAACGTCCGCGCCGCCACGCCGCCGACATAGCGGTAGAGCGGCAACCCCGATTCCGCCGCCGCCGCCTTGGCGATCGCCAGGCTGACGCCGAGGATCGCGTTGGCGCCGAGAACCGCCTTGTTGCGGCTGCCGTCCAGCTCGATCATCGCCGAGTCCAGCAGCGCCTGATCCTCCGCGTCCATGCCGCACAACGCCTCGAAAATGTCGTCGTTGACGGACTGCACCGCCTTCTGCACGCCCTTGCCGCCGAATCGCTTGCCGCCGTCGCGCAGCTCCACCGCCTCATGCGCGCCGGTTGAGGCGCCGGAGGGAACCGCCGCGCGCCCCTGCGCGCCGGATTCGAGGATCACATCGACCTCGACCGTCGGGTTGCCCCGGGAATCGAGGATTTCGCGGGCATGGATATCGACGATGGCTGTCATCGCTGGGCTGCTCCGTTCACTTGCGCTGCGTATCTGTCAGGGGGTCAGTATTTCGTCTTCGCGACGGCGTCGAACGCCATCAGGGTACGGATCAGGGGCTCCATGTCCCTGAAGTGAACCATGTTGGGTCCGTCCGACGGCGCGCTGTCGGGGTCCTGGTGCGTTTCCATGAACACGACGGCGACGCCGACCGCCACGGCGGCGCGGGCCAGCACCGGCACGAACTCGCGCTGTCCCCCGCTGGCCGTCCCCTGCCCGCCCGGCTGCTGCACCGAATGGGTGGCGTCGAACACCACCGGGCAGCCGGTCTCCGCCAGGATCGGCAGCGAGCGCATGTCGGAGACGAGCGTGTTGTAGCCGAACGACGCGCCGCGCTCGCACAGCATTACCTTGTCGTTGCCGCCGGCATTCGCCTTCGCGACCACGTTCTTCATGTCCCATGGCGCGAGGAACTGGCCCTTCTTGATGTTCAGCGGCTTGCCCGTGGTGGCGGCGGCGAGGATCAGGTCGGTCTGGCGGCACAGGAAGGCGGGAATCTGCAGCACGTCCACCGCCTCGGCCACCGGGGCGCATTGCTCGGCCGTGTGCACGTCGGTCAGCACCGGGCAGCCGTGGGTCTCGCGCACCTCGGCGAGGATCGGCAGGCTTTCCTCCAGCCCCATCCCCCGCGCATTGCTGAGCGAGGTGCGGTTCGCCTTGTCGAACGAGGTCTTGTAGATCAGCCCGATGCCGAGCTTCGCCGTGAGCTCCACCAGCGCATGGGACATTTCCAGCGCGTGCGCCCGGCTTTCCAGCGCGCAGGGCCCCGCGATCAGGACCAGCGGCAGGTCGTTGCCGACGGTCACGTTGCCGATCTCGATGTGGCGGGGCTTGGTCATCCTGAGCCTGGAAGCGTCCCTCGGAAGGTCCGCGCAGGGGTGTAGCACTAACGCCCGCCCGCGGCTAGACCAGACGGGAGCGTTCCACCGCCGCCTGGATGAAGGACTTGAACAGCGGGTGCGGGTCGAACGGCTTGGATTTCAGCTCGGGATGGAACTGCACGCCGATGAACCACGGGTGGTCGGGCAGCTCAATGATTTCCGGCAGCACCCCGTCCGGCGACAGACCGGAAAAGACCAGCCCGGCCGCCTCCAGCCGGGGCCCGTAATTGATGTTGACCTCGTAGCGATGGCGGTGGCGTTCGCTGATGTCGTCGGCGCCGTAGATTTCGTGCGCCAGCGTGCCGGGCTTCATGCGGCATGGATAGGCGCCGAGCCGCATCGACCCGCCAAGATCGGACTCCACGTTGCGGCGCTCCACCGTGTTGCCGCGCTTCCATTCCGTCAGCAGCCCGACCACCGGCTCCGGCGTCGGCCCGAACTCGGTGCTGCCCGCCCGGGCGATACCGGCCATGTTGCGTGCCGCCTCGATCACCGCCATCTGCATGCCGAAGCAGATGCCGAAATACGGCACCTTGCGCTCCCGGGCGAAGCGCACCGCGGCGATCTTGCCTTCCGCCCCGCGCTCGCCGAACCCGCCCGGAACCAGGATTCCCTCCACCGATTCCAGATGATGGACAGCGTCCTCGGTCTCGAAGATTTCGGAGTCGATCCAGTTGAGGTCGACATTGACGTTGTTGGCGAAGCCACCGTGATTGAGCGCCTCGGCCAGCGACTTGTATGCGTCGGGAAGCTGCGTGTATTTGCCGACCACCGCGATGGTCACCTTGCCTTCCGGCTTGCGGATGGTCTCGACGATGCGCCGCCAGCCCCCCAGATCGGGCTCGACCTCGGTATCGATGCCGAAATGCTTGCAGACCTGAACGTCAAAGCCCTGCTCGTGATAGACGACCGGCACCTCGTAGATGGTGCCGACGTCCGGGGCGGCGATGACGCACTCGACCGGCACGTTGCAGAACAGCGCGATCTTGCGGCGGGCCTCGTCGGGAATCTCCCGGTCCGAACGGCACAGCAGGATGTCCGCCTGGATGCCCAGGCTCTGGAGCTCCTTCACCGAATGCTGGGTCGGCTTGGTCTTGAGCTCCCCCGCCGACGAGATATGCGGGAGCAGGGTCAGGTGAACGAAGACCGCGCGGTCGCGCCCCAGTTCGTTGGCCTTCTGGCGGATGGCCTCCAGAAACGGCAGGCTCTCAATGTCGCCCACCGTGCCGCCAATCTCGCACAGCACGAAATCGGCATCGCCGATGTCGTCGGATATGAATTCCTTGATCGCATCCGTGACATGGGGAATGACCTGCACCGTGGCGCCCAGATAGTCGCCCCGGCGCTCGCGCGCGATCACGGTGGAATAGATGCGCCCGGTCGTGACGTTGTCGCTGCGCCGCGCGGGCACACCGGTGAAGCGTTCGTAATGACCCAGGTCCAGGTCGGTTTCGGCCCCGTCATCGGTGACGAAGACCTCACCGTGCTGGAACGGGCTCATCGTCCCCGGATCGACGTTGAGATAGGGGTCCAGCTTGCGGAGTCTGACCTTGAATCCCCTCGCTTGCAGAAGGGCGCCGAGCGCGGCTGAAGAGATGCCCTTCCCGAGGGAGGAAACCACGCCGCCGGTAATAAACACAAACCGCGTCATGGACCGGCACTCTACACCAGAACCCCGGACGTCCCAACGTGAAAGAGGCGGCGGAAAGCCGCCCCCTCCGCGATTCTTCAGGCCATGCGATGCGGTCGCCGAATCGGCGGCCGGGATGCCGCTGCTACTTCGCCAGCGGCGCGCTCGGCGCGGCCGGCTGGGCGGGTTCCGCCGGGGCGGTCTGGACCGGCTGATCGACGATGGACCGGCGCTCGCGCGTATTGCCGGCGAGGATCGCCAGGGTGAGGCTGGTCAGGATGAAGCAGGTGGCGATGATCCCCGTGGCCCGGGTCAGCAGGTTGGCCGTCCCCCGCGTGGTCATCAGCCCGCCCATCGAACTCCCGCCGATGCCGAGCGCGCCGCCCTCGCTACGTTGCAGGAGCACGGTAATCACCAGCGCGATGGCGAGGAAAAGGTGGATGAGCAACAGTACTGCCTGCATGACTTCGGCCCGTGGTTTCGGATTCGTGTCGGAAACGGCGCTTTATATGCGCCCATATAGAGATTTATGGCTTCGCTTTCCAGCCGTTTCTAGCCGGGGCACGCCCGGGCGATGGCCCAGAAATCGTCCGCTTTCAGGCTGGCGCCGCCGATGAGCCCGCCGTTGACGTTCTCCACCGTCATCAGTTCGGGCGCGTTGCCCGGGTTCACCGACCCGCCGTAGAGAATCCGGACCGTCTCGCCGTCCGGCAGACGCTTTACCAGCACATCGCGGATGCGGGCGTGGACTTCCGCGACATCGGCGGCGGTCGGCGTGCGCCCCGTCCCGATCGCCCAGACCGGCTCATAGGCGATGACCGTGTTGGCTGCGGCGGCTTCCAGCGGCAGCGAGCCGTTGAGCTGGGCTTCCACCACCTGGATAGTGTTCCCCGCGTCGCGCTGCTCCAGCGTTTCGCCGACGCAGATGATGGCGCGCATCCCCTGCTCGTGCGCCGCCCGTGCCTTTTCGCGGACCAACGCATCGTCCTCGCCGTGATCGGCGCGGCGTTCGGAATGGCCGACGATGACGTGGCTGCAGCCCGCATCCGCGAGCATGGCGGCGCTGATATCGCCGGTATGGGCGCCGGAAACCTCGGTGTGGCAATCCTGGGCCCCCAGCGCAACCGGGCTGCCGGCCAGCGCCTCGGCCACGGCGTGCAGCATCACGGCGGGCGGACAGACCAGCAGGTCGCAGCCCGGCGCGGATCCGGTTTGCAGCCGGGTGACCAGATCGCAGGCCAGCGCTACGGCGTCGCGTCGCAGCAGGTTCATCTTCCAGTTGCCGGCCACCAGAGGCGTTACCCGCTGCGCCATCGGCTATTCCTCCCGTTTCCCGTCATCACCGCCCGTTCCGCGCTTCTGTAGCACAGCGAGCTGGGCCTTGCCACGCGCCGGGCCGCGGGTTTGCGTGTTGCGGGTGGCACGCCGCATCCCTATTATCCGGCGCTCACCGCCGCCGCGAAGCAGAAGCCAGGACACCGGACGCACGCCATGATGGAACAGATGCGCAACAAGGCCGCCAAGGTCGTGGTCTGGATCCTGTCGGTCTTCCTGATCGCCTCTTTCGCGCTCTGGGGCATCGGCGACATGTTCCAGGGCCGCAGCACCGCCACCGCCGTGGCGGAGGTCGGGGACACGGAAGTCAGCCCCACCGAGGTTCAGGAGCAGTTTCGCCGCGTGGTGGACAACATGCGCGCCCGTCTGGGCAACACCTTCGACAGTCAGCAGGCGGTGCAGTTCGGCCTGCTCGACGAAGTCCTCGACCGCATCGTCAACGGCCGGCTGGTGTCGCTGGAGGCTCAGCGGCTCGGGCTGGGCGCGGGCGAGGCCCAGATCGCGGCGACCATCCGCAACGCCCCCCAGTTCCGCGGGCCGGGCAACGGGTTCGACGCCAACCGCTACCATGCGTTCCTGCGCCAGGAACGCATGGGTGAAGACACCTATGTCGGCATCGTGCGGGATGAGATCCTGCGCAGCCAGCTCACCGGCGCCGTCGTCGGCGGCGCTGCCGTGCCGAAATCGCTGGTCGCGCTCCTCTATCGCTATCGCAACGAGCAGCGCGTGGCGGACGTCGTTACGGTGCCGCTGGGTGATGTGTCCTCGATACCCGATCCCGATCCGGCAACCCTGGCGGCGTTCCACAAGGAGAATGCCGGCCTGTTCACCGCGCCGGAATACCGCAAGGCCGTCGTGCTCTATCTGGACCCCGCCGAGCGGGCCAAGGAGATCAAGCCGCCGGAGGAGCGGATACGCGAGGAATACGAGCATCGCCTGCCGCAGATTTCGGTGCTGGAGCGACGCAAGCTCAGCCAGATCCTGCTGCAGGACGAGGAAAAGGCGAAGCAGGCAGCCGAAGCGCTGAAACAGGGGAAGGACCTCGATACGGTCGCGAAGGAATTCGGCGGCGGCGGTCCCGTCGACCTCGGCGATCTTCGCCAGCAGGATCTGCCGAAGGACATTGCCGAGGCCGCGTTCAAGGCGGAGGAAGGCAGCATCGCCGGGCCGGTCAAGAGCCCTCTCGGCTGGCATCTGATCCGCGTCGGAAAAATCACGCCGGGCACGACCCCGAGCTACGACGAGGTACGCGGAAGGATCAGCGACGACCTCGCCCGCGAGCTCGCCGTGGATGCGCTGATCAAGCTCACGGCGGATGTCGACGACAGCCTCGCTGGCGGCACCACGCTGGAAGCGACGGCAGAGAAGGTCAACGCCAGATTGCTGAGGATCGCGGCCATCGACTCCAACGGCCGCGACCGCAACGGCAGCCCGGTGCCCGGCATTCCATCGGACCCGAAATTCATGCAGCAGCTCTTCTCCTCTCCCGTCGGACAGCTGGGAATTCTCGAGGAAACCGCGCAGGGCGGATTCTTCCTGATCCGCGTCGAGGAGAGCGAGCCGCCGACCCTCCGCCCGCTCGACGAGGTGCGCAAGGAAGCGATCGAGGCGTGGAAACGCACGCAGCTTTCGGATGCGGCGAAGAAGAAGGCGGAAACCGTGGCCGCCGCGGCGCGCCAGGCCGGCGGTCTCGCGCCGGCCGCCCGCACGGCGGAGCTGGAGGCCAGAACCAGCAAGCCGTTTACCCGCTTCATCCGCGATCCCTCCTCGCCCGTGCCGGACGCGCTTGCCGCCGCGCTGTTCAAGGCCAAGCCCGGCGAGATCGTGGTCGCCCCGGCCGAGAACGGCACCGCCATCGGCGAGCTGAAGCAGATCGTCTCCGCCGATCCGGCTTCCAACGAGGACGAGCGCAAGCAGTTGCAGAGTCAGCTCGAAAGCGCGATAGCCGACGACATTCTCGGCCAGTACCTGGTCGCGCTACGCAAGCACCACCCGGTCACGGTGAACCGCCAGGCGCTGGACAGCGTGGTGTCCGGCGGCAACCTCTGAGCCGATGCATATCGAACCGGACACCGACGCCTTCTCTCGCGCCTATGCGGACGGCCGCGCGCAGGTGATGTGGACCTCGCTGGTCGCCGATCTGGAAACCCCGGTATCGGCGATGCTGAAACTGGCCGCCGGCACCCCTAACAGCTTCCTGCTGGAGTCGGTCGAGGGGGGCGAGAACCGGGGCCGCTACTCGATCATCGGAATGGCGCCGGACCTGATCTGGCGCTGCCAGGGGGACCGGGCGGAGATCAACCGGATTGCTGGCCGTGACGCCGACGCCTTCGAGCCGTGTTCCGGCGGCGCTCTGGACAGTCTGCGCGCGCTGGTGGCCGAGTCCCGGATCGACCTGCCGGAGGGATTGCCGCCGATGGCCGCCGGACTGGTCGGCTATCTGGGCTACGACATGGTCGCGCTGATGGAAGACCTGCCGTCCGGCAAACGCGATCCTGTCGGCATTCCCGACGGGCTTTTCGTACGCCCCACCATCATGGCGATTTTCGACACGGTGAAGGACGTGGTGATGGTCGTCACCCCGATCCGCCCGCAAGCGGGCGTTCCGGCGCGCGCGGCCCATGACGCCGCGATCGAGCGCCTGTCCGCCGTCGTCGGGGCGCTGGAGCGCAGCCTCCCGCACGCGCATGACGAGCCCGCGGTGTCCGTCCCCGCCGGCGTGACGTCCAATACGACGCCGGACGAATACCGGGACATGGTGCGCGCGGGCAAGGAATACGTCTTTGCGGGCGACGTGTTCCAGGTGGTGCTGTCGCAGCGTTTCGAAGTGCCGTTCGCGCTGTCGCCGTTCGCGCTCTACCGGGCGCTGCGGCGCACCAATCCGTCGCCCTTCCTGTTCTTCCTCGATTTCGGCGGCTTCTCGGTCGTCGGTTCGAGCCCCGAGATCCTGGTGCGGCTGCGCGACGGGCGTGTGACGCTACGCCCCATCGCCGGCACGAGGCCGCGCGGGGCGACCGCGGCAGAGGATATGGAGATGGAAAGGGACCTGCTGTCGGACGAAAAGGAGCTGGCGGAGCATCTGATGCTGCTCGACCTGGGGCGCAACGACACCGGCCGGGTGGCCAAAATCGGCACGGTAAAGGTCACCGAGAAGATGGTGGTCGAGCGCTATTCCCACGTCATGCACATCGTCTCCAATGTCGAGGCGGAGATCGATCCGAAGCACGACGCGATGGACACGCTCATCGGCGCGTTTCCGGCGGGCACCGTATCCGGCGCGCCGAAGATCCGCGCAATGGAGATCATCCACGAACTGGAGAAGGACAAGCGCGGCGTCTATGCCGGCGCGGTCGGTTACTTCTCCGCCAACGGTTCGATGGATACCTGCATCGTGCTGCGCACCGCCCTGGTCAAGGACGGCACCATGTACGTCCAGGCCGGCGCCGGCATCGTCACCGATTCCGATCCGGAATCGGAGCATCAGGAATGCCGCAACAAGGCCATGGCGCTGATCCGCGCCGCCGAGGAAGCGGTGCGCTACGCTTCCGGCAACTGATTACAGGTTGACGCGGCGCATCCCGTCCGGCGGATAGCGGTCACCGGCGGCCGCCCCGGCAGGAAACAGCCGGTCCAGCTTCTTTAGCACCTCGTCGTCCAGCGCGATCTCCGCCGCGGCGAGGTTCTCCTCCAGATGGCGCCGGCTCTTGCAGCCGGGAATGGCGAACACGTCCGGGTTCGCCGACAGCACCCAGGCAATGGCGAGCTGGGCCGGGGTCGCCCTGAGCGTGGCTGCGATCTCGATCAGCCCCTCGACAAGGACGCGGTTCCGCTCGAAGTTGTCGCCCTGCAGCCGGGGAAATTTCGCGCGGCTGTCCCCCGCCACCGCCGCGGCCGTTGCCAGCCCGCCCGCCAGCATGCCGTAGCCCAGCGGGGCATAGGCTATGAACGCCATGCCCAGCTTCCGGGCGACGGCGATATGCCCCCCTTCCGGGTCACGCGACCAGAGCGAATATTCGAACTGGAGCGAGCACAGCGGATGCACGGCCGCGGCCCGCCGCACCGTCCCGGGCGCGGCCTCGGACAAACCGATGAAGCGCGTCTTGCCCTCTTCCACCAGCCGTGCCATGCCGCCGACGGACTCCTCCACGGGCACGGTCGGGTCCACGCGCGACAGGCAGAACGCGTCCAGCGCTTCGACACCGAGATTTTGCAAGCTGGTCTCGCACATCTCGCGCAGCCGCTCCGGCGTGCCGCTGCCCTCCGCCGCGCTGCGCCCGTCCGGCGTGCGGATCGTGCCCGTCTTGGAATGGATGAACACCTTATGGCGGCGATCGCGGACGGCGCGGCCGATCAGCCTGTGGTTATGGCCCTGGCCGTAGGACGCCGACGTGTCCAGCACGTTGACGCCGAGATCCATTGCCAGGTGGATCGTGGCAATAGCCTCGTCCTCATCCGCCGCGCCGTAGGCACCCGACATGCCGTAGCAGCCGAGTCCGATGCGCGACAGGGATTCGCCGGTATTCCCGAACGGGTGATACTGCATTGGGCCCTCCCCGTTGCCGGCATTCTGGCACAGCGGCGCAGGCGTCGGCCAGTCGCGGCGCTCAGCCGGGGGGCTTGACCACGGCGCTGACCGGCACCAGCGCGAAGCCCTTGTCCGGCAATGTCGGCAGCCACGCCGCGAGCTGGTTCAGGGTGGCGTCGCGCGGATGGCCGATGGCGATCGCGACGCCGTTCCGCCGCGCCACCGCCTCGACCTCCTTCAGCCGGTCGGCGACCCCGCGGGCATTGTCCTCGTTGTCGAGAAACACGTCCCGCGCGGCCGCGGGTACCCCCGCCTGCAGCGCCAGGGTCAACCCGACCGACTTCACGCTGGTGCGCGAATCCAGGAACAGCAGCCCCTTGCGGTTCAGGATGCCCATCAGCGCCGCCATCCCCGCGGCATCGGCCGTAAAGCGGCTGCCCATGTGGTTGTTGATGCCGACGAAACCCTCGAACTGGCCGAGCGCCCAAGCCATCTTGCGGTCGATGTCCTGGTCCGTGTCCTTCGCGCGCAGCACGGTCGGGCCGGGGTCCAGCCCCGCCAGCTCCGGCTCCATCGGCACATGCAGCATCAACTCGTGTCCCGCCGCATGCGCGATGCGAGTCTGCGCCGGCAGTTCGTCGGCATAGGGCAGGAAGGCCAGCGTCAGCGGGCCCGGCAGCGCCACGGCGCGCGCGGAGCGTCGCCGATCGACCCCCATATCGTCGATCACCACGGCGATGCGGGGCCTGCCGGCGACCGGTGCGGATGCCACCGCATAGCGTCGCCAGGCCGGCGCGATGCGCGGGGCCAGTACCCGCTGGCCGGCAGTCTGGGCAGGCTGCGGCGCGGCCTTGCGCGACTGAGGCGCGGGTTCAGCCTGCGTTTGCGGCGGCAGGGGTCGACTTTCCCACTGCGTCAGAGGCAACGACGCGGAGGGTGGTGGGGGCACCGGGTCGTCGGCGGAGAACCAGAGGACCGCCGCGATTCCGGCGACACCGCCGATCGCCGCCGGCAGGATGCCTCGCAGCCTCCGCAGCAAGCCGGCGCGATCGGGGAGACGCCATCTCATCGATCCGGCCGCAACTCCAGCCTGGTCAGGCGCAACGCGTTGCCGATGACGGAAATCGAGGACAGGCTCATCGCCGCCGCCGCGATCATCGGACTGAGCAGCAATCCGAAGACCGGATACAGGACCCCCGCCGCGACGGGAATGCCCAGCGCGTTGTAGCCGAAGGCGAAGACCAGGTTCTGGCGGATATTGCGCATCACCGCGCGGCTGAGCGTCCGCGCGCGGGCGATGGCGGACAGGTCGCCCTTGACCAGCGTCACGGCGGCGCTTTCCATGGCGACGTCGGTGCCGGTGCCCATGGCGATGCCGACATGGGCGCGCGCCAGCGCCGGCGCATCGTTGATGCCGTCGCCAGCCATGGCGACGATGCGGCCTTCCTTCTGCAGCCGGGCGACCATCTCGCCCTTCTGTTCGGGCAGCACCTCCGCCTGGAACTCGTCTATGCCCAGGCGCGCCGCGACCGCTTCCGCCGTCCTTCGGTTGTCGCCCGTCAGCATCACGATGCGCACCCCGTCCTCGCGCAGGCTCCGCAGCGCTGCCTCGGTCGTTTTCTTGATGGGATCTTCCACCGCGATCAACCCCGCAAGAGCGCCGTCTATCGCCAACATCATCACCGTTGCCCCCCCGGCGCGCAAGGCATCGCCGCTTTCGTCCGCGGCACGCGGGTCTATGCCCGCGTCGCGCAGCAGGGCGGCGTTGCCGAGCAGCGCGGGCTTTCCGCCGACCCGCGCTCGCACGCCCTTGCCGGTCACTGTGGTGAAATCCTCGGCCGGCGGCGGCTCGATGCCGCGTTCCCTAGCAGCCGCCGCGATCGCCGCGGCCAGCGGATGCTCGCTGCCCCGCTCCAGCGCCGCCGCGGTTCGCAGGACATCGTCCTCGCCGACGCCGCCGAGCGCGACGATCTTCGTTACCCGCGGCTTGCCTTCCGTCAGCGTGCCCGTCTTGTCGACCACCAGCGTATCCACCTTCTCCAGCGTCTCCAGCGCCTCGGCGCTGCGGATCAGCACGCCCTCGCGCGCCCCCCGCCCCGTGCCGACCATAATCGACATCGGCGTCGCCAGCCCCAGCGCGCAGGGACAGGCGATGATCAGCACTGCCACCGCTGCCAGAAGCGCATGGGCCAACGCCGGGGGCGGACCTACCGCGGCCCAGACCGCAAAAGCGAGAATCGCGATGCCCACGACCGCCGGCACGAACCACCCGGCGACGGTGTCGGCGATGCGCTGGATGGGCGCCCGCGATCGCTGCGCATCCGACACCATGCGCACGATACGGGCGAGCAGCGTGTCGTCGCCCACCTTCTCCGCGACCATGACAAACCCGCCGGCGCCGTTGACGGTCGCGCCCGTCACCTTGTCGCCCGGGACCTTTGAGACGGGCGCCGGCTCGCCGGTGATCATCGATTCATCGACCGAGCTGGAGCCTTCCTCCACCACGCCGTCCACGGGGATCGCCTCGCCGGGACGGATGCGCAGGCGGTCGCCCCGCTTGAGGCTTTCGACCGGGCGATCCATCTCGGCGCCGCATTCGTGGATCAGCCGCGCCGTGCGCGGTGCGAGATCGAGCAGCGCGCGGACCGCCGACGAGGTCCGGGCGCGCGCCCGTATCTCCAGCACCTGGCCGAGCAGCACCAGCGTGACGATCACCGCCGCCGCCTCGAAATACAGCTCGACCATGCCGTCCGCCATGCGGAAGGAGGGCGGGAACGCATCCGGCGCAAGCGCCGCTGCCAGCGAGAACAGGTAGGCGGCCCCGACGCCGATGGCGATCAGCGTGAACATGTTGAGCTTCCAGCGCATGATGGAGGCCCATCCGCGCTGGAAGAACGGCCAGCCCGCCCACAGCACCACAGGGCTGGCCAGCGCGAGCTGAACCCAGCCGTTCGCCGCGCGCGGGATGACGGCGTCGACAATGCCATGCGCCACCATCGACCCCATGGCGATGGCCAGCAGCGGCACGCTCAGCGCCGCGGCGACGTAGAACCGCCGCGACATGTCGATCAGCTCAGTGTTCGGCGGCTCCCCCGCCTGCACCGCCATCGGCTCGAGCGCCATGCCGCAGATCGGGCAGTCCCCCGGCTCGTCGCGCACCACTTCCGGATGCATCGGGCAGGTATACCGTGTCGCGGTCTCCCGACGCGTCGCCGTCACCGGCTCCAGCGCACAGCCGCACGCCGGACAGGCGCCCGGGGACTCTTCCCGTACGTCCGGGTGCATCGGACAGGTATAAACAGTCATTTCAGGATCCAGGAGTTTGCCGGTTCAGCGCTCGCCCTGCGCCTTGTACCGGTCATTGAGGAACGCTTGGCGTTCGCGTATCTCGCGCGGCCACAGGCTCTTTATGTAGGCAAGCACAGCCCAGATATCCGGGTCGTCCAGCCTGCTTCCGAAGGCGGGCATGGCGCTTCGGAACCCGGCGGGGGCCGACGCCTGCCCGCCCTGCCTGGTGATCGCGAACAGCACGGCATCCGGATGGTGCCAGGTATGCCCGGAGGCGTCGTGCGGCGGCGCGGGCAATGTGCCGTCCGGGTTGCGACCGCGCCAGTTCGGCTGCCCTTCGAGCCTCACGCCATGACAGGACGCGCATTCCGCGGCATAGACCGTCTTGCCGCGCGCCACCTGTCGCGGATCGTCGGGGTCCGCGCCGATCGGCGCGTTCTCGCTGCTGACGATCAGATAAGCGGCCGCAGCGGCGATGCCCGCGATTGCCAGCACGGCAAGAACAGCGGCAGGCCTCACCGTTCCGCGCCCGGCTGGTGTCCCCGCTTCCGTTCCATATCCATCCGCATATGTCGCGATCCATTCGCTCTGCACTTAAACATCAGCCTTGATAAATATACCCCCAAGGGGTATATTTCAACCATGCTTCATCCGTCCCACAGAAAATCGCTTCACCGGCTGGGCCGCATCGAAGGTCAGGTGCGGGGTGTGGCGCGCATGATCGAGGAGGATCGGTACTGTGTCGATATCCTCACCCAGATTCGCGCCATCCAGGCCGCTCTCGCCCGGGTCGAGCACCAGGTGCTACGTGAACATCTCGAGCATTGCGTCGAGAATGCCATCGCCAGCGGCGACGCCGACGAGCAGCGGAAGAAGATCGACGAGTTGGTGGCGGTGCTCGACCACCGCCGCTGATCTCCGTGCCGCCCTCCGCCGTTTCGACGGCAATTGCCGGTTTCCGGGGAGCGCCGCGACCTGTTATAACGATGCGCGACGATTCCGCCGCATCGGCAAACGGCTCCAACTCCTTGAAATGCTGCTGTTAATCGACAACTACGACAGCTTCGCCTACAACCTCGTCCATTATCTGGGCGAGCTGGGCGCGGAATGCGCCGTGCACCGCAACGACGCACTCACGGTCGCCGATGCGCTGGCCATGAAGCCGGACGGCATCGTGCTCTCCCCCGGCCCCTGCGACCCCGATCAGGCCGGCATCTGCCTCGACCTTGTGAGCGCGGCGGCCGGCGTCGTGCCGATCCTCGGCGTCTGCCTCGGCCACCAGGCCATCGGCCAGGCCTTCGGCGGGCGGATCGTCCGGGCGCCGGTCCCGATGCACGGCAAGCCGAGCGCGATCGAGCATGACGACAGCGGCATCCTTCGCGGCCTGCCGTCCCCGTTCACCGCCATCCGATATCATTCGCTGACGGTGGAGCCGGCCAGCGTGCCCGCGGCCTTGCGCGTCACGGCGCGCAGTGCCGACGGGGTGATCATGGGCATTTCCCATCGGAAATTGCCGGTCCACGGCGTACAGTTCCATCCGGAAAGCATCGAATCCGAGCACGGGCACAGGATTCTCGCCAATTTCATCGGCATGACGACGGGACGGAGAAGCGCGGCATGAACGGCGTCGCCGACGGGCTCAAACCGTATCTCGCACGGGTCGCGGAGGGGACGCCGCTGAGCGAACCCGAGGCCGAGTCCGCGTTCGAGATCATCATGTCCGGCGACGCGACCCCGTCCCAGATCGGCGGCTTCCTGATGGCGCTCCGCGTGCGGGGTGAGAGCGTCGACGAGATCACCGCGGCAGCTCGCATCATGCGCGCCAAGGCGCTGGCGGTCGCCGCGCCGCCTGACGCCATCGACGTCGTGGGCACCGGCGGCGACGCCAGCGGCACGCTGAATATCTCCACCGGCGCCGCCATCGTGGTCGCCGGCTGCGGCGTGCCGGTGGCCAAGCATGGCAACCGGGCGCTGTCGTCGCGTGCCGGCGCGGCGGACGTGCTCACAGCGCTCGGCGTCAACATCGATTGCGACCTTGCCCTGCTGGAGCGCGCGATCGCCGAAGCCAATATCGGATTCATGATGGCCCCCCGGCACCACAGCGCCACCCGGCATGTCGCAGGGCCCCGTGTCGAACTGGCGACCCGTACCGTGTTCAACCTGCTGGGACCGCTGTCCAACCCTGCGGGGGTCAAGCGGCTCCTGGTCGGCGTCTTCGCGCGCGAATGGGTGGAGCCGATGGCAGAGGTGCTTGGCAAGCTGGGCGCCGAGCGGGCCTGGGTCGTGCACGGCGCGGACGGGCTGGACGAACTGACCACCACCGGCCCGAGCCATGTCGCGTCGCTCGAGGCCGGCAAGGTGACGACGTTCCAGGTCTCCCCCGTCGATGCCGGCCTCCCGCTGGCGAAGCCGGCGGAGCTGAAGGGCGGCGACGGCGCGTTCAACGCGGCGGCGATGCGGGCCATGCTGTCCGGCGCCCCCGGCGCCTATCGCGATGTCGTCTGCTATACGGCAGGCGCGGCGCTGCTGATCGCCGGCAAGGCGAAGGATCTGAAGGAAGGCGCCGCGCTGGCCGCCGCCGGGATCGACAGCGGCAAGGCGCTGGCCGCGCTGGAGGCGATGATTGCCATCACCACCGAAGGCGACGGACGATGAGCGACGTGCTGGAGCGCATCTGCGCCGAAAAGCGCGAGGAAATAGCCCGCCGCAAGGCGCGGATTCCCCTGTCCAGGCTGGTCGAGGCAACGGCGCGCACCGGACCGCCGCGGGGGTTTGCGGCGGCGCTGAGCGGGGCCTCCGTGGACGGTTATGGGCTGATCGCCGAAATCAAGCGGGCCTCGCCCAGCAAGGGGCTGATCCGGTCCGATTTCAGCCCGGCGGCGCTGGCCCGCGCCTATCAGCGCGGCGGCGCGGCATGCCTCTCCGTGCTGACCGATACCCCGTGGTTCCAGGGCGCGGACGACCATCTCTGCGCCGCGCGGGCCGTGGTCGAACTGCCGGTGCTGCGCAAGGATTTCATGCTCGATCCATACCAGATCGTGGAATCGCGCGCTCTCGGCGCGGATTGCGTGCTGCTCATCATGGCAGCGCTGACGGACGGGACGGCGGCGGAGCTCGAACAGCTCGCCCTTTCGCTGCACATGGACGTGCTGATCGAGGTGCATAGCGAGGCCGAGCTCGACCGCGCGCTGGCCCTGCGTTCGCCGCTGATCGGCATCAATAACCGCGATCTGCGGACGCTCGAAACCGACACCGCCATGACCCTCGCCCTCGCTCCGAAGGTGCCGGAGGACCGCATGGTCGTGGCCGAGAGCGGGCTTTACACCCGCGCCGACCTGGACGCGATGGCCGCGGCCGGCGCGCGCTGCTTCCTGATCGGCGAATCGCTGATGCGCCAGGACGACGTCGAGGCCGCCGTCGCCGCCCTGCTGGGCGACATGACTCCGGCCGCCCGCGCACAAGCATGAGCAGGCTCAGCCACATAGACGCCGACGGAAAGGCGGTCATGGTGGACGTCTCGGACAAGGACGTGACCGAGCGCACGGCCTCAGCCGCCGGCAGCGTGCTGATGGCGGCGGAAACGATGCGGCTGGTGCAGGAAGGCGGCATGAAGAAAGGCGACGTGCTGTCGGTTGCCCGACTGGCCGGCATCATGGGGGCGAAGAAGACGCCCGAGCTGATCCCGCTTTGCCATCCCCTGGCGCTTAACGCGATCGACGTCGACCTGGTCCTCGACCCGGAACGGAACGCGATCGATATCACCGCCACCTGCCGCGTCGCCGGGCGCACCGGGGTGGAAATGGAGGCCCTGACCGCGGTGGCCGTCGCCGCGCTGACCATTTACGACATGTGCAAGGCGGTGGACCGCGGCATGCGGCTGACCGATATCCGCCTGGTGCGGAAATCCGGCGGCCGGTCCGGCGACTACCGCGCGGACGACGCCCCCTCATGATCCCGGTCGAAGACGCCCTTGCCCGCATTACCGGCGCGCTGCGCACCATGCCGGCCGAGCAGGTGCCGCTGGCGGACTCGTTCGGCCGCGTGCTGGCCGTGGACGTCGCCTCCCGCCGCACGCAGCCGCCGCTCGCGGTTTCGGCCATGGACGGCTACGCGGTGCGGGCCGAGGACGTTGCCAAAATCCCCGTGACGCTCAGGCTGATCGGAACGGTTCCCGCCGGCCAGGCCTATGACGGCACGGTCGGCGCCGGCGAGGCCGTGCGCATCTTCACCGGCGCCCCCGTGCCCCACGGCGCCGACGCCATCGTTATCCAGGAAAATACCGAAGCCGCCGACGGTGCGGTGAAGGTCGTCGACGGCATGGCGCCCAAGGGCCGCTACGTCCGTGCCGCCGGGCTGGATTTCCACGCTGGCGACGTGCTGCTCAGGGCCGGGCGGGTGCTGACCGCCCGCGATATCGGGCTCGCGGCCGGCATGAACGTGCCCTGGCTGATGGTGCGCCGGCGGCCGCGGGTCGCCCTGCTGGCGACCGGCGACGAGATCGTGATGCCGGGCGACCCGCTGGGCGCGAACCAGATCGTCAGTTCCAACGCGCTGGCCCTGGCCTGCATGATCCGCGCCTGCGGCGGCGAGGCGATTGACCTCGGCATCGCTCCCGATTCCGCGGACGCGCTCAAGGCCATGGCCGAAGGCGCGCGCGGCGCCGACATGCTGGTGACCACCGGCGGCGCATCCGTCGGCGACCACGATCTGATCCGGCAGGTGCTGGGCAATATCGGGCTGGAGGTCGATTTCTGGAAGATCGCGATGCGGCCGGGCAAGCCGCTGATCTTCGGTCATATCGGGGATACGCCGCTGCTCGGCCTGCCCGGCAATCCCGTCTCGGCGCTGGTCTGCGGCACGCTGTTCCTGCGCCCGGCCATAATGACCATGCTGGGCGCGGATGCGGAGGTCAACCGGCCGCTGGACGCCGTCCTGGTCGAAGGCCTGCCGGAAAACGACGAGCGCCAGGATTACCTCCGCGCCACCCTGTCCCGCGGCCCCGGCGGAATTCTTCAGGCCGCCGCCTTCGCCAAGCAGGACAGCTCGGTCTTTTCCGGCATGGCGCAGGCCGACGGGCTCGTTGTCCGCGCCCCGCACGCCCCCCCGGCAAAAGCGGGCGATACCGTCACGGTCATCCGCCTCGGCGGCAGCCTTTTCAGCATCTGATCCGCGACGGCGCTGCGTGAGTCGGGATTCGTGTCAGAACCCGCTTGACCCGAAAATGGAACTTTACTAGAACATGCGTGTCTGTTTTTGTTTTGTTCCATATCCAGTACGCGGCAAGCGGGGCCAAAAATGCTCACCAAAAAGCAGTACGAGTTGCTCATGCTCATCGACCGGCATGTGAAGACCCACGGGGTCCCCCCATCGTTCGACGAGATGAAGGATGCGCTCGGACTCAAATCGAAATCGGGGATTCACCGGCTGATTACCGGGCTGGAGGAGCGCGGCTTCATTCGCCGCCTGCCGCACCGCGCCCGGGCGCTGGAGGTCACCAAGCTGCCGGAAAACGTGGTCGGGGCCCGCGCGCACGGCAGGGAGGGCTTCACGCCCAACGTCATCGAGGGACGGTTCAAGAACGGCGCGCCGCCAGCGGTCGCGGGCAACGGCGAAGGCGGGTCCGACATGGTCGCCCTGCCGCTCTACGGACGGATCGCCGCCGGCCTGCCGATCGAGGCCAACCGGGACGAGAGCGAGACATACGACGTCCCCGCCGCCCTGCTCGGCCGCGGCCATCACTACGCCCTGGAAGTCCAGGGCGACTCGATGGTCGATGCCGGAATCTTCGACGGCGATATCGCCATCATCGAGCGCACGGACACCGCCGATAACGGGGAGATCGTCGTGGCCCTGGTGGACGATAACGAAGTCACGCTCAAGCGCCTGCGGCGCAAGGGCGCCTCGATCGCACTGGAGCCCGCCAACGCGGCATACGAGACGCGGATATTCGGGCCCGACCGGGTTTCGGTGCAGGGCCGCATCAAGGCGCTGATCCGAAGCTACTAGCGCGCCTTGCGCCGCTGGGGGCTCCAGGGACGCGCCCCGGGATTTCGGCGCACGCTCTTCACCCGGATGCCGTCAGGTGCGAGCCAGAGCGCATGCGCGCCTTCGCGCCAGAGGGCAAACCGGTCGATCACCAGTTCCGGTCCCATGCAGAGACCGCGGCGCACGGGCACCCGGCTGATCACGACATCGGCGATAGCGCAGTCTTCGCCCAGCGCGTCAGCGCGGCTGACCAGCGCGACCCGGCGGTTTCCGGCACGATAGACGCAGCCCAGCGCATCGCAGCGCAGCCAGGGCGTCGCTGGCCGTCCCGCGCCGGGCCAGGGCAATGCCTTGATCTCACCGGACCGGCGCAGCCAGGTTTCAGCCGCGAAGCTGTCGGCGCGCCCCGACAGCGCCATGCCGCCATCGGGCGCGCGCACCGCCATCAGGCCTCCCTCGCCATCCACCAGCACGTCGGGTGGCTGCGCGAAGGGCACGGTCAGCAGGCCGCACAGCACCGGCAAGACGCCGAGGGCGCGCCAGCGCGTCCGCCACAGGCAAACCCACAGCCCGCCGGCGCAGATGAGGGCCAGCCCAGCGGGCGGCATGGCATGGATCAGCACGGACGCGCCGGGTAGCGACTGAATCCCCTTCGCGGTCGCGATCAGCAGCCCGATGCCCCAGGACATCGGCTCCAGCGCCACCGTCTCCAGCCCGAACGGCATCAGCGCGAAGGCCGCGACGGCCAGCGGCATGATCCAGAAGCCGGTCAGCGGGATCGCAACGAGATTGGCGAGGAGCCCGTACACCGCGACCCGGTTGAAGTGATAAAGGGCGAAAGGCGCGGTGGCCAGCCCTGCAACCAGTGTCGATACAAGTACCGCCGCCAGATACGCCAAGGGGCGGGGCAGCCGTTCTCCGCCCCGGCGTCCCGTCATCAGGCGGTCGCCGCCCGACTCGTAGACCGCGACCAGCGCAATCACCGCCGCGAAGGACATCTGGAAGCTGACGCCGGCGAGCGTTTCCGGCGCGACCAGCAGGATCGCCGCCGCCGCCCAGGCCACCATGTTCATCGAGATCGGCAGCCGGTCGAAGACCACCGCCGCCATCACCAGCGCGAGCATCAGGAAGGCGCGCTGGGTCGGCACCGTCCCCCCGGAGATCATCAGGTAGGCCGCAGCGCCGAGAAGCGCACAGAGCGCCGCGATCTTCTTGATCGGCGCCCGCAACGCGAAGCGCTCATGCAGGGCGAGCCCGAGCCGGACGGCAAAGAACAGCAGCCCGCCGACCAGCCCGATATGCAGCCCGGAGATCGCCAGCAGGTGGGCAAGCCCGGAATCGCGCATGGCCTCCATCACCGATTCGGGGATGCCGCCCCGGTCCCCCGTCATCAGCGCCGCGGCGATGCCGCCGGCTTCTTCCGGCTGCGCGGCCCGGATCCGCGCGGTCAGGGACTGGCGGAGGGCCGCGATCGCGATCGCAACCCCGTCCGCCGCTGCATCGTCCACCACCCGCGCGCGCGACACCGCATAGCCGACCCCGCCGAGCCGTTCGAAATAGGCCTTGCGGGCGAAGTCGAAGGCGCCGGGGGACGCGGGAGCCGGCGGCGGGAAAAGCACGGCCCGCACCGCGATGCGCTGGCCGGGCACAAGGGCCGGCTCGTCCGCGGCGAGCGTGATACGCACCCGCTCCGGCGTGCGCGCGGCGTCGCGCCGGGGAATCCCAAGCCTGTCCAGCAGCAGCCGGCGGTCGTCGACGCGCGCCTGAACTTCAAGCACGCGCCCTTCGATCCACACCGGCCCGGTGCGCGACTCGAGCACCGGCGCGCTCACCGTCCAGCTCCGGAGCTGCGCGGCGCCGAAACCGGCTGCGGCGACTGCACCCACGATCAGGGCGAGACAGACGGCCTGCCGCCCTGCGGTCGCCACCGCCGCCAACGCGCAGAGCGCAGCCGCGGCAGCCCCGACCCATCCGGCGGGCTCTGTATCCAGCGTGAAATAGGCGGCGATGCCCGCGCCGAACCCGACGGGCAGCCAGAGCGCCCAGCGGGCCCGCTCCGCAGCGAAGCAGGCCGCCAGGGTCGCGCTGAGCGCAGCCGGCCTCCACAGGGCCGGCGATGTTCGCACGGGCACGTGTATCCGCTGCATCGCCCCTCTCCCGCCGCCAGTCTATAGCGATTTCAGGACACGGACGATTATGTTATCTCTCCGCGGCGCCTCAGCGGAGAGTTCAGCTGGCCATGACCGTCGTTACCCGTTTCGCCCCCTCGCCCACCGGCTTCCTGCATATCGGCGGGGCGCGCACCGCACTGTTCAACTGGCTTTACGCCCGCCATCACGGCGGCGCCTGCCGGTTGCGGATCGAGGACACCGACCGCAAGCGCTCCACCCAGGAAGCCGTCGATGCCATCCTCGACGGGCTCTCCTGGCTCGGCCTCGATCACGACGGAGAGATCGTCTACCAGTCCGCACGGGCAGAAGCCCACGCAGCGGCGGCACACAGGCTGCTGGAGGCCGGCAGAGCCTATCGCTGCTACTGCACACCCGAAGAGCTGACGGCGATGCGCGAGGCCGCCCGCGCCGAGGGCCGCACCCTGCTTTATGACGGGCGCTGGCGGGATCGCGATCCCGTCGAGGCCCCGGCTGGCATCGAGCCGGTGATCCGCTTCAGGGCGCCGCGCGACGGGCAGACCGCGATCGAGGACGGGGTTCAGGGCACCGTCACCGTCGCCAACGACCAGCTCGACGACATGGTGCTGCTGCGTGCCGACGGCACTCCGACCTACATGCTCTCCGTGGTGGTCGACGACCATGACATGGGGGTGACGCACGCCATCCGCGGCGACGACCACCTGACCAACGCGTTTCGTCAGACCCAGCTTTTCCTGGCGCTGGGCTGGGAGCCGCCCGCCTATGCCCATATCCCGCTGCTGCACGGCGCCGACGGCGCCAAGCTGTCCAAACGCCATGGCGCGCTGGGGGTCGACGCCTACCGCGACATGGGATTCCTGCCGGAGGCGCTGCTCAATTACCTCTTGCGCCTGGGCTGGAGCCATGGTGACGACGAGATCATCTCCATGGCGCAGGCGGTGGAGTGGTTCGACCTCGCCGCCGTCGGCCGCGGCGCGGCGCGGTTCGACATGGACAAGCTGACCGCCCTGAACGCGCACTACATCCGGGAAGCCGACAACGACCGGCTGGCGACACTCATGCTGCCGGGATTGGAAGCCGTGCTTGGCGCCACGCTCGACGAAACCGCGATGACCCGCCTGCGAGCCGCGCTCGACAGCTTGAAGCCACGAGCAAAGACCATTAAGGAACTATTTGAAAATGCAAGGTTCTATGTCTCCCCACGCCCCATTGCGATGACGGAGAAGGCGGCCGGTCTGCTGACGCCGGAGGCCGGCCGGCTGCTGGCCCGGCTGCGCGAACGGCTGCAGGCGACCGAGCCGTGGGACGAAGCGGCGCTGGAAGAGGCCGTCCGGTCGCTGGCGGAGGCGGAGAGCGTGAAGCTGGGCCAGATCGCGCAGCCGCTGCGGGCCGCGCTCAGCGGATCGACCGCCTCGCCCGGCATCTTCGAGGTGGCCGCCATTCTGGGCCGCGAGGAAACGCTGGGCCGTATCGATGACGCGCTCTCCCGGTAATCTTTACGGATTCAACGCCTTGTCCGTGCTATTTGATTCAGGTTGGCGAATAAGTTATTTTCCGGGCCGAAATCGTTAACATTCGGCAAAGCCCAGCGCCGAGGGCGCCCGATCCTCAGAAAGGACGATCCTTATGAGCCAGGACACTTCTGCTGCCGCGAGGGCCGCGAACGCCAGCGTCTCGCTCGTCGACAATACGTCGGGGAACGAAGCCTCGTTCCCCCTGATCGGCGGCACCGACGGCCCGAAGGTGATCGATATCCGCAAGCTCTATGCTGAAACCGGATACTTCACCTACGATCCCGGCTTCGTCTCGACGGCGAGTTGCGAATCCAAGATCACCTTCATCGACGGCGACGAAGGAATCCTGATGCATCGCGGCTACATGATCGAGGATCTGGCGGAAAACTGCGATTTTCTTGAGGTCTGTTACCTGCTGCTCTACGGCGAGCTTCCCAGCCCCGACCAGAAGACCAAGTTCGTCAACGGCATCACCTATCACACCATGCTGCACGAGCAGCTGCACAACTTCTATCGCGGCTTCCGGCGCGACGCGCACCCGATGGCGATCATGTGCGGTGTGGTCGGCGCGCTTTCGGCCTTCTATCACGACAGCACGGACATCGCGGATCCGCACCAGCGCATGGTGGCGTCCTACCGGCTCGTAGCCAAGATGCCGACCATCGCGGCCTGGGCCTACAAGTATTCCCTCGGCCAGCCCTTCATGTATCCGCGGAACGACCTGACCTATTCCGAGGACTTCATTCGCATGATGTTCGCGACGCCATGCGAGGAGTACGAGGTCAGCCCGGTTATCTCCAAGGCGATGGACCGCATCCTGATCCTGCACGCCGACCACGAGCAGAACGCCTCGACATCCACCGTCCGGCTCGCCGGATCGTCAGGGGCCAACCCGTTCGCCTGCATCGCCGCCGGCATCGCCAGCTTGTGGGGCCCTGCCCATGGCGGCGCCAACGAAGCCGTGCTGAACATGCTGCGCGAGGTCCGCAGCAAGGACCACATCACCGAGTACCTGGCACGCGCCAAGGACAAGGACGATCCCTTCCGCCTGATGGGCTTCGGCCACCGGGTGTACAAGAACCACGATCCGCGCGCGACGATCATGCGGAAGACCTGCCACGAGGTCCTGGACGAGCTGGACATTCGCGACGAGCCCCTGCTCGACCTCGCCATGGAGCTGGAGCGGATAGCGCTGGAGGACGACTATTTCGTTGAGCGGAAGCTCTACCCGAACGTGGACTTCTACTCCGGCATCATCTTCCAGGCCCTGGGAATTCCGACGACCATGTTCACCGTGCTGTTCGCGGTGGCGCGGACCGTCGGCTGGGTCGCCCAGTGGAACGAGATGGTCGAGGACCCGAGTCAGAAGATCGGCCGCCCGCGGCAGATATACACGGGCCAGGCCAGGCGTCCATTCGTGCCGATCGCTCAGCGCGGCTGAGCCGAGCCGGCTAAGGAAAAAAGGGGCGCCTCGCGGGGCGCCCCTTTTTCATGCGGAGCCGTCGTCGTCGCGCAAGCAGCCGAGCACCACCGACGCCGCCCGGTCGCTCGGCGACATGTCCGGGTCGCGCAGCATCGCCATAGCCTTGCGGCAGGCCGCGCGCTGGGCCTCTGCGGCGGCTGGCTCCTCGATCAGCCGCGCAATGGCTTCCGCCATGCGCGCCGGGGTGCAGGCGTCCTGAAGGAGCTCCGGCACCGCCTCACGCTCCAGCAACAGGTTGACGATACTGGCGAACTGGACCCGAACCATCGATTTGACCACCCGCCAGGTCAACGCGTTCATCCGGTAGCCGATCACGGTCGGCGTTCCGGCCAGCGCCAGCTCCAGCGACACCGTCCCCGATGCGGCCATCGCGGCGTTCGCGGCGGCCATGGCGTCGTACTTCTCCCTGTCCGTTTCCACGACCGCCGGCGCCAGGGGCCATCGCGCGACCGTGTCGCGGACAAGCCCCGCCACGGCGGGCACCGTCGGCAGGGCAAGCGCCAGCCCCGGAAACCGCCCGGCGAGACCGGCGACGGCGCCGGCCATGACCGGCAGCATGCGCTTGACCTCTCCTGCCCGGCTGCCCGGCAACAGGCAGAGCAAGGGTGCATCCGCCGCTATGCCATGACGCGCGCGGAAGCCGGGACCGTCTCCGGCATCCGCGCCGCTTTCGATGACCGGATGTCCGACGAAGCTGGTGGTCAGCCCGTGCCGCTCGAACAGCGGCGGCTCGAACGGCAGCAGCACCAGAAGATGATCCAGCAGCGCCGCGGCCTTCTTCGCACGCCACGGCTTCCAGGCCCAGACGGTCGGGGCAACGTAATGGATGCGGCTCACCGGGCAGTTCGCCCCCAGACGCTGCTGAACACGAAAGGTAAAGCCCGGCGCATCGATGCTGACGACCGCGTCCGGACGATGGCGCACCACGTCGGCCGCCGTCTCGCGGACGCGCCGCAGCACGGCGGAAACCCTGGGCAGAACCTCGGCAAGCCCCATCACCGAAATCTCGGCCATCGGAAACAGGCTTTCGAGCCCTTCGGCTGCCATTGCCGTTCCGCCGACACCGGCGAAGCGGACCCGGCCCCCGGTCCGGCGCTTCAGCGCCGCCATCAGCCGAGCGCCGAGCACATCGCCCGATGGCTCTCCCGCCATCAGGTATATCAGAGGGCCCTGCCGGTCTTCCTCAGCCACCCTGCCGTTCACTCCGGCACCGTCACGCCGGTGACGAACAGCCCACGCTCGTCGGCCAGCGCCGTCATTGCCTTCCGGTCGAAGACCAGCGCTCCGCCGGCTTCGACGGCGATGCCGCTCAATCCGCACTCAGCCGCCAACCGGACGGTGCCGACGCCAATGGCGGGCAGGTCGACCCTGCGCTCCTGCCCCGGCTTGCGCAGCTTCACCAACACCCCGCCGGATCCGGCCCGGTGCAGCGCCGCGCAGCGACGGATAAGCTCGTCCGTGCCTTCCGCCGCCTCGACGCCGAGAACGATACCCTGCTGGACGACGACGGCCTGACCGATGTCCAGCGCGCCGACGGCCCGGATCACCTCGACGCCGCGGTCGATATCCCGCATGGCGCCACGGTCGGGGCTGTGACGTCCGTAGGCGCCCCGTGAGGCGAGAAAATCGTTCAGAAGGCTGTCGGCGCCGACGACGCGGAAACCCTCCTTCTCCATCTCGTCGACGACCGCGGACAGCAGGGAGTCGTCGCCGATCATGGCGCGCCCCAGCCGCGCGAAAAACCTTGCCGTCCGCGCATCGGGACGCAGCTCGCGCAGCCCCGGCCGACGGACGGGGCCCGCAAAGACCAGATCCTTGCAGCCCGCCCGATGCATCAGTTCGATGCCCTTGCCGCCCTGCCCCAGCCTGATCCAGCCATGCGGCACATCGGCCAGCCGCACGGGCTCGGCATGCCCCTCGATGCCGACGACGAAGAAGTCGCGGCCGCCGGCGCGGCATGCATCGACGATCAGTCCCGGAAGGCCCCCGCCGCCAGCGACGATGCCCAACTTCGGCTGGGTGTCAGGCGCCGCCATGCTCGGCGCGGGGCTGGCAGATCGCCCGGCTGGAATCCGTGCGGATAAACTCGACGATATCCATCACCGCCTCGTTCCCGGCATACATTTCGGTCACGTCGTTGAGGCGCTCCGCCATCGAGCCTTCCTCGGCGAACATGAGCCGGTACGCCTTGCGCAGCGTGGCAACTTCGGCCCGCGAGAACCCGCGGCGCTTGAGTCCGATGATGTTGAGGCCCGCAAGCCGCGCCCGATTGCCCAGCACAAGGCCGTAGGGGATGACGTCCTGCTCCACGCCGGACAGGCCGCCGACCATGGCGTGGCAGCCGATACGCGCAAACTGGTGCACCGCCGACAGCCCACCGAGGATGGCGTAGTCCCCGATATGGACATGACCGGCCAGGGTCGCGTTGTTAGCGAGGATCACGTGGTTGCCCAACACACAGTCATGCGCGACGTGGGCGCTCATCATGAACAGGCAGTTGTTGCCGATGCGGGTGCACATGCCGCCGCCCTCGGTGCCGGGATTCATGGTGACGTGTTCGCGGATGATGTTGTTGGCGCCGATCTCGAGCCGCGATGGCTCGCCCTTGTATTTCAGGTCCTGCGGCTGATGGCCGATGGAGGCGAAGGGATAGATATGGCAATTGGGGCCGACCGTCGTGCGCCCGGCGACGACGGCATGGGAAATCAGCCGGACTCCGTCGCCCAGCGCCACGTCCGGCCCGACCACGCAGTAAGGCCCGACGAACACGCCTTCGCCAAGCGTCGCACCCGGTTCGATAATCGCAGTTGGATGAATTTCGGTGTTCACTCGGCCCTGTCCATGATCATGGCGGCAAAGGTCGCCTCGGCACAGAGCGTGCCGTCCACCTTTGCCTGCCCGGCGAATTTCCAGACGTTACCGCGGCTCGCCTGCTTGGTGACGTGAACATGAAGCTGGTCGCCCGGCGTCACCGGTCTGCGAAACCGCGCGCCGTCGATCGACATGAAGTAAACCAGCTTGCCTTCTGATTCAGCCCCCAGCGTATGCACGACTAGGATCCCCGCGGTCTGGGCCATGGCCTCGACAATCAGGACGCCGGGCATGACGGGGTGGCCCGGAAAGTGTCCCTGAAAGAACGGCTCGTTGATCGTGACGTTCTTGATGCCGACGGCGCTTTCGCTCGCGCGCACGTTCATCACCCGGTCGATCATCAGAAACGGGTAGCGGTGCGGGATCATTTCCATGACACGGGATATGTCGATGGACGTGCCCTGCTTCTCCGAGTCCAGACTATCCATTGCCGCTGCTTCCCTTCTTGTCCAGCCTCGACAACAATACCCCCTGCCGGAACCACTTCTGGATCGGTATCGCTGGCGAACCGGCCAGGCGCGCGCCCGGCGGCACGTTCTTCATCACACCGGACTGGGCGGCGAGCTGGGCGCCCTTGCCGATGGTCAGATGGCCCGCCAGACCGACCTGTCCGCCGAGAACGACGAAATCCTCAAGCTTCGTGCTGCCCGATATTCCCACCTGCGCGACGATGATACAGCCCCGCCCGATCCGGACGTTGTGCCCGATCTGAACAAGATTATCAATCCTGGTGCCTGCGCCGATCACGGTATCGGGGCCGGCGCCGCGATCGATCGTCGTATTCGCGCCGATATCGACGTCGTCCTCGATCAGAACGCGGCCGAGCTGGGGCACGCTGACATGACCGGAGGGGCCGGTCGCGAAGCCGAAACCGGCTTCGCCGATGCGTGCGCCGGCAGCGATGCGGACGCGATTGCCGAGGATGCAGAACCCGAGAGAGGCCGCGGCGCCGATCCGGCAGTCGTCTCCCAGCACCACGCCCTGACCGATGACCGCGCCCGGACCGATCATGCAGCGCGCGCCGATGACCGCATTTGCCTGAACCACGGCTCCGGGCGCAATATCGACGCCGTCGCCGATCGAGGCGCTGGCGTCGACATGGACCCCGGTCCCGCGGATGCCCGAGGAGGCAGGCTCCGGATAGAAGGCCTGGGCGATCAACGCATAGGACAGGTAAGGGTTTCCGCTCACCAGCAACGCCATCCCGTCCGGCGCGGCCTCGACGCGATCCGGATGAACGACGCAGGCCCCTGCGCGGCTGACGCGAAACGCATCGACGTAGTGCGGGTTGTCGATAAAGCTGACCTGCCCCGGACCCGCCTCGTCCAGAGGAGCGACATCCCGGATTTCCAGCGTCGGATCCGCCGTGCCCCTCAGTTCGGCGTGGCCGATCTCTGCGAGCGCGGCAATGGTGAACGGCCCCCGGGCAGCATGAAACCTGGGGTCAGGCATCCCCGCCGCGCTATCTCTTGTTTTCGTCCGCCGACGGCGGGTTATTGGTAATCGTGACGGCGACCGAAGGAAGCTGCTGGTCGAGGCGCTTGAGGACCTCGCTTGTGATGTCGTATTTCCGCTCCACCAGAATGACGGCGGTGCGGGGGAAGATCGCTGTCAGCGACTGTTCCTTCGCGATCTCGGCCGTAATCTGGCGGAGCGAGTTGTGCACCTTGCTCATCGCCGATCCGAGCGCCCGATCCAGCAGTCGCTTCGTTTCCTGCACCTCGCGTTGAACGCCGGTCGCGCGCTGCTGGAACTCACGGCGCCGGTCGGCGTAGGCTTCGGGAGACAGGATCGCCCGCTGGCCGGCGAGGTCCTGGTTGGCCCCGCGCAACTCCTCCTCCTGCTTCTTGAAGCCGCTTTCGTAGCCTTCCTTGAGCTTCTCGATCTGCGGACGGATCGAGCGTGTCGCCTTGGAATCCCGAATGACGCGCTGAACATCGATCACGGCGAAGGAAAACTCGGAGTCCTTGGCCTGGGCGTCGGCCGTCCGCATCCCGGCGCCGGAAAGGACCAGCGCCGCCGCAACCAGCACGCATGCAAGGCCGGCTCTTACGCGACTTCCTGTCTTCATGACGGAATCAGAACCTGGTTCCAAAATTGAATCGCACGATCTCCAAATCGTCGAAGTCTTCCTTCAAATAAGCCTTGCCTATGTCCATGCTGACCGGTCCGAAAGGCGATTTCCACGAAACGCCGATACCGGCGGCTGCCCGCAGCGAACCTGTATCGTTCGTATCGACGCTGCTCACATCGACCTTGCCAATGCTGCCGATATCGTTGAAGACCCTGCCTCTTATCCCGAACTCGTTGGGCAGGCCAAGCGGGAAAGATACCTCGACCGTATTGTTGTAGTACCAGTTTCCGCCGAGGGCGTCGTCGGAGGCGATATCGCGCGGCCCCGCGCCATAGGTCGCGAACCCGCGCAGCGAGGCGCCGCCGAGGTAGAACCGGTCGGTGATGCGCACGTCGTCGTTGATCCCCAGTATGTAGCCTGCGCCGCCGCCAATGCTGAGAACAAGCTGTCCCGGCAAGGGGAAGAAATGGGTGCCAGTGACGCGGTTCCGCAAATAGTGCACGCTTCCCCCGAGCCCGGCCAGATCGGTGAACCACCGTACGACATAGCCATCCGTCGGGTCGAAGCGACTGTCGCGGCGGTCGAGCGTCAGTGTCTGACCGACCAGTGACGTCGTGGCGACGCCCTCCTGCTCGCGGACGGCGAGTGAGGCATCCGACTCCACGTTCATCACCTCGTCGCGACTGAACCTGTAGCGCAGGCTCTGGTCGAGATGTTCGGTCAGGTTGTATCCCATGCGGAATCCGAAGCCCGTTGTCTCCCGCTCGTAGGACGATTCGTCGGTCAGGTCGCGCGTGGAATGAAAGATGTCGAAACCGGCGGACAGCTTGCGGTCCATGAAATAGGGCTCGGTAAAGCTGAGTTCGATCTCGCTGGCCGAGGCGCCGAGCTGGAATTTCAGGAACAGGTCCTGTCCCTTGCCCAGCAGGTTCCGTTCGCGAATACCGATATCGCCCAACACGCCAGCGGATGACGAGAAGCCGGCGCCAAACGAGATTTCGCCCGTCGCTCTCTCGCGCACATTGGCCTTGATCACCGTCTTGTCCGGAGCGGAACCGGCGGTGTTGGATACCTCCACCTTCTCGAAGAAACCGAGATTCTGGATTCGCCGTCGGGCCCGGTTCAGCTTCGAGGCGTTGAACGCGTCGCCCTCGACCAGCGGGAATTCCCGACGGATCACCTTGTCGATCGTGCGCACGTTGCCTTCGATGTCGATCCGCTCGACAAAGACACGCGGTCCTTCGCGTACGTTGAATGTCACGTCGATGACGCGCTTTTCCCGATCGCGCCTTACCTGCGGCCGAATCTCGACGAAGGCATAGCCGAGATTGCCGACCTCCTCGGTGAGCCTGGTAATGACCTGCTCGACCGCATCGGCATCGTACCAGTCCCCTTCCCGGATCGTGACAAGGCTGCGCAGCGCCTCGGGCTTCAGGTCACGCAAGGCCGAGGACACGTCGACCTTGCCGAAACGGTACCGCTCGCCTTCCTCGATGGTGAAGGTGACAAAGAAGCCTTCCCGGTCGGGGGTGAGCTCGGCGACGGCGGAGACGACCCGGAAGTCCGCGTAGCCCTGCGACAGGTAGAAGCGCCGCAGCAGCTCCCGGTCGAAGGTCAGCCGATCGGGATCGTAAGTGTCGTCGGAGCTGAGAAACCGGTACCAGGCGGTTTCCTTCGTCTGGACCACGCCGCGCAACGCCTTGTCGCTGAAGCGCTTGTTGCCGATGAACGTAATCCGCCGGATTTCTGTCTCCGGCCCCTCGTTGACCTCGAAAATAAGATCGACGCGGTTCTGCGGCAGTTGGACGACCTTCGGTTCGACCGTCGCCGCGAAACGGCCGGAACGACGGTAGACGTCGATCAACCGCTGGACGTCGCTTTGCACCCGTGTCCGAGTATAGACGACCCGAGGGCGCAGCTTGACCTCGTCGCGCAGCACCTCGTTGGTGATGCGCTTGTTTCCTTCGAACGCGATGCGGTTGATGATCGGATTTTCGACCACCCGCACGACGACGGAATCCCCTTCCTGACGGATCAGCACGTCCGCGAAGAGCCCGGTGGCGAACAGCTTCTTCAGCGATTCGTCCATCGCCTGGGCGGTAATCGGATCGCCGCGGCGGATCGACACGTAGGACCGTACCGTGTCCGGCTCGATACGCTGTGCGCCTTCCACGCGGACGTCATTCGCGATAACCGACTGCCCCTGCGACTGCGCCGACACTGGCGCGGCGCACAGCAGCAGGGCCGCCAGCAAGCCGCGCGCAATCACGTAGACTGTCCGACGCACGTGGAACCCCCTCCTACTCCGCCGCCTCAGGTCACAAGTCCGATGAAGTAGTCGATGACCCTTAGCTGGACAAGGTCGTTCCAGGTGACGAAGACCGTTAGACCGAAGATCAGGGCAAGTCCGACGTTCAGGCTGTAACCCATGGCGCGCTCTCCCAGCGGCCTGCCGCGGATTGCCTCGATGCCATAGAAAACAAGATGCCCGCCATCCAGCATCGGGATGGGGAACAGGTTGATCAGCCCGAGATTAATCGACAGGATCGCGGCGAACTGGATAACCATCACCAGACCGGCCTGCGCCATGTCGCCCGATATCTGGGCGATGCGGACGGGGCCGCCGAGCTCCTCCGCAGTCCGCTGGCCGGTGATGATCTGGCCCAGCGCGTCGAAGATATCGACGGTCAGCGAGGCGGTACGCTCCGTCGCCTTCCACAGCGCGGTAAAGGGGTCGTACCGCACCAGCACCATGTCGCCGGTCGGGCGGGTCACGCCAAGCTGTCCGATCCGCTGTATGCTGCCGAAGCGCTTGACCTCGACGCCGTCCGGCGTTGCCGTGACGTTCTGCAACCGGCCGTCGCGCGCCACCACGATCTTCAGCGGCTGGCCGGGAGAGAGCTGCACGATTCTCTGGACCTGCTCGAACCGCGTGATTTCGGTGTCGCCGATACGCTTGAATACGTCGCCGTCCTTCAGCCCGGCCCGGGCGGCGGCGCTGTTTTCGATCACCTTGCCGATATCCGGCGGCGTATAGGGCTGGCCGACGAGAGAGAACAGCCCGGCCAGGACAACGATGGCAAACAGGAAATTCGCCGCGGGGCCCGCGAAGACGATGGCCGCGCGCTGGCCCAGCGTCTTGCAGAAGAAGGAGACCTTGCGGTCCTCTTCGGTCATCGGCTGGTGTCCGTCCGGGTCCATCTCGTCCGGCGGCTGTTCGCCGAACATCTTGACGTAGCCGCCGAACGGAATCGCGCTGAACTTCCAGCGTGTGCCGTGCTTGTCGTCGATTCCGTAGATTTCCGGCCCGAAGCCGATCGAAAAGACCTGGATACGCACCTTGCACCAGCGCGCCACCAGGTAGTGCCCCATCTCATGGACGAAGACCAGCATGGTGAGCACCGCAAGAAACGGGATCACGTAGTTCCAGATGCCGCTCAGAATATCCATCAAATGGTCCGTTCCGCCGCCAGGCTCATGCGCTGACCGCCGATGCCGAAAGAAGCGCGCGGGCTACGGCGCGCGCTTCCCGGTCCGCATCATACACGTCATCGAGTGAGGAGAAAGATTTTGCCACGGTTCTGGTCAACGTTTCCTCAACGATCCGGGCAATATGCAAAAATCCGATTCGCTTTTCGAGAAACGCCTGAACTGCCACCTCGTTCGCCGCGTTCAGCACGGTCGGCGCTGCGTCACCGTCCCGAAGCGCCGCCCGGGCCAGTTCGATGGCGGGAAAACGGGCCGGGTCGGGCGCTTCGAACGTCAAGGCGCCGATTTTCGCCAGATCGAGCCGCGGAGTCGGCGCCGGTATGCGGCGGGGCCAGCCGAGCGCATAGGCGATCGGCGTGCGCATATCCGGGCTGCCGAGCTGCGCCAGCACCGAACCGTCGACATATTCGACCAGGCTGTGGACGATGGATTGCGGGTGGACCAGCACATCCAGCTTTTCCTCTGGCATTTCGAACAGATAGTGCGCCTCGATCAGCTCCAGCCCCTTGTTCATCATCGTGGCCGAATCGACCGATATCTTCGCGCCCATGCTCCAGTTGGGATGGGCGACGGCCTGGGCCGGGGTCGCCCCGGCCATCGTCTTGCGCGTTTCGCCCCAGAACGGCCCGCCGGACGCGGTCAGGATCACCCGCGCGACGCGGTCGCGCTGATCGAAGTCGAACACCTGAAAAATGGCACTGTGTTCGGAATCCACAGGCAGCAGCGTCGCCCGGCTTCGTTCGATCTCCGCCATCATCAAAGGGCCGGCGCAGACTAGGCATTCCTTGTTCGCGAGGGCCACGACCGCACCGCGGCGGACCGCCGTCAGCGTCGGCGCGAGCCCGGCGGCGCCGACAATGGCCGCCATCACCCAATCGGCGGGGCGCGACGCGGCCTCGGCAATGCCTGTCGCGCCGGCAGCGGCCTCGATCCCCGTTCCGGCCAGCGCGTCCTTCAACGCCTGGAAGCAGGTCTCGTCGCCCACCACGGCAAGCCGCGCTCCGACGCGCTTCGCCTGGCTCGCCAGCACATCGACGCTGCCGTTGGCCGTAAGGGCCTCGACGTCGTAGCTGTCCGGGTCCCGTTCTATCAGGTCGATGGTATTACGACCGACCGAACCGGTAGACCCCAGAATCGTGACGCGCTTGGGCGGCGTCGCCGCCGCGGCCTTCTTCACGATCACTGCCATGGAATCACATCCTTTCCGCCGAGCAGGGCCACCAGCACGATCAGGGTCCCGTTCAACAGAAACCCGTCCGCGCGATCCAACAGCCCCCCATGGCCCGGAATCAGAGTACCGGTATCTTTCACGTGCGCCAGCCGCTTTACGCGCGAAACCGTCAGGTCGCTGAGCTGCGCAACCACCGCCACGGCGACCCCGAGGACGATCCCATTCACGATCGCCTGCCCCTGCAGCCACCCCAGCCATGCGGCACTGAATGCAGCGCTTGCGATCACGCCGCCAAACAGACCGGCCCAGGTCTTGTTCGGGCTGATCCGCGGGGCGAGCCGTGGGCCGCCGATGGTCTTCCCGGCGAAATAGGCGCAGGTGTCCGTCAGCCATATCGCGCCGAAGAGCCACAGCACGACGATTACACCCGAATCGCCCGTGCTGCGAAGCCAAACCAGCCCGATCCCGGCAAATCCGACGAGCAGAACCCCGCTCCCCGCCCAGACCGGCAAGTCGCGGCGCAACGTGAACGCGACGATCCCGACGCAGATCCCGCCGGCGAGCACGGCCGATGTCGCTACCCATATGTGGCCGAACGATGCCGCGGCAAGCCCGGCGACGACGACCAGCGGCGCCAGTGCGGATTCCGCCGTCAGCGCGGAGCCGCAGCACATCCGGGTCCATTCCCACGCCATGATGGCGACAGCCGTTGCGATCAGCGCGTTGAACCAGGGCGCGCCGAAATAGATACACGCGATCGCCAGCGGCCCCAGCACCAGCGCCGAAACGATGCGCAGGTTCAGCTGAGAAAGCCCGTATCCATCAGCCCGTCGCACCGAACCGCCGTTCGCGGCGATGGAACTCATTAATCGCCTCCGCGAGATCGTCTCTCGAAAAATCGGGCCACAGCGTATCGGTGAACACGAACTCGGCATAGGCGAGCTGCCAGAGCAGGAAATTGCTGACCCGCTTTTCTCCGCTGGTGCGGATTACGAGATCCGGATCGGGCATGCCGGCGGTTTCCAGATGCCCTGCCAGGCTGTCCTCGTTTATCTCCTCGGGCGTGATCTCGCCGGCGAGCGCCCTGCGGGCAAGAGCCGTTGCCGCCGCGGTGATTTCCTGCCTGGCGCCATAGCTGAGGGCGACCACCAGGTTGAGCTTCGTATTGGTTCTCGTGCGTCCCTCGGCATCGTCGATCAGCCGGACGATGTCCGGCGCCAGCCGGTCGCGCTGTCCGATGAACCGGATGCGCACGCCCTGACGGTCGAGCTCCGCGATCTCCCGCGACAGGTAGAGCCGCAGCAGCCCCATCAGGTCCGTGACCTCGTTTTTCGGCCTTTTCCAGTTCTCGACGGAGAAGCCGTAGAGGGTCAGATAGGACACCCCGAGATCGACGGCGCTGGTGATAGCGGTACGCACTGCTTCCGCCCCCTGCCTGTGACCCGCAACGCGGGGCAGCCCGCGCGAGATTGCCCAGCGGCCGTTGCCGTCCATGATGATGGCGACATGAGTTGGCGGCGGCGGCGCAGCATCGGTACGGGAAGAAATGGCCTTCATCGCATCATACCTGCAGGATTTCCTGTTCCTTGCCCGCGAGCGCGTCGTCAATCTCCTTGATCGTCTTGTCGGTCAGCTTCTGCAGGTCGTCGGCCCAGGCATGCTGCTCGTCCTGGGAAATCTCGCCGTCCTTCTCCAGTTTCTTGAACGTGTCCATGCCGTCGCGGCGGACGTTGCGCACGGCGATCTTTGCCTGCTCCGCATATTTGTGGGCGATCTTGGTCAGCTCCACGCGGCGCTCCTCGCTGAGCTGCGGGATCGGCACCCGGATGAGCTGTCCTTCCGTAGCGGGGTTAAGCCCGAGCCCGGATTCGCGTATCGCCTTGTCCACGGCGCCGACCAGGCCCCTGTCCCAGACCTGGACCGTGAGAAGCCGCGAGTCCGGCACGCTGACGGTCCCCACCTGGTTGAGCGGCATCTTGCTGCCATAGGCGTCCACCATCACCGGCTCCAGCAGCGCGACGGAGGCGCGGCCGGCGCGGAGCCCGCCGAATTCGGTGTGGAGCACGTCGACCGCGCCCTGCATACGTCGCCTGAAATCGGCCAGATCCGGTTCAGCCATCGGCACGCTCCTCTTCCCTGATCACCGTAAACCGGCCTTTTCCGGCGACCACGTCGGCGAAAGCACCCGAATTGTGGATGGAAAACACGAGAATCGGAATGCCATTTTCTCGCGACAGGGAGATGGCGGAAGCATCCATGACCTTGAGGTCCTGCGAAAGGACCTCCTTGTATGTCAGAACTTCATAACGGACCGCGTCGGAAACCTTGTGCGGATCGGCTGTATAGACGCCGTCGACCTGGGTCCCCTTGAACAGTGCATCGCACCCCATCTCGACAGCGCGCAGGGCCGCGGCGGTATCGGTGGTGAAGTACGGGCTCCCCGTGCCTGCGGCGAAGATCACCACCCGCCCCTTCTCCATATGGCGGACGGCCCGGCGGCGGATATAGGGTTCGCAGACGGTGGACATCGGGATGGCCGACTGCACCCGGGTCTGCACCCCTGCGCGCTCCAGCGCGCCCTGCATGGCCAGCGCGTTGATCACTGTCGCCAGCATGCCCATGTAGTCGGCGGTACCCCGCTCCAGCCCCTGGGCTGCGGCCTCGATGCCGCGAAAGATATTGCCCCCGCCGATCACCAGGCATATCTGGACGCCCAGCCCGTGTACCGCCTTGACCTCGGTCGCAATGCGCTCGACCGTCTTGGTGTCGAGACCGAAAGGCCGGTCTCCCATCAGGGCCTCGCCCGAAACCTTCAGCAGAACCCGGCGGTAACCCTGGCCTTCCGGCGTCGCCTCCTTCATATCTTCACGCTCGAGCCTTTCATTTGGCGTGCCGCCGGTGCCGGCCTAGCCCCTGGCCGCGGCCGCAACCTCCGCGGCGAAGTCGGCATCCTGCTTCTCGATACCCTCGCCCAGCGAGAACCGCTGGAAGCCGACGACGGTCACCGGAGTCCCCAACTCCTTGCCCAGCGCCTCGACCGCCTGGCGCACGCGGGTCTCGTTGTCGATGACGAAAGTCTGGTCGAGCAGCACGACCTCCTCGTAGAACTTGCGCAGCCGGCCCTCGACCATCTTGGCGACGATCTCTTCCGGCTTGCCCGAAGCGCGCGCCTGTTCGGACAGAATCTCGCGCTCGCGGTCCAGCGCCGAGGCGTCGACCTCGCCGATGTCGGTCCACTGTGGCGCGGCGGCGGCGACATGCATCGCGAGCTGGCGGCCGAACTCGGCGAGCTTCGCCTCGTCCCCGCCCGACTGGAGCCCGACGAGCACGCCGATGCGGCCCAGACCCGGTGCAGTGGCGTTGTGGACATAGGCGCTGACCACGCCGCTGGAGACGGAGATCACTGCCGAACGCCGCAGCGACATATTCTCCCCGATGGTGGCCACCAGGGCTTTCAGCCCGTCCTCGACCGTCTCCCCGCCCGGCAGGGCGGCGGATTTGAGCTGTTCGACATCGGCCCCGTGCTGAAGCGCCAGTTGGGCGACCGTGCCCACGAAGGTCTGGAACTGCGCGTTGCGGGCGACGAAATCGGTCTCGGCGTTGATCTCGACAACCGCGCCGATATTGCCGCTCGTGGCCACGCCGACAAGACCCTCGGCAGCAACACGTCCCGCCTTCTTGGCGGCGGCAGCCAGCCCGGCCTTGCGCAGCCAGTCGACCGCGCCTTCGATATCGCCAGCGGTTTCGGTAAGCGCCTTCTTGCAGTCCATCATCCCCGCGCCGGTCTTTTCGCGCAGGTCCTTGACCAGCGAAGCGGTGATCTCAGCCATTATCCAATCCCTGAAGTTCGTCCTGTAACAATCTGGTCTACAAGCGGTTCAGCCTGATAACCAGTCGAATTACCCAGCAGCGGGCGCTGCGGGGTCACCGGCCCCGGCGGCGGCCGGCATGGCGTCCAGCGTCTCCACCGGCGCCTGCTCGGACGCGCCGACATCGTCGCCCGCGGCAATCGCTTCCTGCTGCAGACCGTCGAGGACCGCATCGGAGAACAGGCCGCAATACAGGGCGATCGACCGGATCGCGTCGTCGTTGCCGGGGAACGGGAAGGTGATCCCGTCCGGATCGCAGTTGCTGTCAATCACCGCGACGACCGGTATCTTGAGCTTCTGCGCTTCCTTGACCGCGATGGATTCCTTGTTGGTGTCGATCACCACAAGGATGTCCGGGCGCCCGCCCATCTCCTTGATGCCGCCGAGCGCGCGCTCCAGCTTGTCGCGCTCGCGCTCGCGCATCAGCATTTCCTTCTTGGTCAGCCCGATGTCCTCCTGACCCAGAAGCTCGTCATACTCGCGCAGCCGCTTGATGGAACCGGTGATGGTCTGCCAGTTGGTCAGCATGCCGCCGAGCCAGCGATGGTTGACGTAGTACTGGCCGCAGCGCTTCGCCGCGTCGGCGATCTGGTCGCTCGCCTGGCGCTTGGTGCCGACGAACAGCACGCGGCCGCCC
>WHUE01000001.1:0-460 GCA_009377375.1 Alphaproteobacteria bacterium | reverse complement strand
GAAGCTGGCGCATAGAGAAAGTCGGAATCGCCATGGTCTGGTCCTTTTCCGGTTGATCCTCCGCGGGCAACGCCCGGCCGGGACAGACGATGCCTTCCCGGAACCGGGCACCGGAACGGCGACACGGCTCACCCGCGCCGCCGCGAACCCGCGTGCGAATTGGTTACGGCGTGCTTGATAGACCCATGCCCGGGCGAAGGCAAGCCGAATCCGGCTTTGGCCCCTAATTACAGGGGGTTGCGTCTATATGTCCTGCAGCTCCACCACGCCGGGAACGGCGTCGATCGCAGCCCGCATCTCCGCCGAGATGCTGTAGCGGCCCGGCAGCGCGATCTCGACGGCCTGGGCGTCGCCGATATCGAGCACCAGGCTGAGCCGGCCGCGTCCCTGACGGGCCGTCTCCACAGCCCGCTTGATCGCATCCAGCGCATCGGGCCGCGCCAGATGCACCTTGAGCCCC
>WHUE01000019.1:48514-48934 GCA_009377375.1 Alphaproteobacteria bacterium | reverse complement strand
GGGAGCGCACCAGTAATGGACCAGCAGCTTCGAGACACAAAGCGAATTGGGCATCATCAGCTATTCGAGGCAGTATGCGCCAAAGCCCCTCAAACTGAAGCAGATCGAAGAGAAGCTTGCGGACGTGCTGCCGGAAACCTAAGCGGCCTTCCATTGCCCCACCCGCGAAAACGCGCCGGCGCGCACCCAATTCTTGGCTCACCGCGCCACTCGTGAAGCCGCTGGCCCCGCGCGGCCGAGGGTGAAGAATCTGCTCGCGTGCAGCGCGGCATCCGGCGGAAAGAAAATCGGCCGCCAACGGATAAGCGTAAGATATTCCGACGGTTCGGCCCCGCGAACGGCGGCAGACGCGGCGGAATGCGGCGCGGGCTAGCGCCCGCCTCTCGGAACAAACGCCGCAAACTATACCCCCCCCCCCCC
>WHUE01000019.1:0-48504 GCA_009377375.1 Alphaproteobacteria bacterium | reverse complement strand
GATTTCCGCGCGCGATTTTTCGCTACGGGCGACCGGTCCCGCGGCAATGCCTCGCCAGGGATTTACACCCCCTACCCCCCCCCCTGGCGGTCATCTGTCGGGCGAGACGCCAAATCCCAAGCCAGTACCCACCCGGGTGCCGAGGGCATCTTCCTATAGCTTAGGGGCGAGCCTCTGCCGGTCTCCATGACCGCGTCCCCACTCTTCGATTGCGGTCAGGTGGCTGCCGTTCAGGAACCACAGCAGCCCCGCGTTGTCGAGGCGCGCGTAGGGCCGGCGACACTATGATTGGGGACGCGTTGACGCCTGGTTCCAGAGCGTGCAACGGCACGTCCTGCCCGATCCGATGAACGTCTGGTTCGTGGCGCGGAGGGAATGACGGGGCGTCACTCTCCGTGACCGGCGGAAGGGTATGCCTCTCCTTCCGCCGGTCGCTGGGCTACTGAATGTGAGAGTTCCTCCAGCACCCCCGAAATCATGGCTGAGGTGGCCGGTTTCGACAGGCGTGGTGCATCCCGCAGAACTGGGGTTGGCGAGCGGGAACGGTCGTAGCCGCTGATCACACAGAAAGGAATGTGCCGTCTCCTGAGGGCTTCGGCCACAGGCGTCACCGGAACGCTTCGCAGATTCTCGTCCAGAAGCGCAAAATCCGGCCGTTGCCTTTCGAGCAGGGCCAGTGCCTCGTCTACCGTGCCCACCGGGCCGACGGGTACGTACCCCACCTCTTCAAGCTTGCTGCACATGTCAAGCGCGATCATCAGTTCGTCCTCGACCACGAGGACGCGATAGCCCGCCAATGCATTACTTTTGGTCATGTCTCATCCCCTTGCGCCTCTCCCTTGGCTTAGGCAAGAGCGGCCGGGGTGCTTACCCGCATCCCCTTCCGTTCAGGCCGCCGTAAACACCATTTCGCATCGCAGGCCGTTTGGCTCGAACGACAGGTGGGCGCTGCCATCCATCTCGTACCGCAGGAGCTGCTGGATGAGGCTCACGCCAAATCCGCTGCTCTCAGGTCGCTTGACGGGCGGGCCATCAAGTTCCTGCCAAACCAACCGAACCTTTTTCGTTCCCTCGGCCGTACCCTCTCCGTCTTCCAGCGACCAGCGCAAATCGATATGGCCGGTGTCTGTCGACAATGCCCCGTATTTGATCGCGTTGGTCTCCAGCTCGTGCAGAACAAGATTCAGAGCCAGCGTCTTCGCGGGAGAAATTTTGACAGACGACCCTTCCGATTGCACGCGCACGGATTCGAACGCCTCGGTGGCACCTTGGATCAGATGGCCAAGATCGGTCTCTTTCCATTCGCCCTCCAGAAGCAGCGCATGGCCTCGGCTGAGGGCAGCGAGCCGGCCTTCAAAGGTCGACCGAAACTCCTCCAGCGATTTGCTCCGCGCGAGCGTCTGAGATGCCAAGCCCTGCACGACGCCAAGCACATTCTTGACGCGGTGGCTCAACTCCGACATCAGCAACGTCTGATGCGCTTCCGACTGCTTGCGCCCGGTAATGTCCTCGATTGCCAGCAGGATCAGCTGCATATGGTCGATCCGGGTGCCGCTGAGCAGCATGGCCTTCGCCCCGATTCCTTCGAAGTCGTGCTCGACCTCGTAGTCCCTGAAACTGTCGTTGCCCGCCAGTACCTCTGTGAGCAGGCCGCGCAGCTTCGGAATGTTCCATTGTCCATTGCCGAGATCATAGATCAGACGGGTGGCTGTCTTCTCCCGTGCCACCCTGAACGTTTCATAGAAGGCGGGGTTGGCTGAAACGACGCGCAGCTCCCAGTCGAGCACGAGAAGGGGTACGGGCACCGTCTCGACGATCTCCTCGGCGTAGCGGCGGGCGGCCTGAATCGCCGTCACATCGGCGAATGTCACGATGACGCCATCGATGCGGTCGTCCCGAGTGCGATACGGCAGGATTTGGCGAACGAACCAGCGCTCGTCGCTTGACCGGACCTGCTTCTCCGCCGGGGTCAGCGAGCGAAGCACCCGTTCGCAGTCCGCATTGAATTCGTTATCGGCGAACTTCTGAACAAGATCGGCAATCGGGCGGCCGACGTCCGAAGCGCGGATGTTGAACAGATCCTGCACGGCGGGGGAGAACCAGCGGATCTGCATCTTCGTGTCGAGGAAAAGCGTCGCAATGTTAGTGCCGACCAGCAGGTTGTTGATGTCGTCTGTGCGCCTCTTAAGCTCGTCGACATTCTCGCGCAGCTCGATGTTGACCGTATTGAGTTCCTCATTGAGCGAATGCAGCTCTTCTTTCGAGGTCTCCATCTCCTCGTTCGTGGAGCGAAGTTCCTCGTTCATGGACATGATTTCTTCCTTGGAAGATTCATGCTCTTCGCGCGCACGGCTGGATAGCTGAATCGTGGTCCGCAGCTCGTCCCGCAACAGCTTTACTTCATGTTCAAGGTCCTCCGTGTGTGTCGACTGCGGCCGCTCATGCTCCGCATCGGCCGTTGTCGCCTCCCCGTGTTCCGTGAAGCTGATCAGGTAGAGGCCATTGCGCTCCGCATTTTCCAGCGGTGCCACTTCGATGCTGACAAGGGTCATCCTGCCATCCAGGGCGATCTGCGCGCGCTCCCATTCCGGGTTGCCGGATTCGCTCGTTTTCTTCACCAGTCGGCCCAGACGGATGCCGAGCCCCTCGCGCGCGAGGGAGGCAAGATCGTTGGTCGGCTCCCCCGATTGCGGGTTCAGGAAGCGTTCCATTGCCCCGTTGTAAAAGAGAACCTGCAAGTCGCGATCGACCACAACGGACGGCGGCACGTGCCGTTCAACCAGTGCCATGAGCGAAGTTTCGGCAATCCGCTCCGGCGGCGGCAGATCGGAAGCCGGCCGAGCGTGAAGCTGTCGACGAAGGAAGCTGCCTTTGCCTATCGGAAACTCGAGGATTTCGCGGCGCGTTGCTCCCCGCCGGCGGAAAAGCCGCCATTTCTGGGAGACGGTCTCAAACAGGTCCTCCGAGTTGCCAATATTTTCGGCACTGCCAAGGAACAGATAACCGCCTTCGTTGAGGGCGAAGTGGAACAGGCGGAGCAGCTTGTGCTGAAGCTCGGGCCGCAGATAGATCAGGACATTCCGGCAGATGAGGAGCCTGACGCGTGAGAACGGGGGGTCCTGAATCAGGTCCTGCGGCGCGAACACGATGGCTTCGCGCAGGTCACGCTTTATCCGGTAGCTGTCTCCAGCCTTCTCGAACCAGCGTTCCATCCGGTCCGCCGACAGATGTTGCACCGCGGCGGCGGGATAGAGGCCGCGTCGAGCCACCGCCAATGCCTTGGCCGATGCGTCGGTGGCGAAGATGTCGATGGGGAAAGACTTTCCCTGCGCTTTGGCTTCCTCGAACAGAAGAATGCCGATCGAGTACGCTTCCTCACCCGACGCACAGCCCGCGACCCAGACGCGGAACGGCTCGTCCGGGTGGTGGGCCGCGACCAGCGGACGGATCGCCTCATCCCGCAGCACCTCCCAGGCGTCCTCGTCGCGGAAAAAGCTCGTCACCGTGATCAGCAGGTCGTTGGCCAAGCTATCCCGTTCTTCCGGCGTCCGGCGCAGGAAGTCGGCATAGGCGCCCCAGTCGCCATACTGGCCGAGTCCGGCACGACGGTCGATGCGGCGCTGGAGAATTCCGGGCTTGTACTGACGGAAATCGAGCCCCGTATGCGTCCGCAGCGTCTCCAGAATCTGATCGACCGCACCCGGCGCGTCGTGCTCCTGCGCTGGTCCGTGATCGTCCCCATCGGTTAAATCCTGGCCGGGTGTGCCCCGGCCCGTGCGGAGGTGTTACGCATAGCGGGCAAGGACCTCGATCATCTGGTCCGGCGGGAGGACGGCATCGACCAGCCCCGTCGCGACGGCGTTCCGCGGCATGTCCGGGAAGTCGCACGATTCCTGTGTCTGCGCCAAAATCAGGCCGCCGTTCTCCTTGACTGTGGGCAGACCTGCTGAACCGTTGGGACCGGTTCCCGAAAGGGTGATGGCAACGGCCCAAGGTCCGCATTCCACCCCCAGAGACCGGAACAGATCGTCCACCGGATGGGGCGGGACGTCAGCCGACCGCGCCTGCGGTTCCAGCCGCCCGCGCCGGACAAGCAGCGTCTGGTTGGGGCGCAGCACATAAACATGGTCGACTTCGATTTCGGTACTGTCAGCTACCTGCGTAACCGGAAGCCGTGTCCTGTGTTGTAGCAGTTCGGCCAGGTGGCTCTCTTCCTCGGGTGCAAGGTGTGTGATGACGACGAACGCCATTCCGGGGCGGGCGTCCCGCGCCTCGATGGCGGTGAAAAAGGCACTCAGGGCCTTGAGGCCGCCGGCAGATGCGCCTAGCCCGACAACAGGAAAGTCCATTTTTCCCCAAGCGTCCATTTATAACGGACGTCCCCCAGATGACTGCCAAATTCGTCCCCATTTACAGCCGAACAGGCTGTTTCTCGGAAGCGTAACCCGCCCACCGTTCGGCCGGGCATCTTGCCATCGGTAGTCTGCTTCTATCAGATTCCTTCCCAGCCGGACACACTGCTCCCTCCATCATTCCGATGTTTCCTCCGTTCAGCCTGCCGCCAGGAATCGTCGTCGCAGCCCGTCGATCAGGTTCAGGATGTCCCGGAACAGATCCGTGGGGTACGGCGACCTCGGCCATCTGGAACGTGACGTAGCGGGCACGAGCGACCACCTTGGCGCCGATTTTGACCAGCTTCTATTCGTCTGCGACATGTCGGTGATGCCCTTTAGCTCGGCGGCCAATCCCGTGCGCACACTCGCGGCGTTCGCGCTACGCCTCTCGCGGCACTTCGGCTAAGCAGCCGGTCCGGCGCCTATGCGAGCGGCGTGAATGGAGGTCCGTCGAGACACCGACCTTATTGCGCAACCTCTCGTTCGTTGTGACATTGCCCGACGTCTTGGCTACAGTGTTTCTCGTCCTAGCCGCCCAGAGCGATCGCACATGGCGAAATTATCGAATGATGCTGCTCATCAGTTCATGTTGGCCGGGGGCGTGGTTGACGCCGACGGCCCGACGACGCAACGCAGTTTCTGGCGCTTTTGCGGGCGATCGGGAGAGTCGATCTTCCCCGATCAATAGTCGAGGCGAGCTCGCGGGTCGCGCCGCGACCAGCACCCAACTGTACGGCACCAGTTCGGCAGTCCCCCAGCCCGTTCCGAATGATCCTTAGGGGACCAGAACGGAGAAACAGGAGGCGTTATGTTCAAAATCGGAATTACGTTGGCCGCCGCGCTCGCGCTTGCCCCGGTGACGCACAATCCAGCCGGCGCGCAGGAAGAAGGATCCTTCTATCAGGGAAGGACCGTTACCGTTATCGTACCCTCCGGTGCTGGAGGGTCTTACCACCTATACTGTGAGATCGTCTCTCGCCACCTCGGAAAGCACCTGCCCAACAATCCCACGGTCATCATACAGAATCGGCCAGGCGCCGGAGGCGCTGTCGCAGCCGCCTACATGATGAACGTCGCTCCGAAGGACGGGACGATGCTCGCGATGATCTCGCCGGGGTCGATTACAGACCCGTTGATCCGGCCTCAACGTTATGATGCGACGAAGTTCAACTGGCTCGGGTCGGTCGCCACGCGGGCTCAGTTGATCGCGGTGTGGCATGAAGCGCCGGCCAAGACCATCGAGGACCTCAGGCGTGTTCAGACAACGATGGCCGCTACTGGGCGCTCCGATGCGGGCTTTGTCGTGCCATCGGTCATTAACGCCGTGCTTGGCACCAACATGAAGATCATCCTGGGCTACGGCAGCGGCGGCGAAATGAACCAGGCGCTCGAACGCGGCGAAGTGCATGGGCGGGGCAACTACTATTCGGGATTTGCGAGCGTCAGGCCGGACTGGATCAGAGACAAGAAGATCCGTTTTCTGACCGGCATTGGTCCCGCTGTTCCGGAGTTGCCGGACCTGCCGAATGTGCGCCAGTTCGTGAAACCGGATACGCTGGAAGCGAAAATGCTCGACTTGGTTGAGTTGAATTTCAACGTCGGGCAGGCGTTCTATGCACCGCCGGATTTGGCGGCTAAACGCATCGACACCATGCGAGAGGCCTTTGGCGCCATGTTGGCCGACCCTGCTCTCCGCGAGGATTACAGGAAGCGCAACCTCGATTTTCAGCCGCTCAGCGGAGAGGCGATCGAGTCGAAGATTGAGGAGGCTTTCAAGTCAGCGAACCCGGAGGTCGTAAAGCGCTTGCGACAAGTGCTGACAGCCGAAAAATAATCGCGGATCGGGCGTCGAGTTGGAGAGCCCGCCCAGCTTCACAGAACGCGACAGTCGCTGTGATGACCTGATCCACCTAATCGCACCGCCTGGGGCAGCCCGAGCAGCGGTGGTGATCAGTTCTGAGGCCTCGTCGCGGCGGGCAAGCCCACCAAGGGATAGTCGGGCGGCGCCCGCTCACAGCCTTCATGGGCCAGCACTACCATTGACGGACGCGCCGAAAATGCCTCCGCACCAGGCTGGGAGGCGTGGACCATCCCGCGCCACTCCAGACGGTTCATGCGGAAATCCAGCGTGCCGAGCGCTAGAGACACTCAGGTAACCTTAAGACAGTCGGAGACTGGCTACTGAGCGAAACGGCGCCAATAAACTTCAGTAGCCGACCCTCATTCAGTTGGATAGGAGAATGCGTTTCGCCTCCTCGACCACGTTAGGAGATACGTCAGTGATCCGCTTGACCAATTTTTGGGTCTCGGCACCACCAGTGGGAGATACATCCGCCTTACGTTTTTTTGCATCAGCAAGAAACGCGTCGTCTTCAACCATAGCGTCGAACGCAGCGCGAAGCGCGTCCACACGCTCGGAAGGCACTTCCGGCGGGGCAACCAAGCTGCGACCCAGTGCAGTCGGCCCGGACAGAAACTCGGCAACGCGCTTTTTTTCGGGGACGGCAATCAGGTCGGTCAAGAGAGGCGTCTCTTCGTAGCCAGGCTGGCGAATAAGACCAAACTGGAACAGCTGTACAGCCTTCTCAGGGTTGAGGAGCTCCGGAAACCGCGCTTCTTTCGAGGTCCAGGGTCCTGCCCAGGCATGCACCTCTCCCCGCTCCATTGCGAGAGCAATGGCGGCTGTCCCCTTGTAGCCCTTAACGATCTTGATCTTAGTCCCGAGCGCGTAGTTGGCGAGCTTCGGCACGACGTAGGTGTCCGAGCCCACTCCGGTCGCCCCCGCAATAATCTCCTTTTCCCGCATCCCCTCGATCGTGGTTGCCGGCGCCGAGCGCATTACCGTGAACGACTGGACTACGGGCGCAACCACGCCAATCCACTGAAACTTGTTGACGTCGAACTTTGCGGCCTCAGGCCGTACGTATTGTTGAACCGGCACCGGAGATAGGAGAACGCCGAGCGCAACGCCGCTTCTCTGGGCTGCGTTATAGACGTAGTTGGCAGCCTTCAAACCGCCGCTTCCCGACATGAACGAGGCCACCACAGTCGGTTTTCCGGGCAGATGCTCGCCCAGATGTTCCGCCATAAGTCGCGCGTAAAGCCCGTATCCACCCCCCGCCCCGGCTCCGACGTAAAGCGTGACGGTCTTGCCTCGGTAGAAACTGGCGACGGGTTCGGAATGCACGGCCGATGCGCCCGTAGCAGCAAGCACAGCGGCTGATGCGAATGAGGCAATCACCCCCTTGATGCGGTGGGTCATGCGTTGCTCTCCCTATTACTGCATGTTCTGCCAGCTTCTAAGCTACCGGCTGTGTCTGAGTTTGGAGCGTGGCGCGCCCACGTGTCCACAAAAAAGCTTTGCTAACTAGCTGAACGCCGCACGAAACCGAGGCGTGCCGTGGTAGGGTCGGTTTTTCTACCTTCGGCAAAAGCTGATTGTCGGAGGTGCTTGAAGACAGCGGAGAGGCCCGCGGCCACGGGCTGAACGGCCCGCTGCTGGCACGGGTGCATAAAGTTGCTCATGATGAAGCCGGTGCCTTCCTGAGAAGACTGGCTTAGCAGATGGACGGTTCGCAAATGCGTGCAACAATCGCGAAAGAAGAGCTTTTGACTGACGGCTCCGATTCCGAGTTCCGCGAATTCATACACAATTTGCTTGCCGTCGTTGTCAGGATGAACGACGTCCGGGCCGGATACGGTTCGCTCTTAGGGCTGAGCGGAACCGGTTTCGCAATCCTGGTCTCGATCCTTCAACAACAGAAACTGGGCGATGTCGGTATAAACCAGGTCGCAGCCCATCTGCATCTATCCGGCTCCTTCGTAACGACGGAGGTGGTCAAGCTCGTGGACGCTGATCTCGTCGAAAAAACCGAAAACTCTTACGACCGCCGCAGAGTTTCTTTGACCCTGACGCCGAAGGCTTTGAGCCAACTCGATGCGCTTACCGAAATACAGGGGCCGGTAAATGCGGCTTTGTTCGGATCGTTAACCCGAAAAGATTTCGAGCAGCTCTCGCGGATCGTGGAACGCCTGGTTCCATGCGGCGACGAAGCGCTGATGTTGTTCGACTATCTCAGAAAGACCCGAGGCAAGGAGCTGTTCGATCTAGCCCCGCGAACGCCCCGGCCCTCGCGCCAGCGCGGCAGAGCGTACAGCGCCGGCTGACCGGACTTCCCAAGCTCAATCGAGCTCATACTCCTTGAGCCGCACCCAACGCATGCGATTGCGATATTCGAACGAAAACCCCGGCCAATTGGTGACAACCTTACCTGCCTCGTTCTTGAACCAACTGGTGCATCCGCCAAGGTACCAAACGCTTCTGTCGAGGCGTTCCCGCAGCCAAGCGTTGTATCGCTCCTGCGCCCGCGGCGTGACCTCGATACGGGAAACCCGGCGCCTGCGAAGCTTGCGAATGCACTTGAGGATGTAGCGTGCCTGGGACTCGATCATGTAGATGACTGACGAGTGCCCCAAGTTCGTATTCGGCCCATAGAGAATGAACATGTTTGGGAAACCGGAGACGGCGACGCCGCGATGGGCTTCGGCTCCCCCCTTCCAGGTCTCGTCAAGGCGCTGACCGTTGCGCCCGATGACTGTCAGGGACGACAGGAACTCGGTCGTACGAAATCCTGTCGCATATATAATGATGTCCGACTTCCAGACCTCTCCGTCAGCGGTTTCCACGCCGTCGGGCACGATCTGCTGGATCGGTGTGTTGACGAGTGTGCAGTTCCCCTCCAACAGTGCCGGATACCAGTCATTGGAGGGAAGCACCCGCTTGCAGCCCACCGGATAGTCGGGCGTAAGCTGTCTGCGCAGAACGGGATCCGTCACAGTACGCTCCAGTTCCTGCCGGAACGCTTCCTGCTGAGCCTCATTTAAACGCTTCGAGTTGAAAGCACGGTATCGCAGCTCGTTCTGGCAGAATTGAAGCGCCCGGTCGATCTTCCGCAACAGCGGGACGTACCGGAAAAGCTTGTGTTCGAATTCGCTGTATGGCCGGTCCGCCTTTGGCCTCACGTGGCCCGGCGATCGCTGGAATACGTGGACCGTCCTCGCCTTCCCGACGATGGCCGGAACAATCTGCACGGCGCTCGGACCCGTGCCCACCACGGCTACGTTCTTACCCGTGAGATCACAGGAATGGTTCCATTCGGCGGAATGAAACTGCCGTCCACGGAACTGTTCACGCCCCGACAAATCAGGAAACTTGGGTTGGTGGAGTTGGCCTACGGCGGGGAGGAGGAACTTAGCCTCATACACGCACCCGTTTTCAAGGTGTATCTCCCACGCGTTCGTAGTCTCGTTGAACTCTGCCGACTGTACACTCGAAGCGAAACGGATATGGGGAAGAATGCCATACTTCTTCGCGCAATGCCGGATATAGGCAAGTATCTCGGATTGTGGCGCAAACCGGCGCGACCAATTGAAATGAGGCTCGAAGGAAAAGGAATAGAGATGAGACGGCGCGTCACATGCGGCTCCCGGATAGGTGTTTTCCCGCCAGACCCCGCCGACATCTTCGGCCTTCTCAACCAGGACAAATGAATTAATCCCCGCTTGTTTGAGCCGGATAGCCATTCCAACGCCCGAGAACCCCGCACCGATGATCGCGACCTCGACCTGTTTCCGAACCATGCTCAAGCCAGTTCAAGATGCTTTCCGGGTCGGGAGACGCAACCTCCACAATACGCCACCCGGCAACGATACAGACATCAGCTGATAATTGCTTTGTTGTAAAGCTATTTTTAGCAGCAATCAGGATCCACTGCGCACGAGCACGACGGCCACCTATGGGCCGCACCGCCACCATCCAAGCCTTCTCCTCGCGCGACCAGTTCCGACGCCGCGCAGAACCTGAATCACCTCACTTCGAGGAAGACCGGCCCCTCCACAGGACGCGCCTACCATCTACACGGTCGCTTTGACCGGTCAAACCATCCCTACAGCTGGCTTTGGCCTCCTGGGGAACAGGTTATGCTTTGCCAGGAACTCTATCATGAGGCGGTTGAACAGCCACGGCTGCTCTATTTGGCAGGCATGTCCGGCGCCGGGCAGGACCTTCAACTGGCAGTTCGGAATCCGCTCCTGTAGGGCGAACGCGTTCTGGTGCGTTCCGTCCTCGCTCCCGGTCAGGATGATCGTCGGACAAGCTATGCGCTCGTGATGACCTTCCGGCTCCGGCATCTGCAGCGCCCTGAATTGGTGCAGGATCGAGTCGAGATCGGCTAGTTCATTGCGCTCGCTAAATAGGTTGGCGAAGTAGTGTGCCAATGGTGTCGCACGGAATGCCGGGCTGAGATCCTCGAACGTATAGGCCCAGCGATAATCGATGCCGTTGGCCGTGTAAGCTGCGATTCGCCGTTTGGCAAACTCTTTGCCCGGGGTGTAGCCGGTGCCGCACAGAATCATGGCCGCCGTCTTGTCGGGTCGCCGGTGATACATGAATGGGCTGATCGCCGATCCGGTCGAACAACCCACCAGGACCGCTGTCTCGCCGGGCAGCGCATCATCGATCGCTTCCCAACAGGCGTCGGCCAAGTCTTCCATTGTCAGCCCCGGGTCCGCTTTTGGAGAGCGCCCGTAGCCGGGAATGTCGATGGCAATGCACCTATACCAGGTCGAAAGGTGCGCCATCTGAAAAATCCAGCAGGACTGGTCCATCGGGTTCGGATGAATGAAAGCTATGACCGGCCCCGTGCGGCCCATCCGCTCATAATACAGTGGCCCCTCAACATGCTGCGCCATGATCCCCTCCGTCATCAGACATCATTGAAACTCATACTTCCGCGCCCCTCCCGGCGTGGTCGTGCATCATGAAGGGGTCGTCTCCGAAACTAGGATACAGCGGGCCTCCCGGCCGGGCTTAACCTGAGCCAATTCCGGAACGTGATCGCTGCAGGCGCCGACTGCACGCGAACAGCGCGGGGCGAAGGCGCAACCAGGCGGCATGTTGAGAAGATCGGGGGGCGCCCCGGGGATCGGCGTAAGCCTCCCCTTCTCGCTGCCTGCATGGACCGTCGATCTGAGCAGGCCAATCGTGTAGGGGTGTTGCGGGGTCTTTATGACTTCACCGATTTCCCCGGTTTCGACGAAGCGGCCCGCATACATCACCGCTACCCGGTCTGCTATTTCGCAGGCGACGCCAAGATCATGGGTCACAAAAATCGTCGCCATACCAAGCTCGCGTTGCAGTTCCCGCAACAGGAGAAGGATCTGAATTTGGACAGTAGCATCCAGCGCCGTCGTCGGCTCGTCCGCGAGGAGCAGCTTGGGGCGACATGCCAAAGCCAGTGCAATCATGGCGCGTTGGCGCAGACCACCTGAGAGCTCGTGCGAATAGGAATCCAGCCTGCGGCGTGCCGATGGCACCTGAACGAGGTCGAGCATCTCTAGCGCCCGCTTACGTCCCGCGGACCAGGAAACGCCTTCGTGCCAGACCACAACCTCGGCGATCTGATGACCGACGGTGAATACGGGGTCCAGCGCGGTCATCGGTTCCTGAAAGATCATGGAAACCTTGGTGCCGCGTATAGCCCGCAGATGTTCGTCGTCGAGCGACTGCACATCGACCCCGTCCAGCTCTATTCTTCCTCCAATACGTGCGGTTGGCGGCAGCAGGCGAATGAGAGATCGCATGGTGACGGTTTTGCCCGAACCGGATTCGCCGAGCAGACACAGAGTTTTGCCGAGCGTGAGATCAAAGTCGACGCCATTTACGGCGTCGAGCGACATACCTTCGCTCCGAAACGCTGCTGTAAGTCCTCGGACTGACAGCAACGGAGGATTGGTCTTCTCCGACGGCATCGAAGACTCAGCCATCACTTCGGCGCTCCGTTCGCGCGGGTTGACGGCTCACCACCGGGTGCAGGAGCGCGGCTGTGACCGCTCCCAGGTATCAGTGCGTGACAGGCGGCGGAGTGAGCCGGATCGTCACCAAAGGCTTCGAGGGGTGGCTCCCGCAAGCTGCAGACGGACTCCGCGAAGGGACAACGCGTGCGGAATCGACAGCCGGACGGTGGATTGATGGGGCTTGGGAGATCGCCCGCAACCGGCGCCGCTTCAACGCGCCGGCTTGGGTCCATGCTCAGGCGCGACGCGATCAGCGCGCGCGTATATGGATGGCCCGGCGCCGTATAAACCTTCTCGACCGGTCCCGTTTCCACGACCTTGCCGAGATACATTACCAGTACGCGGTCGCTGATGAACCGCACCACATTCAGGTCATGGGAAATGAAGACGTAAGTCAGGTTCAGGCGGTTCTTAATCTCGATCAGAAGGTTCAACACTTGCGCTTCGACCGACTTGTCGAGCGAAGATACAGCCTCATCAAGAAGTAGAAGCTGGGGGCTAAGTGCGAGCGCCCGAGCCACATTGACACGCTGACGCTGCCCTCCCGAAAGTTCGTGCGGATACCGATCTGCGAATATAGCGGGCTCAAGGCCGACCAACTCTAAGACCTCGTTAGCACGGCGCCTCGCCTCCGCTCGCTTAATGCCCTGAGCGATCAGCCCAAACCCCACTTCTTCTGCCATCGTGTGCCGTGGGTTAAGGGAGGCGTAGCTGTCCTGAAAAACCAACTGCACTTGGCGCCGAAGCGTGCGAAGGGACATGCCATTGTGGCCGCCGACGTTCCGATCTTGCAGCGTAATTTGGCCCTCGTCCGGCTCGATTAGCCGCATCAGGAGCCGAGCGGTCGTCGATTTGCCACAACCAGATTCTCCGACTACGCCGAGTGTTTCGCCCGTGGCGACAACAAAACTTACTCCGTCGACCGCCTGGACATATGCGCCCGCCAGACCAAATGACCCTCCTCTCAGCCGAAAATATTTCTTGAGTCCCTGAACCCTAAGAAACGGCCGCGTCGCGGAAAGGGTATCGACGGGTTCACTCGCCGGCGTAGGATGCTCCCGCTGAATCGCAATTTCTCCTTTCACGGTTTGACGTCCATCGCGGTTCGCAGCCCGTCGCTCAGCAAATTGAAACAAACGGAGGCGATTAGAATCATCACGCCCGGCAATACAGCGTTTACAGGCGCGAGATAGATGGATTGGCGGAGCGTGTTCAGCATCAGGCCCCAATCTGCCAGCGGCGGCGACATCCCGAGACCGAGGAACGACAAGCCGGAAGCCAGGACGATGGAAAGCCCGATCAAGCTTGACGCGTAGGTGAGAATCGGACTGGAAACGTTCGTCATGACATGACCGATGATGATTCTCGGAGCCGACGCTCCGGTGGCCCGTGCCGCTTCGACGAAGTCCTGGGTGCGAATCTGTGTAGTAGCAGCTTCGGCAACTCGCGTAATCGGTGGAATGAAAACCAGGGAAAGGGAAATCAGCACGTTCACCACCCCGGCGCCAAGCGCACCAGCGAGTCCGACCGCTAGCAGAACCGAAGGAAACGCGAAAAATACGTCGGCGACGCGCATGATGATCATATTCGTCTTCCCGCCGAAGTAACCGGCGACAACACCCAAAACGCTGCCGAAAAGCGTCGCGACGGCGATCGGTAGAAGTCCCATCAGGAGAGAAATGCGGCCACCGTAAATTAGGCGCGTGAGCATGTCGCGGCCCAGTTCATCGGTGCCGAGTAAATACCCGGGTGTTCCGACCGGTTTCAGCCGATTCACGATGCTCGTGACATACGGATCGTGCGGCGTAATCCATGGTGCAAAAATGGCAGCAGCGACCATTAAGGAGAGGATGGAGATGCATCCCATTGACACGGGGTCACGCACGAGGCGCCGCCGTGCCGCCTGCCAATAGGTGCGCTGAATCCGCGTGCGACCTCCCGCGATCTGCGGCGTGAGCGTTTCGTCGACATAGGTGGTTCGTCTGGCCATTTCGTCAGTGTCGCTTCATTCGCGGATCGAGAAAGGGCTGCGCCAAGTCGACCAAGAAATTCAGCAACACGAAGAATGTGGCCAGGACCAGGATCGTGCCCTGCAGTAGGGGAAGGTCGCGCGTCGCGATTGCATTGTTCAACAGATAGCCGGTTCCCGGCCAGGCGAAGACGGTCTCGACCAGAATGGAACCGCCGACAAGGTGCCCGAGCTGGATGCCAATGATCGCGAGCACCGTGGGCGAGGCATTCTTGACGACATGGAGAAAAATTCGGCGCTGCGGCAGTCCGTTGGCATGCAGCGTCTGCACAAACTCGTGTTTCCGCACATCAATCACAGTCGCACGGACGCTGCGGGCGATAATACCGGTGGGAATCAGGGCCAACGTGATTGCTGGCAGTATCATGTACCTGACGTCGTCGAACCCGAAGGCGTCGCTCGGTGGTGCCTTTCCCATGGCCGGGAGCCACCCTAGGCTGACCGCAAAGATGGCAATGAGAACCAGCCCTACCCAATAATGTGGCACCGATACGCCGACGATCGCCGTGGTTGTGATCGCGCGATCGGCGACCAGCCGCCGGGTATAACCCGCCAGCAGGCCCAGCCCGATTCCTGCGACCAGGCTTATCGCGACTCCGAAGACAGCGAGTTGGAACGTGTTGACGAGGGCTGGCGCCAACTCGTTCCAGACCGGGCGATCCTGGACAATCGAGGTGCCCAGATCCCCGCTGAGAACAGCGAGCAACCAACGGAAATACTGAACGGGTAGCGGCTGGTCGAATCCATAGGACCGCTTGATCTGCTCGATAAGCTCTTCGGAACCGAATTCCGGCATCACCGCTGTCATCGGGTCGCCGGGTGCGAGGTGCAGAAGAGAGAAGCAGACTAAGGAAACTCCGAACAGAATCGGCAGGATGTAGACCAGCCGCCGCAGGACATACCAGAGCATCGGCTATACGCCGGATCTCATCACTTCTCTATTCGTATCCGTGTGAAATCCTGGAACCAGTTCTGCGCCTGGACGAAGCCCTTTACGTGTGAGGCGAGGCCGCGCGGATTCATGTCGTGTACAACCCATATCCAGACGGCCTGATCAACGAGGTAAGAATGCAGTTCACCGAGGCGACGGTCCTGCTCATCGGCGTCGAACTCATCGAGACATGCCCTTGCCAACTGGTCCGCTTTGGCGTCGGCAAAATGTCCCCAATTGTAGCCCTTGACGCGGTTCTGGCCGTGGTAGGTCTGGCCGATGAGTCCGAACACGGGATACTGAATGGAGTACGCGTAATTTATCGCGTCCACGCCTTTGTTCAGGTCGGCCTCGACACCCGCAAGCCTACGCGACCGCAAAGCTTCCCAATCCACTGTCTCGAGCGACATGTCGATTCCGACGTCCCGGAAATTCTCCTGGATGAACTCGTTCATCGGCAGCGGCTGCATCTGACCCGAACCGGCCGCGGACATCGTGACTTTTATCTTTACCGGGTTGTTCTTTCCAAATCCGGCCTCTCCCAGCAGCTTTCGGGCAGCATCAGGGTCATATCCGACCTTGAATGAGGGTTTGCCGAACCACGGATGATTCGGCGTTACGAATCCCTGCGCCGGCGTGGCAAGCCCCCCAAGGAACTTCGCAAGATTTTCGCGGTCGATCGCGAGGTTCGCGGCTTTCCGAATTCGGATGTCGCTAAACGGCGAGCTTGGCAAATGACTGACCATATACGGCCAGATATGCGGATAAACATTCGTGGACACCCGCATCCCGGCCGCCTTCACCCTCGGCACCGCATCGGGCGGCAGCGCCTCGACGAGGTCGACCTGGCCGGACAGCAGCGCCGAAACACGGGTATTGGCGTCGGGCATCGGCCGCAGCACCATTCGATCATGTTTTGGCATCATGTCCTTGTTCCAGTAATCCGGGTTGCGCACGAGTTCAGCCCGGTTACGAGGAACAAGCCGTACCAGCTCGTAGGGTCCGGTGCCCGACGGCTCGGAAGCGAACTTCTGCCAGTCGCGGCCAAGCGTCTCCCACTGCCGCGGGCTGGAGTAGAAGACATTTACTCCCACTTCGTAGAGCAAGGTGCCGTTCGGTTTCTTCGTCCGGACTTCTACGGTGTAGTCGTCGACCGCGCGATAGCTGTCCACGCTGACCATCCAGTTGGCAGCGTTCCTGGCCTGCAGACGATCGTATTGCGGCGAGTCCGTCTTCGTCAGCTTGTCGAAATTCCACACCACATCGTGTGCGGTAAACGGGCTGCCATCATGAAACTTAACCCCGCGACGCAACCTGAACGTCCAAAGATTGCGATCCTTCGAATCGACCGACCAGCTCTCCGCCAGTCCAGGTATGAGGCTCGACGGCCGGTCGGCCCGCGAGAGGTCCCAGTCGACCATCGCATTGTAGACGGACCGGTTGAGAAAGCGTCCGCCCTCGGCACCACCGCTTGCCTGTCCCGTCGTCACCGGAATGTCCGACAGCGTCATCGCAATCCGGAGCGTCGTCGTACCGTTCTGGGCGTGACCAATTCCGATAGGCCACGCTAGCGCGCCACCGCCGGCCAAAAGCAGCTTAAGCAAGGTCCGGCGCTCCAAACCGGCCTCGAAGGCCGAGGTACCGTCGATCGAAAAGGCTTCACCTGAATCGAGAATGGCGGATTGAGTATGACGATCTGACGTCATGGCCGGCTCTCCCTGGATGTTCAGCGACATTTCGCTGGTTATGATTGTTTGGGAAAGCCTAGGCCTTCGCGGCCACGGCGGTCAAGAACCAGGGCTTTAGCTACCCGGTGTAGCCACTGGCTCCAGTGAAATTCGACCCTTCGGCTGGACTCCGGTCGGCACGACCTTGAGCGCGTCTCGCAACGCGTGATCAATCAACATAGCGCGGGCGAGAGTCTGATCATCCTCGTTTTCTTTTCCAATGACCTGAATAGCCAATGGCATGGCGTTCGGTCCTTCGAACAGAGGCAGGGTAACGCACGGTGTATACATCTGCGTCCAGACCGCGTTGAACGGTGATGGACGGACTCCCTCGATCCCAATCGGTGCCTCGCCCGTTCGCGGTGGCGTCACCAACACATCGACTTCGTCAAACAGCTTTGCAAGTGAGGCACGTGCTTCCGCCAGCTTGCGCTTCGCCTCTTCGTAGTGATCGCGGGTCAGGGTACGTGCAAACTCGACCCGTTCGCGATTCCATGGGTTAAATGTTTCCAGGTGTTCGCGCGCCTCGCGCTCCAAAACCTGGGCACCCTCCCAGCTCGTTAGCACATCGAATTGCGGCTCGGCCTGGACGACCTCACTAGGCAGTTCGACGTTGCGGATAAGGACTCCCTGTTCCTCCAGCAGCTCTCCCGTCATTTCGACAGCAGCTTGCATCGAAGGTTCTGCACGGTCCCAATGCTGTGTACGGCAGATGCCAACACGGAGCTTACCCGTCGGCTGACCGATCGACGCTGTCAGATTGCATGAAACAGCGCGAAGCGCGATGAGGTCATCCAAAGACCGGGCGAACAGGCCCAGCGTATCGATTGACGGCTTACAATGGCGGATGCCGGTACGATCGAGCGCATCGAGGCTGCCTTTGTAGCCATAGACTCCGCAGTACGCGGCCGGTCCTATGACAGAGCCGCCCGTCTGCGTCCCGTTTGCGCATGGTACGTGAAAGTCGGCAACAGCCGCACCTGATCCGCTGGACGACACACCGGGCGTGCGTTTCGTATCGTGAGGATTGCGGGTCGCTGCGGGGTAGGGGCTTGCGAACTCCGTCGTGACGGTCTTGCCGAGGATCACCATGCCGGCTGCGCGAACGCGCGAACACACGCAGAGTCGTGCACTGGTCGGTCGCCCTTGTAAATTGGTGATCCGTGTCCAGTTTGCATGTCCGCGGTATCGATCACGTCTTTTATGCCAATCGGCACGCCGTGCAGGATCGATCGGCGGGGTTCGGCATCGACCGCCTTCGCCTGCTGTAAGGCGTAATCGGGATCGATAAAGGCCCAGGCGCCGATCTCCGATTCCCTTGCCGCAATGCGTGCAAGGCAGGCGGTCACCAGCGCCTCGGATGTGATCTCTCCCGCCTTTAGTTTTTCAGATGCCTCGGTTGCGGTGAGCAGAGCAAGACCGCCAGGGCCGGATTCTGTCAGATCGGCCATTTTGCATTCACCTCCCTTTCGCCGAGCGACCACTTGCGCAATGGTCACCTTCCGGCTTACTGCAGCGCGGCCTTGGCTTTGTCGATAACGGCCTCAGGCGTTGCCACCGTCTTGGCAATCACTTCCTGAATTGCCTCGCCTGCCATGGGCTCAATATCCATCTTGCGCTTTTTCGCATCAGCGAGGAACGCAGGATCGGTCATCGTTTCTGAAAATGCCTTACGCAGCGCCGTTACGCGGGCCCGCGGTACCTCTGGCGGCGTTGCAAATGAGCGCCCCACCGTGGCGATCGACGAAAAAAACTCGAAGATTGCCTTGTGGTCGGGATCTGTTGCGAGGTCAGTGACCAGCGGCAGGTCCGGACGATCGGCCGGCGTCTCTAGGCTGTAATTGGCGAACGGAATCAATTTGCCCTCATTCAACCAGGCGCCCTGTCGGCTCTTCAAGCTTGCCCAGATATAAACGTAGGCGTGTGTCTCACCACGCTCCAGCGCATGCATAACGTCGGCCGAACCGGGGTAACCGAGCACGGTCTTAAACTTGTACCCGAGCAACTTGTTCATCAATTGAGGGAAGAAATACGTGTCCTGTCCTTTGCCATGCGCGCCGAAAATCACCTCGCGGTTCTTCATCTCCTCGAGGGTCGTGGCGGGCGCTTGATGCCAGACAACCAGAACACCGGTCGCAGACACCATGCGGCCAAGCCAATTCATTTTGGCTGCGTCGTACCGAATGCCACTTTCAAGGCGCTGAAATAGAGCAACGCTCTGGGAAGGGAGCGCAAAGATCGATCCGTCGCGAGGCGCGACTTTATACACGTAGTTGGTAGCCGTGATACTCCCTGCGCCAGGCATGAATTGCAGCACTATGTTCGGGCTCCCCGGCAGGTGCTTCGACATATGCTGCGACAGCGTCCTGGCGTAAAGGTCAAAGCCACCTCCGGGGCCAGCACCGACGACAAGGGTGATCGTCTTGCCACGATAGAAGTCCGCCACCTCGTCCGCCGAAGCGGGCAGCGCCCAAAGAGCAGCGGTGAGCAGGCTCGCGACCGCGATCCTATTCGGACCCAATCTCCTTCCTGACATGTCCTCCTCGCTCTCCTTTCCTGAACCTGGTTGGTGCTAGCTAATCTGAAGCCTAGTCCTGCCGCATTTCGACCACAAGATGCCCAAACATGCCGATGACGCACAGGTGTCAGCTATGTATATGCTGGTGGTGCTGCGAAGCGAAGGAGGGCGGAGCCAAACTGGCATGCTCCGGCGGTCGAATGCATCGGCAAGGGCAAGGCCCACAGGCCCTACGAGTTCGGCGTCAAGGTCTCGATCGCCACCACCAACCGGCGCTGCAAGGGCGGCGAGTTCGTGCTCCACGCACGGGCATTCCACGGAAACCCCTACGACGGCCACACGCTCGGCAGCGTGATCGAGGAGACCCGGGCCCTGACCGTCCGCGAGATCGAGCGGGTCTACGCCGACAAGGGATACCGCGGCCACGACGCGCCCAAGCCGCTCAGGGTGTTCATCTCCGGCCGGAGGCGCGGCGTCCACGGTCAGATCAAACACGAGCTCCGGCGCCGCTCCGCCATCGACGCCGCCGACGGCCATCTGAGCCGCAACTTCCTCACGGGCCGCCACGGCGATCAGGTCCATGCCGTCCTTACCGCCGTCGGCTTAAAACCTCCGCCTCATCCTCAACTGGCTGCGGGCTCTCTTGCGCAAAAGCCTGGAGGCGATCATGGCCGCTCTCAGCCAGTCGCCGCTCGCAAACCCGGCTTCTTAACGGTCAACTCGTTTCGGAGACGGCGCTGGAGGACGTGGCGCTAGGAGCCGGCAAGGCGCTCGAACACAGAACGCTCTACCCGTTTGCCTTCGAAGCCGGGTGAGATCCGGCGGGCTTTCTCGGCATCTTCATTGCCTCGACCAACCGATGGAGGGGCTCGACCCGCATCCCCGCGGCGAATGATTTCCGGCGAAGAGTTGAAATAACGGAACGGGTCTTTCATCCGAGGAAGCTATGGATAGCCCTGCCCTACCTCAACCCACTTTTTTCTGATAATGCCCCTTACAGGCATTTACATCTCATCCAGCGAAATGGCTCCTGCCGGCAGTTCAGGGATGAACCGTCTCGGTGAACCAGTCGGTCGGCAGCTCATGGCCGAGCCCGGCCGCCTTCGCCTTCCGGTGGACCAGGTAGCCGGTCGCCGCGAACTGGTAGCCCATGCCGAGATTGTTGAGAAAGCAGGTGACCTGGCCATCCGAGCGCCGGCCTTCGCGGCGCCCGGTGACGATCTCCGGCAGGGTCGCCATCGCGGCGTGGAACTCGTCATGCGGCATCCCGTACATGCCCCCGTCCTGCTCCTCGCCGAGCCGAACGCCATGGGTGTGGACGATCTGCGCGTTGTCGTCATGGTCGAGCAGAGCGAACAGGTCGATGTCCGGCCATGCCGCGCGGTCGATCTCCGACGCGCCGGGCCGGATACCGCCCACATGCATGCCGGCCGCCACGTGCTCGCGGAAGAACACCGGCCCCGTCGCGTTGGTCGCGCAGGCGACGAGATCCGCCCCCGCGCAGGCCTCGGCCGCCGTGGCGCAGGGCCGCACGGTCTTGCCGAGCGCGGCGCTCATCTCCTGCGCGAAGACCTCGCGGCTCGCCTTGCGCGGGCTGTAGACGCGGATGTCGTCGAGCGGGCGCACGGCCTCCAGCCCGAGAAGCTGCGCGCCGGCCTGCCACCCCGAGCCGAGGATCGCGGCCACATGCGCGTCCTGTCTGGCCATGTGCCTGGCGGCGACCGCGTTGGTGCCGCCGACCCGCATGCGCTGCATCACCCCGTCGGGACAGATCATCAGCGGCTCGCCGTTATGGGTGCTGAACAGCAGCACCAGCCCGACATAGCGCTCGCCCGGCGCGGCCGGCGCCTTGACCCGGCGCATCTGGCCGTCCGTCCTGGGAAAGGTCAGGATGTCGGAGTTGATGCGCACCGCGCCGACGCCGAATTTCGGGATCACCCCGTCCATCGATTTCAGCGCGTAGAGCCCGTCCTCGCGGAACGTGGTCGGGGTCACGATGTCGGAGCGCACCCGGTTGCCGCCCCTGCCCTCGGCCAGCTCGACATAGGCCTCCTCCAGCACCGGCACCAGGTCCTCCATCGTCAGGATTCGCTCTATGTCCTCGTTGGACAGGATCAGGGTCATGCGCGGTCGCTCCTCAGCCGATTCCGTGTTTCTCGCTCGCCACGAGCTGCATTATACGTCGGATGCGCCGGGACACGCCCGGCTGGAAAGAACAGCTCCGGACGGCATAATCGCGGTCCGACAGGGAGCGGGACGGCGGCCGGGAGCGGCCGCCATCCTACATTTCGACCCGCGCCCCGGCGCGGCGCAACGCGAGGAGCACCCATGCCCAGAATTCAGCAGATCTCGATCATCACCCTGGACCCGGAGCGGCTGGCCCGCTTCTACGAGGAGGTCTTCGAGATGAAGCGCGTCGACAACAAGGGCGCCGAGGCGATCTATCTCACCGACGGCCATCTCAACCTCACCCTTGTGCCCAACCGGGCGGAGGGCAAGCCTTCCGGCCTCAACCATATCGGCTTCACGGTCGAGGACGAGGATGCGATCGCCGGGCGGATGGAGGCCTGGGGCCTCGCCCGGCCGAAGGGCAAGGGCGGCAAGCGGCCGACCTCCAAAAACCGGGGGACCGATCCGGACGGCAACAACTTCAACCTGTCCGACACCGGCTACGAGATGACCGTGGCGGAGTAGCCCTTCTCCCGCACGTCACGGCCGCGACAGGCACGCCGCCGTCCGGCGGCTACGACAGGTCCAGCCCGCGCGCCTTCATCGCCCCGGCGAAGCGGCAAAGCGGCTCCAGATGCGCGTCCGCGCCGTTGAGCCCATGCTCCATGGTGTAGACCTGCATATGCGTCGCGCCGAGGGCGCGCCAGTCCTCCAGCTCGGCGAACCATTCCTCCTCGGTCCGGCCGCAGAGCCGCACCCGTCCCTCGATGCCGATGGAAGCGGGGTCGCGCCCGGCGGCGGCGGCATGCTCGCGCATGCGGGCGATGATCGCGGCGGGCGCTTCCGGCCGGGTCGGCATGATCTCGGTCGGGCCGCGCTTGCCGAGCCCCGGAAAGCGCGGGAACCAGCCGTCGGCGACGCGGCCCACGCGGCTGACAACGGCATCCGCCATGCCGCCGAGCCAGACCGGGATCGGGCGCTGCACCGGCAGCGGGTTGAGCCCGGCGTCGTGGATCGCGTAACGCTCGCCATCGAACGACGCCAGCGGATCGCACCACAGCGCGCGCAGGAAGGCGATCTGTTCCTCGATCCGGCGGCCGCGGGTGCGGAAATCCTCGCCGAGGGCCTCGTACTCCACCGGGTTCCAGCCGTTGGCGACGCCGAGCCGCAGCCGTCCGCCGGATAGCACGTCCACCTCCGCCGCCTGCTTGGCGACCAGCGCCGCCTGGCGCTGCGGCAGGATCAGGATCGAGGTCACCAGCCCGACGCGCGCGGTGCAGCCGGCGAGGAAGCCGAACAGCACGAACACCTCGTGAAACGCGTTCTCGTGCGTGTAGAGCGGCTTCCACCCTGGACGGCTGGCCGGGTCGGCGCCGATCACGTGGTCGAAGGCGGCGACATGGGTGTAGCCCAGCCCTTCCACCGCCTGCGCGTAGTCCCGGATCGCGCCCGGATCGTTGCCGATCTCGCTCTGGGGAAAGACGACGCCGATCTGCATGCCGATGCCTCCCTGTGCGTTCGGCCCATTAGACCAAGAGCCGCACGCCGGCGAAAGGGCCGCCCCCTGCCTTGCGCCGGATTTCACGCTAGGATCGGGCCACCGCGCCAGGAAAAAGGAGGCTGACGCCATGACCGCCCTCGCCGAGATGATCGCAAACCGTTACGGGGAGGGGGCCGCGCCGGACGCCGCGCCGCCGCCGAACGGGACCGTCGCCGGGTTGCTGGAGCGCCGCAGCTTGCGCGCCTACACCGACGCGCCGGTGCCGGACGCGCTGCTGCGCACCCTGCTCGCCTGCGCGCAGTCGGCGCCGACCAAGTCGAACCTGCAGCAATATTCCATCGTCGCGGTGAAGGACCCGGCGCAGCGGGCGAGGCTCGCCCCGCTGTGCAAGCGCACGAGCCAGATCGAGAGCGCGCCGCTGCTGCTCGTGTTCTGCGCCGATGCGCGCCGGGGCCGCCGCATCTGCGAAATGCGCGGGCATCCCCACACCAACGACAATCTGGACACGCTGCTGAACGCGACGGTCGATGCCGCGCTGGCGCTCGGCTTCTTCGTCGTCGCGGCGGAGGCGGCGGGGCTGCGCTGCGCGCCGCTGAGCAGCTTGCGCGACGAGATCGAAGGCGTGGCGGACGTGCTGGGTCTGCCCGGCGGCGTGTTCCCGGTGGCCGGGCTGATGGCCGGCTGGCCGGCGGCGGAAGGCTACGTGAACCAGCGCCTGCCGCAATCGGTCGCGGTCCATACCGACCGCTACGACGACAGCGCGCTGGAGGCGGAGATCGACGCCTACGACCGCCGCCGCCATGCCATCTTCCCCCAGCCGCCCGAGCGCCAGCGCCACCCCGGCCGGTTCGGCCATGCCGATCCCTATTACTGGTCCGAAGGCGTCGCCCGCCAGCTCGCTTTGCCGGAACGGGCGCAGCTCCGCGACTTCCTGCTGCGGCACGGTTTCGCGCTGGACTAGGGGCGAAAGCCCCCCTCCCTGTCCCTCCCCGCAAGCGGAAGGGACAGGGAGGGGGTGAAACCGCGCCCTTCGGTTGACCCTCCGGGCCGGGGGCGGGATACTCCGTCCTTCATCGACCGCGAGGATGGGAATGGCAGAAAAGGACCGTGTCGTGATCGCCGGCGGCGGGCCGGTCGGCATGGTGACCGCGCTGGCGCTGTTCCGGCGGGGTGTGCCGGTGACGGTGCTGGAGACGCTGGACGAGCCGTTCGTGGACCAGCGCGCCGCCTCCAACCATCCCCCGACCATGGCGATGCTGCATGCGCTGGGGCTGGCCGAGGAGATCATCCCCGAGGGGCTGGTCGCGCCGGTCTACCGCTTCCACGACCGGGTGACCGGCGAGCAGATCGTCGAGTTCGACCTCGGCGAGCTGGATGACGAGCTGGAATTCCCCTACGTGCTGCAATACGAGCAGTACAAGCTGGTCACCAAGATCCTGGCGCTCTACGGCGACGAGCCGGAGTTCGACGTCCGCTTTTCCTGCGCCTTCGCCGGGTTCGAGCAGGCGGACGACCATGTGGACGTGACGGTGGAGCACCGCGACGGCGGGCGCGAGACGCTGCGCGCCTCCTACCTGATCGGCTGCGACGGCGGGCGGTCGGCGGTGCGCAAGCAGGCGGGGATCGCCTTCGAGGGCTTCACCTATCCCGAGCTGTTCATCAAGATCGGCACCTATTACGACTTCATGCAGGGCGACGGCCGCATCGCCATCCGCAACTACTTCTCCGACCCGGCGGAGTGGTGCAACCTGTTCAAGGTCAACGGCGAGGACGGCCGCCCCGTCTGGCGCGGCGTGTTCCCGATGCGCGTCGGCGAGACCGAGGCGGAGGCCCGGCGGCCCGAGACGATCGAGGACCGGATGCAGAAATTCTTTCCCAAGCCCGGCGCCTACGAGATCGCCTACGCCAATGTCTACACGGTCAGCCAGTGCGTGGCCGAGACGATGAACCGGGGCCGCGTGCTGCTGGCCGGCGATTCGGCGCATGTCAACAACCCCATCGGCGGGATGGGACTGAATGGCGGCATCCACGACGCGATGAACCTGGCCGACAAGCTGGCGCCGGTGTGGAAGGGCGAGGCCGGGCCGGAGCTGCTGGACCGCTACACCCGCCAGCGGCGCAAGGCGGCGGTCGATTTCACCCAGGCGCAGACCATCGCCAACAAGAAGCTGATGGAGGAGCGCGACCCGGACATTCGGGCGCGCAACCTGGAGGCGCTGCGCCGCGTCGGCGAGGACAGGGACCAGCGCCGGGCCTATATGCGCCGCGCGGCGCTGGTCGAGAGCCTGGAAGCAGCGGCGGAAGTCGAATAGGACCGAAGCCGGCCAGAAGGGAGGACGACATGGATACAGTGGCCCCCGAGGAACGCGCCGCCCGCGACGACAACTGGCGGCGCGAGATGGACGCGCTGCACGAGCGCACCCGGAAACTGCATCTGTTCGAGTTCTGGTCCACCGACAGCGAGACCGAGCACGAGGCGGTGCGGAAGCTGCAGAAATTCGACAAGGCGAAGCCGCATATCTGGCGCTACGCCGATGTCCTGCCCTGCCTCGAGAAGGCGGGCGAGCTGATCGACATGCACGATTCCGAGCGCCGGTCGCTGATCATGTGCAACCCGTCTTTGGGCGGGCAGATCGCGACGACCAACACGCTGTTCGCGGCCTACCGCATCAACAACCCGAACGAGATCGCGCCCGCGCATCGCCATTCGCCCAACGCCATCCGGCTGGGGCTGACCGGGCACACCAACTTCACCGGGGTGGAGGGCGAGCCGATCACCTTCGGCCCGGGCGACCTGGTGCTGACCCCGCACGACACCTGGCACAACCACGGCAACGAGGGCGAGGGCGGCGCGGTCAACCTGTCGGTGCTCGACATGCCGCTGGTGAACACGCTGAACGCGACCTATTTCGAGAGCGACTATTACGAGGAGGACGAGCACGGCGAGCGCATCCGTGCCGACGTGCAGGCGAACCGCTTCCCCGCCGACTATTCGCAGCGCGTCTACGGCAATGGCGGGCTGATGCCGCGCAGCGTCAGCCACGCGCGCGGCACGGGCGACGCCTCGCCGATGTACGTCTACCGCTGGGAGCGGACCCGCGAGGCGCTGGAGAACCTGCGCCCCTACGAGGGCAACGGGTTCGAAGCGGTGCTGCTGGAATACGTGGACCCCACCACCGGCCGGGCGCCCTACGCCACCATGACCTTCTTCGCCCAGATGCTGCGCCCAGGCGAGCGCACCCTGAAGCTGCGCCAGAACGCCAGCCTGATCGTCACGGTGATCGAGGGGACGGGCCACAGCCTGATCGACGGGGAACGCTACGACTGGCAGCCCTTCGACACGTTCTGCGTGCCGGGCGGGCACTGGCTGGAGCACGTCAACGAGACGGCGGGGGGCGGCGACGCGATCCTGTTCGTCTCCTCCGACGAGCCGGCGCTGACGGCGATGCGGTTCTACATGAAGCACGGGCGGAGGCCGGACGGCGGGATCGTCCGGCTGGCCTGATGGCCGCGCGTCCCTTTCACGGCAACGACAGGAAACGGAACCTTCCATGGCAGAGAGAGTGACGCTGACCGCCGCCGACGGGCATGAGCTCGACGCGTTCCGCAGCGATCCGGCGACCACGCCGAAGGGCGGAATCGTGGTGATACAGGAAATCTTCGGGCTGACGCCGCATATGAACCGGCTGGTCGACCATTTCGCCGCCGACGGCTACGCGGCCATCGCCCCGGCGCTGTTCGACCGGGTGGAGAGAGGCGTCTCGCTCGGCTATGTCGGCGAGGATTACGAGAAGGGCCACAAGCTGCGCGCCGCGATCGGCGAGGACTGGATCCTCGCCGACGTCGCCGCCGCCTTGGAGGCGGTGAAGCCCGCCGGGCGGGTCGGGCTGGTCGGCTACTGCTATGGCGGGCTGGTGGCGTGGTACGCGGCCACCAAGCTGGACGGCCTCGCCTGCGCGATCAGCCTCTATGGCGGCGGGGTGCAGAAGCTGCTCGACCGCACCCCGAAATGCCCGATGCAGTTCCATGTCGGCGATTCCGACCGGGCCATTCCGCTTTCCGATATACAGAAGATCAAGGACGCCTTTCCCGACATCCCGTTCTACGTCTATGACGGCGCGCCGCACGGGTTCTGCACCGACGACCGCGAAGGCGCCTACCGCCCCGACGCCGCCGCCCGGGCCCATGCCCGCGTGCTGGACTTCATGGCGCTGAACGTCGGCTGAGGCTGCCCGTTCTTCCCTCTCCGCCCTCGGCGGCGGAGAGGGACGATTTCTCCCTACAGCGTCGCCGGCATCGCGATGCCGAGCCGGTCGGCGACCGCGGCGACGTGTTCCCAGGTCTTCGCGGGCACCGGGATGCCGCAGCGGCTGCGCCGGTCGCAGATGGCGTCGCTGCGCTCGCCCGGAATCAGGATCTCGTCGACGCCCGCCGCCTTCGGCAGCCGCTTGATCTCCTCGGCCAGCAGCTCCGCCTCGTTGCGGTACGAGTCCAGATCGGTGAAGGCGGCGATGTCGAGCGCGGCGACGATGGCGCTCTGCTGATGGATGCGCGATTCGCCCGCGAGCCAGCGGCGGATATAGGACGGGCCCACCATCAGGCTGGTCAGGCATTCGAACACCAGCGACAGCCCGGCGCCCTTCGGCCCGCCGAGCGGCATGGGCAGTTCCGCCTTCTGCGGGTCGGTGGTCGGGTTGCCCTCGGCATCCAGCGCCCAGCCCTCGCCGAGCGGCTGGTTGGTCGCCTTGTGGTGCATCAGCTTGCCGACCCCGGCCGCGGCCGTCGCCATATCGACGGTGATGGTGCGCCCGCCCCCGCGCGGCACGCTGATGCAGATCGGGCTGGTGGAGACACCGCCGACCCGGCTGCCGTAATAGGCCATGTTGGGCTGCGAGGTGCCGATATAGATGCCGGCCATGCCGGCCTCGGCCGCGCGGCGCGTGTACCACCCGACCGCGCCGGTGTGCTTGGTCGCGCTGACCAGCACCCAGCCGATCCCGGCGAAGCGCGCCTTTTCCATCGCCTTTTCCATGCCGAAGGTCACCGCGACCTGGCCGTGCGCGCCGTCGGCGTCGACGACCATCGCGGCGGGCAGGTCCTTGACGACCTTCATGGCGGGGCGCGGATTGACGATGCCCTTGTCGAGCCGCATCACGTAGCTCGGCAGCCGGATCAGCCCGTGCGAATCGATCCCGCGCAGGCTGGCCCAGGCGAGCCCTTCGGCCACCATCCGCGCATCCTGCGGCGGCACGTCCAGCGTCTCGAAAACGCGCTGCATGAACGCCGTCAGCGCCTCCGCCGAAACCCGGACGTCTTCCGCCATATGCCGTCTCTCCCGCCAGAACCCGCGCCGCCCCGCAAGCTATCCGGGGTTCGGCGCCGGGTCCAGTGGCGGCCGCGCCGCCGGCCCCTTTCGCTTTCGCGGCTTCGCCCCTATAAAGTCCCGAAACGCACAGGGCGAGGATCAGCGGATGGAAGACAAGGTCACCTTCAAGTCGGGCGATTTGACCCTGCACGGCGTGGTGCACGTGCCGGACGGCCTGAAGCCCGGCGAGAAGCGGCCGGCGCTGATGATCCTGCACGGCTTCGGCAGCAACAAGATGTCGGGCAATACCGTCGGCCCCTGCAGCATGTTCACCGGCTGGGGCTATGTCACCATGCGGTTCGACATGCGCGGCTGCGGCGAGAGCGACGGCGAGTTCGGCCGCGTCATCCCGCTGGAGCAGGTGGAGGACACGCGGGCGGCGCTGACCTACCTGCAGACGCGCGGCGACGTAGACGGGGCGCGGATCGGCGTCGTCGGCTCCTCGTTCGGCGCGGCGGTCGCGGTCTATACCGGCGGGGTGGACGATCGCGTCGGCTGCGTCATCTCCTCCGGCGGCTGGGGCAACGGGCAGATCAAGTTCCGCGGCCAGCACCCCACCCCCGAAGGCTGGGCGAAGTTCATGGCCATGCTGGAGGAAGGCCGCCGCCACCGCGAGCGCACCGGCGAATCCCTGATGGTCGACCGCTACGACATCGTGCCGATCCCGGAGCACCTGCGCGGCCATCTGAGCCAGAACTCCGTGACGAAATTCCCCGCCGAGGTGGCGCAGGCGATGTTCAACTTCACCGCCGACGACGTGGTCGGCAACATCGCGCCGCGCCCGCTGCTGCTGCTGCACAGCTCGAACGACTCGGTGACGCCGACCGAGCAGTCGGTGCGGCTGTTCCAGAACGCCGGCCAGCCCTGCGACCTGCATCTGTTCGCCGAGACCGACCACTTCATGTTCGCCGAATCGAACACGCGGGTGATCGAGATCGTGCGCTCCTGGCTGGACAGGTTCTTCCCGGCGACGGCGGCGTAGAGGGCTGGCGCCGTCTCCCTCCCCTCTTGTGGGGGACGACCGGAGCGAGGCGCGCCCCCTCCGCGTGACGGAGGTCTTCCTACGCCAGCCCCTTGATGTAGGCGTCCTCGCGACCGACGCCTTCCTCCACGGGGGCGAACAGGTCCTCGATCTTCGGCTCGCTGGCCAGCAGCCCGTCGCCGACGAGGTGGCGCATGAAGGTCTCCAGCGGGCCGCGGTTGGATTCGAGCCCGTAGGGGAACGGATCGCCGCCGAACACCGCGTCCGCCTCGTCCAGCTCCTCGTGCAGCCAGGGGACCATGTTCATCAGCACGCCGGTATAGCGGTTCATCCTGGCCGCGTGCGCCTTCGCGCGCTCGAACGCGACGTAGAGGCTCTGCGCGATCCAGGGCTCCTTCTCATACAGGTCCTCGCGCATGACGACGGTGTGCATGATCGGGAAGTTGCCGGTGCGCTGGAAGTAGCTCCGCTCCTCGGCCCGCCAGTCGGAGAACAGCCGCGCGACCCTGTCGGTGAAGCGCAGGCTGTCCGGCTGGCGCGCGCTGATCGCGGCGGGCAGTTCGCCGGACGCGACGGCGTCGCTGATGGTCCTGTCCGGCCCGATATAGGAGATCGAGACCGGCCCCAGCGGGCGCACGTCGGAGGCTTCCAGATGGCGCGGGCCGTTGATGCCGCCCTCGACCCATTCGATGGTGGAGGTGTCCACGCTGTGGTCCTCGCGCAGCATGCCGCGCGCCCAGACCAGCGCGGTCTGGCGGTATTCCTGGATGCCGATGCGCCGGCCTTCGAGCTGCTTCGGGGTCTCGATGCCGGACGCCCTGTTGACGAAGATCGCGCCGTGGCGGAATACCCGTGACGGGAACACCGGCAGCGCGACGAAAGGAAACTCGCCCCGCGCCCGCAGCGTGCTGTAGAGCGCGAGCGACATCTCGGACACGTCGAACTCGTGCTTTTCCGCCATGCGGACGAAGATCGAATGCGCCGGGATGCCGGCAACGTAATCGAGCTCTATTCCCTCCGGCGCGACCTCGCCGGTGCGCAGCGCGGTGACGCGGTCGTAGGGGACGGTGGCGATCTTCAGCTTCAGCGCGGTCATGCGACTACTCCTTGCAGCGGGTCCGCGCCCTCCAGCGATTCGACAGTGGTGCGGCGCAGCAGACGGCGCTCGCCGCCGGGAAAATCGGTCCGCGCATGGTTGCAGGCGCGGTTGTCCCAGACCACCAGGTCGCCCGGCGTCCATCTGTGCCGGTAGATGTGTTCCTCGCGCTCGGCGATGGCGAACAGGGCCTCCAGCACTTCCGCGCTCTCGTCCGCGTCCATGCCCTCGATCCGGTCGGTCATCAGCCGGCTGACGAACAGCGCCTCGCGGCCGGACTGCTCGTGAACGCGCAGGATCGGCTTCGCCGCCTCACCGGACAGCGAGGCCGCCGGGTTCGCCTTGTCGGTGGTGCCGGCGTAGTAGGTATGTACCGCCCGCCTGCCCTCGATCCGCGCCCGCAGGTCCGGGGGCAGCGCCTCGGCCGCGGCGTAGAGGCTGGCGAACAGCGTGTCGCCGCCGACGCTCGGGATCTCGATGGCGTACAGGAAGGTGGCGATATAGGGCACGTCGGTATAGGCGCCGTCGGAATGGAACATCATCTCGCCGTCGGGCAGCGAGCCGATCGGCACGCCGTCCCTGCGGATGTTGGAAATCAGCATCACCGCCGGATGCACGTCGCCGGCCTCGGGCCGCGCCACCTTGCGCTTGCGCCTGCCCAGCCGGCCGAACCGGGCGGAGAAGCGGACCTGGTCCTCGTCGGCGATGTCCTGGCCGGGGAAGACCAGCACGCTGTGCCTGAGCCACGCCGCCATGATCGCGGCGAAGACGGCGTCGTCCAGCGGCTGCGACAGGTCCACCCCGGTGACGGCGGCGCCGATGGCGGGAGACAGGGGCTTTACGGCGATCGGCATGGGGGCGTCCCATTCGGTTAGGTATCTAAACATTGTGCGCGTAAGGGCGCGGCCCTAGTATGGCGACAAATCCGTCCGGGGCAACGCCGCGGGCGGAACCGGAGGGCAGGGCCTTCCGGTGCCCGGAAAGCGGGATTCAGGGGTTATCAGGGAACCAGGGAGAAGACCATGACGAGATGCATTCTGTTCGGGACCATCGCCGCCGCCGCAGGCGCGGCGGCGCTTCTGGCGGCCCCCGCGGCACGCGCCGACGCGGTGGCGGATTTCTACAAGGGCAAGCAGCTTACCATCCTTATCGGCTACGGCGCGGGCGGCGGGTACGACACCACCACCCGGGTGGTCGCGAGGCATCTCAGCAAGCACATCCCGGGCAATCCGACGATCGTGCCGCAGAACATGCCGGGCGCGGGATCGATGAAGGTCGCCAACTTCCTTTACAACGCTGCACCGAAGGACGGATCCTCGCTGGGCGTGTTCGCCGCCTCGACCGCGCTCGAACCCCTGTTCGGCAACGACAAGGCGAAGTTCGACCCGCGCAAGTTCGACTGGATCGGGTCCATGCACCAGGACACGGCCAGCCTGGCCATCTGGAACGGCGGAGGACAGGGGGTGACGACCCTCGACGACGCGCTCAGGCTGAAGAAGGAGGGGAAGCTCAAGGAGATCCTGTTCGGCTCAACCTCGCCGGCCGCGATCACCAGCCAGCACCCGCTGGTGCTCAAGAACTATTTCGACCTGCCGATCAAGGTGATCTACGGCTACAAGGGCACCAAGGCGATCAGCCTGGCCATGCAGAACGGCGAGGTGCATGCGAGCGGCGGCATGTTCGAGTCCTCCGTCAAGGGCGCCTTCCGCGACATGGTCGACTCCGGCAAGCTGAAGATCATGGTCCAGTTCGGGCCCGACAAGGCGGTGCCCTTCTTCGGCGGCGCCACGCGGCTTTACGACCGGCTGAAGAAGCCGGAGGACCGGCAGGTGATGGACGTGATCTTCCGTCAGACGCAGCTCGCCCGCCCGCTGGCCGCCCCGCCGGGCGCGCCGAAGGAGCGGGTCGCCGCGCTGCGCAAGGCGCTGATGGACACGATGAAGGACCCGGCGCTGATTGCCGACGGCAAGCGGATCAAGGTGGATTTCGCGCCGATGTCGGGCGACGAGGCGCAGGCGCTGATCGAGAAGTTCTACGCCACCCCGCCGGCCCTCATCGCGCAGGCCAAGACGCTGATCGGCCGCAAGTAGCAGGCAACAGCGCAGCCGTCCCGGGCGGACGCAATCGCGGGGCGCGCCTTCGGGTGCGCCCCGTCCGTTTGCGCGCACCGCAACGCCGGCTCGATTGCGCCCGGCACCGCCCGCGCCGTATACTGGGCACGAATAAGGCGCGGGCCCTCCATAAACGTCCAACCATAATCCGCGCGCGAAGCCGGGAGGCGGGCTCAATCTCGAGCGGAGCGGATGAATCGAACGACGCAGCCTGCGAAGACCACGGCGGAAATTCTTACAGATCAGACGGTTGACGACGGCTCGCCCGCGACAACCCCGGCTCCGGCCGACAATGCCCTTACGCTGGTTCACCTGCTGTCGAACCGCATCACCCGCGCCTTCTATTCCGAGATCGAGACGCGTTTCGGCGTATCGCTGCCGGAATGGCGCGTGATCATGACGCTTGCCCGCTATCCCGAACTTACGGCGGTGGAGATCACCGCGCGCTGGTCGATGGACAAGATGACCATCAGCCGCGCCATCCGGCGGCTGGAGGACAAGGGCCGCGTACACCGCATCCGCCATCCGGAGGACCGCCGCAGCTTCACCGTCTCGCTGACCGGGGAGGGGCGCGCCTTCTACGACACGGTGCTGCCGGTGGCCAATGCGCGCTACCGCGCCATCACCGCCTGCCTCGGCGCGGAAGAAGCGGCAGCGTTCCGCGCCACGCTGGAAAGGCTGATCAACCACGCCGCCGGACTGCCATAGGCGGGGCGGCCCGCTGGGGCATTGAAGGTATTCCCTCGGTTGTCACCCCGGCCCTGAGCCGGGGTCCAGACCCCGCCGCGCCTTTCGGCAGCCGGGCCCCGGCTCCAAGGCCGGGGCGACACTTGAAAGATTGCCGGGTAATGCGCGGCGACGTTAGCCGCCCGCGCCCGCTTTACGATCACGGTAGAAATGTTATAGTATAACATAATAAGTCCGCGCCTTACTGGCGCGGACGGGGCTGCAGGGTCGAATGGGGCGCAACGGAACAGGCCGGCGGGGACAGGACCGGGGACGCGGGGTGCGGCCGCTGGCGATGCTGTGCGTCTTCGTGCTGGCGCTGCTGCACGCGGCGCTGCACGACGCAGCGGCCGACAGCCATGTCCATTTCGACAAGTCCGAAAACGCCTGCCAGATCGCGACCCTTGCCGCCACACCGGCGCCGGCTCCCGCCTTGCCGGCGCGGCCGGCCCGTTTCCGTCTCTGCCACGAATGCGCCGACCACCAGGCCACCGCCCGATTCAGCGGCGCCTCGTGGTCGTCGCGCGCGCCTCCTGCCTGATCCCGACCGCCGCGCCGTGCCGAGCCACGGCGTCCCGTCACGGAGATTCGGACCCATCAGGAGGCAATCATGTCTGCCACGTACCCCGCCCTTTTCGCGGCTGCCGCCGCGACCGTCTACGCCATCGCATTCGCGCCGCCCGCCGCCGCCCAGTCGGGCGAGACGCTGGAGACCATTCGCCAGCAGATCCGGCAAATCCAGCAGAGCCACGCCAGCCAGGTCGAGGCGCTGGAGGCCCGCATACGCGAGCTCGAACGGAAGAAGCCCGCCGCGGCCCCCGCCGCCGGCGCCGGCCAATTCACCGGCGGGGCCGGCAACGCGTTCCAGGTCGGCCTGTCCGGCACCTTCGCCGGCGGCGGATCGAGCCTCGACGACACGCAGCTTTCCACCGTCCAGGGGGGTGGCCACGACCCCAACAAGAACGGCTTCACCGTGCAGAGCGCCGAGCTGTTCCTCGGCGGCACGGTCGATCCCTATTTCGACGCGCAGGCGCATATCGCCATCTTCATGGACGCCGACGGCGAGACCAATGTGGAGCTGGAGGAGGCCTTCCTCGTCACCCGGTCCCTGCCCGGCGGGCTGCAGGCCAAGGCCGGGCAGTACCTGACGGAGTTCGGGCGGCACAACACGCTGCACCTGCACCAGTTCGACTTCGTCGACGCGCCGGTCATCAGCACCCGGCTGCTCGGCGGCGACGGGCTGCGCAATCCCGGCGCGCGGCTGTCCTGGCTGACGCCGGCGCCGTGGTTCTCGGAGATCACCTTCGGAGTCCAGAACGCCCGGGGCGAAGGGGCCAAGAGCTTCCTCGGCGGCGCGGACGAGGAGGAGACCGTCGGCGGCCTGCCCGCGGACAACCGCGAGGTGCGCAATCTGGGCGACGTGCTGTACTCGGCGCGGTGGCTCAACGGGGTCGACCTGTCGGACACGGTCGCCGCCAATTTCGGCCTGTCGGGCGCATGGGGCCGCAATTCCACCGGCAGCGGCAACCGGACCTCGATCTACGGCGCCGACGTCTATGCCAAATGGCAGCCCGAGCAGACCGTGCGCGGCTTTCCGTTCCTGTCGCTCCACGCCGAGGGCATGCACCGGAACTTCGAGACCGGGCCGGACAGCGAGGACCTCAACGACTGGGGCTACTTCGTCCAGGCCAACTGGGGCTTCACCCCCGGCTGGGTCGCGGGGCTGCGCTTCGACCGCGCGGTAGGCGACGGCGACGCCTTCGACGATCCCGACCGCGATTCGCGCTTCCGCGTCTCGCCCGCGCTGACCTGGTTCCCGACGGAGTTCAGCAAGCTGCGGCTGCAATACAACCACGACCGCGCCCATCACCTGGAATCGCAGGGCGAGGACGGGGCGCACACCATCTGGCTGCAGGCGGAGTTTTCGCTCGGCGGCCATTTCGCCCACACGTTCTGACGGAGGGCGACATGCGAAGGACCGGGCTTCTCCTCGTCCTCGCCGCGCTCTTCGCGGGGCTCGCGCCGCCATCGGCGGCCGGGCTCCGCGTGGCGGCGACCACCAGCGACCTTGCCGCGCTCGCCCGCGCCGTCGGCGGCGAGGCGGTTTCGGTGGCAGGCCTGACCGGGGGCGGCGGCGACCCGCATCATGCCGCCGCCAGGCCCAGCATGATCCGCACCCTGTATGGCGCCGACCTGCTTCTGGCGGTCGGCGCCGAGCTGGAGATCGGCTGGCTGCCGGCGGCGCTGAGGGCGGCGCGCAACGGGCGCATCCTGCCCGGCGCGCCGGGCCATCTCGACCTGTCGCACAGCGTGCGGCTGATCGAGAAGCCGGCGGGGCCCATCGACCGGTCGATGGGCGATGTGCATGCGGAGGGTAACCCGCATTACCTGCTCGACCCCGAAAACGGCCGGCGCGCGGCGCGCGCCATCGCCGCCCGCATGGCGCAGCTGGACGGGACCAATGCGGCGCTGTACGGGCGAAACCTCGCCGGGTTCGAGGCCGCGCTCGACGCGCGCCTGGCGCAATGGCGGGCCCGGCTCGCGCCGCTCCGAGGGAAGACGGCGATCTCGTATCACAGGACGTTCTCCTATCTCGCCGACGCGTTCGGCTTCCGCATCGTCGGTCAGGTGGAGCCGCTGCCGGGCATCGCGCCCACCGCCGCCCATCTGCGGACGCTGATCGAGCGCATCCGGCGCGAACGGATCGGGCTGCTGGTGATGGCGCCCTATTTCGAGCGCCGGTCGGCGGCCCTGCTGCACGACCGCACCGGCATCCGCGTCGCCGTGCTGCCGCACAGCGTGGGCGCGACACCGGCGGCCGGCGACTATCTCGCCCTGTTCGACGCCATCGCCGACGCGCTGACGGCGGCGCGATGAGCGCGCTCGACATCCTGCTGCCGGCCTTCGTCTTCGCCGGGCTGATGGTGGTCACCCACACCTGGCTGGGTCTGCACGTGCTGGCGCGCGGCATCATTTTCGTCGACCTGGCGCTGGCGCAGGCCGCCGCGCTCGGCGCCGTCTGCGCCTTCCTGATCGACGGCGACATGCATGGCTGGCGGGCCCGGCTGTTCGCGCTGGGCGGCGCGCTGCTCGCCGGGTTCGGCTTCTCGCTGCTGCGGCGGGTGGCGGACAAGACTGCGCGCGAGGTCGTGATCGGCGCCGCCTATGTGGTGGCCACCGCGCTGTCGGTGCTGGCGCTCAGCCGTTCGGTGCAGGGGATGGAGGCGCTGAAGACCCTGCTCAACGGCTCGATCCTGTGGGTGTCCTGGACGGAGATCGCCGTCGTCGCCGCCGCCTACGCCGCGCTCGCCGCGCTCGCCGTCGCCGCCCGCCGCCAGTTCCATGCGCTGTCCTTCGGGGACGGCGGGGGGAGGCACGGCTGGGAGCTCGCCTTCTTCGCCGCCTTTGCCGTGGTCATCACGCTGTCGGTCGGCGCGGCGGGCGTGCTGCTCGTGTTCGCCTGCCTGATTATCCCGGCGTTCTGCGCCTCGCTGCTGGTCGCGGGGTTCGGGGCCCGGCTCGGTCTCGGCATCGCGCTGGGACTCGTCGGCAGCGCCGGCGGGCTCGCTCTGGCCTATGCCGCGGACCTGCCGGTCGGCGCGTCGGTGGTCGCTGCGCTGGGCGCGCTGCTCCCCCTCTCCGCCCTCGCCCGGCAGGCCGCCGGCCGCGCATGAGATCGGCCGGCCCGCGGTAGCGGATGCGGCGCCCGGCCGGTATGATCGCGGCAGGCGAAGCAGGGCAAGGGCGGCGATCACATGAAGGGCGCGGCAAAGGTGCGCGTGCAGGGGGCGGCGGAGCCGATCCTCGGGCGGATGCTGAAGGAGCGCGGGCTGACGGAGCCGCCGCTGTGGAAGAGCCGCCCGCCGGAAACCCGCGCCCGCATGGCGCGCTGGACCGAGCTCGGCAAGGTGCGCGACGGCGCCGTCAATCCGCGGCGCACGGAGATCGCGGATATCGGGGCCGAGACCGAGGCGCTGAAGGCGATGGCCCGCGATCTGGGCGCGAGCGTCGTCGGCTGCGCACGGCTGACGCCGCTGATGGTCGCCGAAGGAATCGACCTGCCCCACGACTACATCTTCTGCCTGGTGGTCGGCGAGGATTACGGCCAGGCCCTCGGCGGGCCCCGCGCGGTGGAGACCGAATCGACCAGCGTCTATGTCCGCTGCGCCGAGATCGCGACCGCGCTGGCCGATCACGTGCGGGCGCTGGGCTATCCGGCGGTCGCCCACCATAACGGCGGGGACGACATCATGGCGCTGCCGGCGCTGTACGCCGCCGGGTTCGGCGAGCTGGGCAAGCATGGCAGCCTGATCCATCCCACGCTCGGCGCCAGCTTCCGCCCCGGCTTCGTCACCACCACGATGCCGCTGGCGCTGGATGAGCCGTACCGGTTCGGCGTGCAGGACACCTGCATGAAATGCAATATCTGCGCCAACAACTGCCCGGCCGAGGCGATCCCGCCCGCCAACGAGTACGAGATCACCGAGGGGGTGCGCCGCTGGATCACCGATGTGGAGAAATGCTACACGGTCTCGCGGCTGCGCGAGCAGTACTGCCACATCTGCGTGGACGTCTGCCCCTATATCCACAAGGAGAACGGGGACCCGGTGAGGAAGGCGCAGTACAAGCAGTACATGGCGATGCGCAAGAAGGCGGGCTACCGCACCCCGGCCTGGTTCCCCGAGCAGGCGGCCGAGGTGCTGGACGAATGACCCTGCGGGTGCGCACCGGACGACGCCGTTGAATCCAGACCTGTTTTCGACTCTCCGCCCCTTCGAGGGGTTTGGCCTGCTCGTCGTTGCCTGGGTGTTCCTGTCGCATTTCTTCGGCTGCTTCGTGCGCGGCGCGTTCGGGTTCGGCTCCAACATGCCGATCGTGCTGATGACGACCTGGGTGCTGGGGCCGCACCACGCGATCCTGCTGGCGGTTCTGACCACTACCGCCGCGCAGCTTCATTTGTTCCGACAGGGCGCGCGGACCGCGGACTGGGGGGTCGCGAAGCCGCTGGTGATCGCGCTCGCAATCGGCATCCTGATCGGGCTGTGGGTGTTCGTGCGGCTGGAGGCGGACTGGCTGACGCTGGTGCTCGGCGCGCTGATGTGCGGCATCCTGCTGATGGACCGGATGCGGCTGCTCAGCAAGCTGGCAGAGCGCATCGACATCCGCGCCCTGCCCGTCACCTCCACCCTGGCCGTCGTGTCCGGGGCGATCGGCACCATCGGCGGCGGCGGCGCGCTCTACTTCCTGGTGATCTACCTGAAGCTCGCCTGCACGAGCGCCGCGGCGCTCCGCGGCACCGGCATCGTGCTGACCATGGTGTTCGTGGTCGTGCGGCTGGGCGGGCTGCTGCTGGCCGGGCTGTTCACGCCGACGCTGCTCGCCGAGGGGCTGCTGCTGCTGCCCATCGCGCTGCTGGGGAGCTGGACCGGCACGCGCGCCTTCCGCGCCGCGACCACCGAGCAGTTCTTCCGCTGGCTGCAGATCCTGATGCTGTGCGCCGCCGCCGCGCTGATGGTGCGCGGGGTGATCCAGGTCGTCTGAAGGGCCGGCTCAGAGCTTCCCGGTCTGGATGCCCGAATAGCGGGTGGCGCCCTCCGCATAGGCCCATTCGGCGAAGTTCTCCGGCGTCGACTCCCATTCCCGCGGCTGCCAGTCCTCGGTCACGTAATCGGAATCCGAATCGTATTCCGCCGCCCCGCCGCAGGGGTTCCTGAAGTACCAGAAATAGCAGGAGGAGATCGGATGCCTGCCGGGCCCGAGATGGGTCGTCCAGCCCTTCTCCGCCATGTGGAGCCCGCCGCCGAACACCTCGTGGATGTCGCGCACCTCGAACGCCAGGTGGTGGAAGCCGATATTGTCGCCGCCCTTGAGCAGGAACAGGTTGTGATGCTCGTGGCTGCCGGGGACGCGCAGGAAATAGCCGCGCCCGGCGTAGAAATCGGTGACGCGGAAACCCAGCCGGTCGCGGTAGAACGCCACCTGCCCGTCGAGATCCGGCGACAGCAGCACGACATGAGACATCTGCTGCGGGGTGGCGCGGTCGTAGATCTTGCCGCGCCCGTTCACCCGCCCGGGATTGCCCGGCACGTTGTACTCGGTCGGCTCGCACACCACCGGCTCGCGCCCGGTGACGCGGAACCCGATGGCGTAGCCGAGATGGTCGGTGCTGCGGATCGTGCCGTCCTCGCCGGGGACCACCGCGCGGTCCTTCGAGAGCTCGGCCGCGATGGCGTCCAGGTCGGCCGGGCTTTCGACGCCCCAGACGATCTCGCGCGCCGTGTTGCCGGCCGCCAGCCCCTTCGGCAGCGAGGCGTCGTCGTGGGGCCTCACCTCGACCGTCGTCTTCTCGGCGGTCGCGAACACGGCGAGGCCCGGCTCCTCCGCCACCGGCGAGAGCCCGAAATCCGTCCAGAACCGCGTCGCCGTCGCCATGTCGTCGACGCCGAACACGATCTTTTCGAGACCGACAATCGCCATGATCCTGATCCTCCGCCTGTGCCCCGTTGCCGCGCGATTATAGGCGTTCCGGCCGGACGTGCGAAGGCGGGCGACGCCGTCCCCGCCCTGCCGCGTTTTCGCGCTACGCCGCTTCGGCCTTCGCGCCGTCGATGAGAAGCCCGCCGTCGCCCGCGCTGACCTGGACGGTCTGGCCGTCCTGGATCGTCCCTTCCAGCAGCCGTGTCGCCAGCGGGTTCTGCAGCGCCGTCTGGATCTTCCGCTTCAGCGGGCGGGCGCCGTAGACCGGGTCGTACCCCGCCTCCGCCAGCCAGCGCCGGGCCGAGTCGTCCAGCTCCAGCACGATCTTGCGGTCGGCGAGCAGCCGGCGCAGCCGCTCGAGCTGGATATCGACGATCCCGGCCATGTCCTCGCGCTTCAGCCGGTGGAACAGCAGCATCTCGTCCAGCCGGTTGAGGAACTCCGGCCGGAAGCTGTCGCGCACCACGGCCATCACCTGCTCGCGCACCGCCGACGAATCCTCGCCCTCGGCCTGCGCCGACAGGACGTCGGAGCCGAGGTTGGAGGTGAGGACGATCAGCGTGTTGCGGAAATCGACCGTGCGCCCGTGCCCGTCGGTCAGCCGCCCGTCGTCGAGCACCTGGAGCAGGATGTTGAACACGTCCGGATGCGCCTTCTCGATCTCGTCGAACAGGATCACCTGGTAGGGCCGGCGGCGCACCGCCTCGGTCAGCGCCCCGCCCTCGTCATAGCCGACATAGCCGGGCGGCGCGCCGATGAGGCGGGCGACCGAATGCTTCTCCATGTATTCCGACATGTCGAGCCGGATCATCGCGGTCTCGTCGTCGAACAGGAACTCCGCCAGCGCCTTGGTCAGCTCGGTCTTGCCGACGCCGGTGGGGCCGAGGAACAGGAACGATCCCATCGGCCGGTTGGGGTCCTGCAGCCCGGCGCGGGCGCGGCGCACCGCGTTGGCGACGGCCGCGATGGCCTCGCGCTGGCCGACCACGCGGCGGCCGAGCTGGTCTTCCATGCCCAGCAGCTTGTCGCGCTCGCCTTCCATCATCTTGTCCACCGGCACGCCGGTCCAGCGGGACACCACGGAGGCGATGTCCTGGTCGGTCACCTGCTCCTTGAGCATATGCGTGCCTTCGCCGCCGATGTCGCTTTCCTGCATGCGGCGTTCCAGATCGGGGATGATGCCGTAGGCCAGCTCGCCGGCGCGGGCGAGGTTGCCCTCGCGCTGCACGCGTTCCAGCTCGATGCGGGCGGCGTCCAGCTCCTCCTTGATCTTCGTGCCGCCGGAGATGCGGTCCTTTTCCGCCTGCCACACGGCGGTCAGCTCGCCGGCCTTGGTCTCCAGATCCGCCAGCTCCTTCTCCAGCTTCTCCAGCCGGTCGCGGGACGCCGTGTCGTCTTCCTTCTTCAGCGCCTCGCGCTCGATCTTGAGCTGGATGATGCGGCGGTCGAGCTCGTCGATCTCCTCCGGCTTGGAGTCGACCTCCATGCGCAGCCGCGACGACGCCTCGTCCACGAGGTCGATGGCCTTGTCGGGCAGGAAGCGGTCGGTGATGTAGCGGCTGGACAGCGTGGCCGCGGCGACGATGGCGCCGTCGGTGATGCGCACGCCGTGATGGACCTCGTACTTCTCCTTCAGCCCGCGCAGGATGGAGATGGTGTCCTCCACCGTGGGCTCGGAGACGAAGACGGTCTGGAAGCGCCGCGCCAGCGCCGCGTCCTTCTCGATATGCTTGCGGTATTCGTCGAGCGTGGTGGCCCCGATGCAGTGCAGCTCGCCCCGCGCCAGCGCCGGCTTGAGCATGTTGGAGGCATCCATGGAGCCTTCCGCCGCGCCGGCGCCGACCAGCGTGTGCAGCTCGTCGATGAACAGCACGATCTCTCCCTCGCAGGCGGAGATTTCCTGGAGGACGGCCTTGAGCCGTTCCTCGAACTCGCCGCGGAACTTGGCGCCGGCGATCAGCGCGCCGAGATCGAGCATCATCAGCCGCTTGTTGCGCAGCCCTTCGGGCACGTCGCCGGTGACGATGCGCTGCGCCAGCCCTTCGACGATGGCGGTCTTGCCGACGCCGGGCTCGCCGATCAGCACGGGGTTGTTCTTGGTGCGCCGCGCCAGCACCTGGATGGTGCGGCGGATTTCCTCGTCGCGGCCGATGACCGGATCGAGCTTGCCGTCGCGCGCCCGCGCGGTCATGTCGACCGCGTATTTCTTCAGCGCCTCGTAAGAGCCCTCGGCCGACGCGGAATCGGCGGTGCGGCCCTTGCGAATATCCTCGATCGCTGCGTTCAGCTTCTGCGGCGTCACCTTGGCGTCGGCCAGCGCCTTGGCGGACGGAGTGCCGGTGGCGAGCGCCAGGGCCAGCAGCAGCCGCTCGGCGGTGACGAAGGAATCGCCCGCCTTCTCGGCGATCTGTTCCGCCGATTCGAACAGCCGCGCGGTTTCGGGGGCGAGATAGATCTGCCCGGCGCCCGCGCCTTCGACCTTCGGCACGGCGTTGAGCGCCCCCGCCGCGCCCTGAAGCGCGACGGCGGGATCGCCGCCCGCGGCCCGGATCAGGCCGGCGGCGAGTCCTTCCTTGTCGTCCAGCAGCACCTTCAGAAGATGCTCCGGGGTCAGGCGCTGGTGATTGCTGCGCAGCGCGAGCGACTGCGCCGACTGAATGAAACCGCGGGAGCGGTCACTGTACTTCTCGACTTCCATGACGTGCAACTCCACGACTGAGACATTGCGCGATACTGCCCCCTTCGACAGGCGGGCTCTCGATCTTGCGGGATCCGAACAGCGGCATCCCGAAAAACATATGGCAATCGCGCGAAGCGCGGGCAAGGGGCGGCGCGGGCGGGAGCTTACAGCGCGGAAAACGCAGCGCGCCGGCCCCGGGGTCCGGGGCCGGCGCGGCGGCAATCGGTTAGAGCAGGGGCGCGGACAGGCCCGTCAGTTCGGCTGTTCGCCCGACGGTTCGCGCGAGGCCTCGACGGCGGCCTCGACCGCCGCGGCCGGCGCGGACTTGCTGCGCGGCGGTCGCTGGGGGCGGGGCTGGGGCTGGGGCTGGGGCTGGGGCTCGTTCTCGTCCCGGTCGTCGGCGCCGTTCCCGTTGCTCCGGGGGTTGGCGTTGGCGTTGGTGTTTCTGTTGGACCTCTCGCCCGACGGGGTCTGCACCTCGTTGTCGTTGTCGTCGTCGTCGTCCATGTCGTCGTTGCCGCCGCGCTGCTGGTCCGGATTCTGGTCCTGCTGCTGGCGCTGGGCGCGATCGGCCTGGGCGACCTGGAGGCGATAATAGTGTTCGGCGTGCTGGTAATAGTTCTCCGCCATCACGCTCTCGCCCGCGGTCGCCGCGTCACGCGCGAGCTGCAGGTATTTCTCCACCACCTGCTGCGCGTTGCCGCGGACCTTCACCTCGGGCCCGTTGCTTTCGAAATTCTGATTGCGCGGCGTGTTGCCACGACGATTGTTATTGCTGCCGCGGCCTCTCAGCCGGCGGGAATTAGGACCTGATCGCATAACCCCTTGTCCGATTTTTCGTTCCAAAGCCACATCGTGGGCAAGATGCGCCAACCGGGCATTTCGCATACACACGAGTAGAAAAGCGGCATTCTCTGCCGGGTCTCGAGTCCTGCTAGAGCAGTGCTATCTGGGACTCAGAGGCGTGGACGCCAGTGGCGTGTTCGCGTCGCCTCTTCGCCACAGTAGTGAGGTTCTCTCCGGTTTCCAACCTTTTTTTTATGCCGCCGTAAACGCCGCCGGCATTGTGGCCACGACGCAACGGGCGATTCCGGCGAGGTCCCGGCGCACGGCCGGGACCGCCAGCCCCCATTTCCGGAAAATATGGTCTATATCAGGGGCTTGACCGGACCCGGCCTCGACCAGCGCGAGGCCGCCGGGGGTCAGGCGGCGCGCCAGGGCGGGCGCGAGCGCACGATAGGCCGCCAGCCCGTCCGCCCCACCGCACAGCGCCAGCTTCGGCTCGAATCGGGCAACCTCGGGCGCCAGCGACCCGACCTCGCCGTCGGCAACATATGGCGGGTTGCACAATACCAGATCGAAACGCGCATCCAGCCCCGAATCCCAGTCGGCGCGGACGAAGCGCGCCCGCCCGGCCAGCCCCAGCCGGACCGCGTTGTCGCGCGCCACCGCCAGCGCCGGGGCGCTGATATCGACCCCCAGCCCGGTCGCGGCCGGATACTCGCTGAGCGCCGCCAGCAGCAGGCATCCGCTGCCGGTGCCGAGATCGAGGACGCGGAGCGGCACCGTGCGGTCGGGGCGCAGCGCGCAGGCCGCCTCCAGCAGCGTTTCGCTGTCGGGGCGCGGGATCAGCACGTCGGCCGTCACCCGGAAGTCCAGCGACCAGAACTCGCGCATTCCCGTGATCTGCGCCAGCGGCTCGCGGGCGGCGCGGCGGGCGAGCGCGGCCTCGAACGCGGCGGCGGCGTCCGCGGCGATTTGCCGCGCCGGATCGACCGCCAGCAGCGTGGCCTGACATCCCGCGGCATGCGCCAGCAGGAGGCGCGCCTCGCGCGCGGCATCCTCGATCCCCGCCGCCGCCAGAAGCCGGGCGGCGGGGGCGAGCAGCGCCCCGGCTGTGGCCTCGGCCAGCGCGGTCATGACATATGGGCGAGGCGCTCCGCCTCGTCCTCCGCGATCAGCGCGTCCACGATCTCGTCCAGGGCCTCGCCTTCCAGCACCCGGTCGAGCTTGTGCAGCGTCAGGCCGATGCGGTGGTCGGTGACGCGCCCCTGCGGGAAGTTATAGGTGCGTATGCGCTCCGACCGGTCGCCGCTGCCCACCTGGCTGCGCCGCGTCTCGGCGCGTTCGGCGGCGCGCGCCTCGCGCTCGGCCTCAAAGATGCGGGCGCGCAGGACCTTCATCGCCTTGGCGCGGTTCTTGTGCTGGGATTTCTCGTCCTGCATGGCGACCACGACGCCGGTCGGGATATGGGTGATGCGCACGGCGCTGTCGGTGGTGTTCACGTGCTGGCCGCCGGCGCCCTGCGACCGGTAGGTGTCGATGCGCAGGTCCTTGTCCTCGATCTCGACATCGAATTCCTCGGCCTCGGGCAGCACGGCGACGGTGGCCGCCGAGGTGTGGATGCGCCCGCCGGATTCGGTTTCGGGGACGCGCTGCACCCGGTGGACGCCGGATTCGAATTTCAGCCGCGCGAAGGCGCCGCGCCCGGCGATCTCCGCCGTCGCCTCCTTGATGCCGCCGATGCCGGTTTCCGAAACCGCCATCACCTCGAACTTCCAGCGGTGCGCCTCCGCGTAGCGCTGGTACATGCGGAACAGGTCGGCGGCGAACAGCGCCGCCTCGTCGCCGCCGGTGCCGGCCCGGACCTCGAGGATCGCGCTCTTTTCGTCCGCGGAGTCGCGGGGCAGCAGCAGCAGGTTCATCCTGCGTTCCATCGCGGGCACGCGCTCCAGCGCGGCGCGCAGCTCCTCCTCCGCCATCCTGCGCATCTCGGCCTCGGACGAGGCGTCGGCGGCCATCGCCTGAAGCTCGGCGATCTCCGCCAGCAGCGCACGGCGTTCGGCGACGGCCTCGACCAGCGGCGTCAGCTCGGCGTATTCCTTCGCCATGCGGACGAAGTCGTCGGGGTCCGGCGCACGGGCCTGCGACATGAGCTGCGCCAGCTCCTCGTGCCGCGCCGTCAATCGGTTCAGCTTGTCGTCGAGACTCACTTCGGTTCCCCTTCGCCCTCACCATCGCCGTCATCGGCGTCGGCGATGCCGAACAGCCGCCGGACGATCCCTTCCGCCGTTTCGCGCGCCGCCGCGTCGCCCTCCGCACCCAGCGCACGCAGCGCCACCATCGGGTCGTGCAGCAGCCGGTTGACCAGACGCCGCGTCGCCTCCGCCGCATCGCCGCCGGCCTCGCGCAGCACCGCCTCGCGCTCCGCGTCGAACCGGCGGCGCAGCATGGCCGCCAGCGGCGCCGTGCTCCGCCCGGCGCGGTCGCGATCATACGCCTCGATCTCGGCCGCGACGATTCCCGCGGCTTCCGACACGGCGGCGTCGCGCCCGCGCCGGCCTTCGATGGCGACCGATTCCAGATCGCCCAGATCGTAGAGAAACGCATCGTCCAGACGGCCGACGGCGCGCTCGACATCGCCCGGGATCGCCGCGTCGATCACGAATATGGGCCTGTGCCGCCGCGCCGCCAGGGCCCGCGCGATCAGGTCCGCGCCGATCAGCGGCTCGCCGGCGCCGACTGCCGAGATCACGATATCCGCCCCCTCGAGCAGCGCCGCCAGCCGCGCGATCGGCGCATGATGGCAGGACAGCGCCCGCGCCGTCATCTCCGCCCGCGGCGCCAGCCTTGCCGTCACGGTGAGATCGCCCAGCCCCGCCCGCTGGAGGTGGTCGGCGATCAGCTCGCCCATCTCGCCGCCGGCGATGAGCAGGGCGGACGCGCCGGCCAGGTCGCCGTGGACGTTGCGGGCCAGCCGCTCGGCCGCGCTGGCGATGGAGACCGGGCCTTCGCCGATCGCGGTTTCAGTGCGGACCCGCTTCGCGGCGCGATAGGCAGCCTGCAGCGCCGATTCCAGCTCTGGCCCGAGCAGCCCGGCCTCCCGCGCGGCGCGGTGGCTTTCCTTCACCTGGCCCAGCACCTGCGCCTCGCCGGGCACCAGGCTGTCGAGCGATGCCGCGACCGAGAAGATGTGCCGCAGCGCCTCCTGCCCTTCCAGCCGGTAGAGCTGGCGGTCGAGCTGGTCCCGCGCCACGCCGCCGGCTGCCGCCAGGGCGTCGGCGATCGTCTCGGCCGCGGCGCGGGGATCGGCGGCGGCGGCCTGGACCTCCACGCGGTCGCAGGTGGCCAGCAGCATCGCCTGGGCGAGACCGGCCGCGCGGAGCCGCACGAGAAAGCCGTGCTGCCCGGCGGCGTCCACGAACAGCCGCTCGCGAAGCGCGGCGGAGGATGAACGGTGGTTGGCCCCGACGACGAGCAGCCGGGGGCTCGCATCGGCTTCGGTCATGGCCGGCTACCGGTAAGGGGAAAGCCGTTCGGTCAACGCGGTGAGCGCCACCTCTTCCTGGTCGCCCGAATCGAGGTCGCGGAGCGTCACCGCGCCCCGCGCGACCTCCTCCGGGCCGAGGATCAGCGCGGCGCGGGCGCGCAGCCGGTTGGCGCGCTTGAGCCGCCGGCTCAGATTGCCGCGATAGCCGAGCTCGACCATGAACCCGGCGCGGCGCAGCGTCTCGGCCAGGGTCAGCGCGTCGCGCTCGACATCGCCGCCGACCGGCACCACGGCGATCGGGCGCGGCGCATCCGGCGCCTCGCCCGCCAGCAGCGCCAGCCGTTCGATGCCGGCGGCCCATCCGATCCCCGGCGTGTGCGGCCCGCCCATCTGTTCCACCAGCCCGTCGTAGCGGCCGCCGGCGAGCACCGTCCCCTGCGCGCCGAGCGCATCGGTCGTGAACTCGAAGGCGGTATGGCAGTAATAGTCCAGCCCGCGCACCAGGCGCGAGTTCAGCACGTAGGCGATGCCGACCGCGTCCAGCCCGTCGCGCACGGCGGCGAAGAATTCCGACGATTCCGCATCCAGGCTGTCGGCAAAGTCGGGCGCGCCCTCGACGATCCGCCGGTCGCCCTCCTCCTTGGAATCCAGGATGCGCAGCGGGTTGCGCGCGAGCCGCGCGCGGCTGTCCTCGGACAGCGCGTCGGCATGGACGGTGAAATACGCCACCAGAACGTCGCGATAGGCGGCGCGGCTGGCGGCGTTGCCCAGGGTGTTGAGCTCCAGCGTGACATTGCCGGCCACGCCCAGCGCGTCGAGCACGGCCGCGCCCATCGCGATGGCCTCGACGTCGCCGGCGGGTTCGGGCACGCCGAGAAGCTCCACACCGATCTGGTGGAACTGGCGGAACCGGCCCTTCTGCGGCCGCTCGTAGCGGAACATCGGACCGTTGTAGAACAGCTTCAGCGGCAGGTTCTGGCTCAGCCCGCCGGAAATGAGCATGCGGGCGACCCCGGCCGTGCCCTCGGGCCGCAGCGTGACGTCGTCGCCGCCCTTGTCGGTGAAGCTGTACATCTCCTTGGTGACGATGTCGGAGGTGTCGCCGAGGGTCCGGCGGAACACTTCGGAGAATTCGAAGATCGGAGTCGCCACCTCCTCGAACCCGTAGCGCGCGCAGACGGCGCGGCCGGTATCCACGATGTGGCGGAACTGCCGCGCTTCGTCGGGCAGGATGTCTCTTGTGCCGCGAACCGGCTGCAAGGCTGCCATGGCGGGCCGGTCAGGGCGCGGGCGCGGTGGACAGAAGCGCCCCGGCGTCCAGCACCACATCCCGGCGTACCCCGCCCGTCGGACCGAGCGGCGGCAGGGTGCGGCCGTCGACCAGCACGTCCAGACCGCCGGCGTTGCCGGTGGTCAGCGTCATGCCCTCGCCCTGCGGAACGGGAAAGGTCTCCCCGCTGCGCATGAGGCGGGAGAAGATGCGCTTGCCGGCACCGTCGCGCACTTCCACCCAGGCGCTGGAGGTGGCGCGCAGCACCACCCGGGACGACCCGGACGGCGGCGCGGAGGCCACCTGCGGCGGCGGCTCGGGCGCGGCGGGCACCGGTGGCGGCGTCGGCGCGGCGTCGGCGGAAGGCGGCGGCGCGGGGGGCGGGATCTCGGCGGCGGGTGCGG
>WHUE01000199.1 GCA_009377375.1 Alphaproteobacteria bacterium | reverse complement strand
AATCCCTCGATGGCGATCTCAGCCTGGGCGGGAAACGGCAAACCGGTGACTTCACCTTCGACGAGATCGAATGGTTTTCCTCTGATCCCGCCGCAGTAGTTATACTCAGAGTAGCCTAGCTCGATGGGGTTGCCGGCAGCCAAAAGTAGCAATGGGTCTTGGCCAACGCATAAGATCACCGGGCAAGGTTTGTCTGCCCTGAAATATTTTTCCATATGAACACGCCCGTGCTTGCCTACGGACGACATGAAAAGTCCCACGGATCTCGCGTCGTGGACCATCGCCCTATAAGTGCCGAGATTGAGCCAGCCTTCTTCCGGGTCGCGTGTTACCGCGATGCAAGCCGTGCCGATGAATCTCCCGCCGTCCAGCTCGTGGATCTTGGGAACGGGGAACTTCAACAGATCTATCCCATCACCGGCCATCTGGTTTTCCAAGATTGGCCCCTTCTTCACAATTCGAGGCAGAATCGGTTGGAGCCTGTTGAGCTTTTCTTTGAAGCGGTTGACAAGCTTGAGACCGACGCTGTCCATAGGCAAACCGGCCGCAAGCGCAAGCCGGCGATAGGAACAGTGTTGTCCGAAAAGTATACGAGATCCTTCCGGATAGCCCTTAATGCGATCGAACAAAAGAGCGGGAATGGTGCCGGAGCGCTCGCGGTAGATTAATTCCGCCAGGGTGCCCATCTCCAGATTCCAATCGGCCCCGTCGATTCGCTTCAACTCTCCCATGGACTCCACGACATTGAGCCAGTCGCGCACGTCTTCATAAGGAATCGGCATGTTGGCGCCTTCTACGGGTTTGTCTTTTTTTGATTGAGATTTCGCCATCAAATTCCTCTTTGATTA
>WHUE01000198.1 GCA_009377375.1 Alphaproteobacteria bacterium | reverse complement strand
AATCCCCCACCTCACCCCGGCCCTCTCCGCCCCCGGGGGCGGAGAGGGAGAAACGGGCGCCGTTCGACATGCGTGAAGCCCGGAGGCTCAAGCCGGGGCATGACGAAAGGATTGAGAACAGCCGCGAATTTATAACCGTTCCAGCCTCCCCGCTGGCCCCGGCCCCGCATCCTCGCTATAAAGGCCGTCAATACCCATATCCGTAGGGGAGACGCATGAGCGACGATGCCATCAAGAAGGCCGCCAAGCGGATACGCGACGCGGCGCGCAAGGGACGCCCCTGCAAGCCGGTGCGCGACAGCCTGCCCAAGGGCAATATCGGCATCGGCGCGGCCTATGCGGTGCAGCAGATCAACACCGACATCTGGGTCCGCGAGGGTCGGCGCGTGGTCGGGCGCAAGATCGGGCTGACCGCGAAATCGGTGCAGCGGCAGCTCGGCGTCGACCAGCCGGATTACGGCATTCTCTATGCCGACATGGAGGTGGTGGACGGCGACGAGATCGACGTTTCCCGCGTCATGCAGCCCAAGGCGGAGGGCGAGATCGCGCTGGTGCTGGACAACGACCTGGCCGACGAGCAGCTGACCCTGGTGGACCTGATCGACAGCGTCGCCTATGCCCTGCCCGCGATCGAGGTGGTGGGGTCCCGCATCGCCAAGTGGGACATCAACATCATGGACACCATCGCCGACAACGCGTCGAGCGGGCTCTACGTGCTCGGCACCCGGCCCGTCGGGCTGCACGAGATCGACCTGCGCCATTGCGGCATGGTGATGGAGAACCGCGGCGATCAGGTTTCGGTCGGCGCCGGGGTGGCCTGCCTCGGCAACCCGCTGAACGCGGCGCTCTGGC
>WHUE01000197.1 GCA_009377375.1 Alphaproteobacteria bacterium | reverse complement strand
GGCCGGCTCATCATTTTTGCTCGTTCCTCCTCGTGACATCGGCCCTCAATCTGCGCCCAATCCAGAATTGCGAGGATTGCTGACCACAGCGATATGTGTCCGGACGCTTTCGGAATGGATTGGCTCAGAGCAGCTGAACCAGCCTCAAAGAGGTTACAGGTGAGTCGTTAATTGACCGAAGAAGCTTCAGGAAATAACCATCAACTCTCACCCTGACATTTTCACGTTGCCGTTAAACTGACACTTTGGCGTTGCTACGTCAGGAAATCGTTCGCGGCGAACGCTGAGGCCTGCTGATCTTTGTCCGTGAACCAGAAACAACAAGCCCCAAGAACCGCCATTAACAGCAGCACTTGGGGCTTGGTTTTGCTGGGCTTTGTAGACGCGTTTAGGGCTCAGTCACGATCGAGTTTCGAATGGCATTCAAGAGGTCGTCGGTTCGATCCCGATCGGCTCCACCCATGATCGTTATTTTGGATTGAGCTTCGTCTTTGTCAATTCGACTCGCTTGACTCGTCTAAGTCTTCTGTCGGGAATCTCTCATCTGTGATTCGGCCGCCATCGGCGCAGCGTTTGGCACTAGTGCGTGGTCGGACGGGTTCCGAAGTAATTTTTCCAGGCTAGTTTCAGCAAATCTTCGTTAAGAACCTTCGGACGATTCTCGTATTTACAAAGATCGACACAGCGCTGTATAAGATCCCGAGGTTCGCAACCTCGCAGCGGGCGACCGTCTTCCTCGTACAAATGGAAAATGAAATCGAGCTGGTTCGAGTCATATTTGAAGCCGTTCGCTTGAACGAATTTCCGAAAAATTTCAGTGTAGATTTCTCGTGTCGGCGGAGTGACATAAAGGCGATAGCC
>WHUE01000196.1:676-885 GCA_009377375.1 Alphaproteobacteria bacterium | reverse complement strand
GAAGCCGTGGATGCGCGAGTCGGTCGGGATCGGTCGGAGCAACTGCGCACCCGGCACCTTGCTCATCGAGACATCGTTCTCATGATCCGTCCAATCGACTGCGGTAACTGATCCAGGAGGCGCGAGCTTCCCGCTCGGAGCTCACTCTTCATGTCATTCCTGCAAGACGCCCTCGTGCCTCAGTAGGTCGGTGATTCGCTCCACACGGT
>WHUE01000196.1:0-666 GCA_009377375.1 Alphaproteobacteria bacterium | reverse complement strand
GGAACTCAGGTGTTTTCTGGTCCTCGAGCTTCCGCGGCCTGGGGATGTCCACGGTCACCTCCTCCAGGATTCGGCCGGGACGTGGAGAGAGCACGATCACTCGGTCGGCGAGGAACACTGCCTCCGGGATGCTGTGCGTTACGAAGACCACCGTCTTGCGGTCGTTGAGCCACAACGCCTGTAGATCGATGCCCATCTGGTCTCGCGTCAAGGCGTCCAGGGCCGCGAAGGGCTCGTCCATCAGCAGCAACGGGGGATCGTGCAGTAGGGCTCGACAGATGGCAACGCGCTGTTTCATCCCACCAGATAATCCTGAGGGGTAGGAGTCCTCGAAACCCAACAACTTCGTTGCCTTCATGAGATCGAGTGCTCGAGCGCGTGCTCTGCTCTTGTCCAGGCCTCTGACCTCTGCCTGCACGAGGATGTTCCGTAGGGCCGTGCGCCATTCGAGCAGGGTCGGGTCCTGGAAGACGATGCCCAGCTGGGTGTAGGGCCGATGGATCTCTTCATCGCCGATGCGGACGACGCCGCTGGTGGGCTTGAGCAAGCCTCCCATCGTTAGTAAGAGCGTACTTTTGCCGCAACCACTAGGACCCAGCAGTACGACGAACTCCCCCGCTTCGACCGTGAGGTTGACCTCTGCGAGAGCAGGAACCTGCTTGCCGT
>WHUE01000195.1 GCA_009377375.1 Alphaproteobacteria bacterium | reverse complement strand
GGCGAGGACCAGGATCAGGACCGCCGCGCAGCCGGGTTTCAAAGCAGCGTGCCCTGCGGTTCGTCCCCGCCCGGCTTCGGCTTCGGCGCGGGTTTTCGCGCGGGAGGTTTCGGTTTCGGCTTCGGCTTCGCACCCGGCGCCGGGGCCGCGCCGGTCACGGTGGCGGAGAGCGCGCCGTCCGACAGCTCGATCTCGATGGCGGCGCCCGGCCCCGCCCCGGCAACGCTGACCAGCGGCTGCCCGGCGGCGTCGCGCACCAGCGCGAAGCCGCGTTCCAGAACGCGGCGGTAGCTGAGGGATTCGAGCAGCTTGCCGAGCCCGTCCAGCCGCGCCGCGCCGTCCGCCAGCGAACGGGCCATGGCGTTGCCGAGGCGCACGCCGGAATCGAGCCCGGCGAGGCGCTGCGATTCGTGGCGCAGGAAGGCGTTCATGCAGGCGCGAAGCTGCCGTGCGCAGCCGGCGATGTCCTTTTCCGCCTGCGCCATCGCCGCCCTGGGATGCGGCAGTTGCCCCGCCAGCGCCGCGATGCGCTCGCCGCGCCGGGCGACGAAGCGTTCCATCGCGCCGGGCAGCCGGTCGGTCACGGCGTCGAGGCGCTGGTTCGCCTGTTCCAGCAGCCGCGCGGGCTCCGGCAGGCCGCGCGCGAGCCCCGAAAGATGGACCCGGCGCTGTTCCCAGATGCGCTCCATCGCGGCGACCATGCGGCGCGAATCGTCGATCACCTTGGCGACGATCTCCGCCCTCACGGGCACCGCCATCTCGGCCGCGGCGGTCGGCGTCGGCGCGCGGCAGTCGGAGGCGAAGTCGATCAGCGTGGTGTCGGTCTCGTGGCCCACGGCGGAGATCAGCGGGATGGCGCTGGCGGCGGCGGCGCGCACCACGACCTCCT
>WHUE01000194.1 GCA_009377375.1 Alphaproteobacteria bacterium | reverse complement strand
GTGGTGGCAGCTCGTTGCGGCCGACATGACGCTACCGGATGGCGGCCTCGCCGGAGGCCAGGCCAGTGCTGGCGCGAGACTCCAGCCGATCCAGCACCTCGTCGACCGGCCCGAGATCGGGCCGTGCCACATCGTCGATGAAGTTCGCGGCCATGATCACCGCTCCTGCACGACCCTTGTCGCCCGTATCCCGAGCGTGATCGTTCTCAGACCTCTGCGGCGTGCCGGCCGGCGCCCAGCGCGGCGTGCGCTGCGGCCAGCCGCGCGACGGGGATCCGCAGCGGCGAGCAGGACACGTAGTCGAACCCGAGATCGTGGCATAGCCGCACCGACTCGGGATCGCCGCCATGCTCGCCGCAGATGCCCACCTCCAGATTGCCGCGCGTTGCCTTGCCTTCCGTCACCGCCAGTCGCAGCAACCGGCCGACTCCTTCGACGTCGAGCGTCTGGAACGGATCGGCCGCCAGCAGGCCATCGCGCAGGTAGGGAGGCATGAGCTGGCCCTCGACATCATCGCGGGAGAACCCGAACGTCATCTGCGTCAGGTCGTTGGTGCCGAACGAGAAGAAGCTCGCCGTGCGCGCGATCGTACCCGCAGTCAACGCGGCCCGAGGGGTTTCGATCATCGTCCCGATCTCATAGTCGAGGTCGACGCCTGCGGCTTTGAGCACCTCGTCGGCTGCCGCGCGCACCAAACGGTCCAGCAACGCCAGCTCCTCAGCCATGGCGACCAAGGGGATCATGATCTCAACCCGCGGATCACCGCCGCCCTGCTTGACCTCGACGGCGGCCTCGATCAGGGCGCGGGTCTGCGTGCGATAGAGCTCGGGTTTGAGGATGCCAAGCCGGCAGCCGCAGATCCCCAGCATCGGGTTTGCCTCGCTCCACCG
>WHUE01000193.1 GCA_009377375.1 Alphaproteobacteria bacterium | reverse complement strand
TCGCCAAGCCACGTGCCCATCCGGACGCACCAGAACGAGTCGGCGTTTGTAAAGATCGGCCAATTCGGTCTGTCCTATGGCGACTGTCTGCAATGGCACACCCTGCTCGTTAGCGGCCGCAATCAACCCCTCGCCTTCTCCCTCTGCGCCGTCGAATGCGAGCAAGACGTAACACTTCCCGAACAGGTCGAGCGTGGACCTGCCATCCTCCAACCAGCCGTGGGGCGCACGAGCACCGGGTCGGCTCGTCGGAATGTAGCGCATGGTATCTTCTTCCGGTGCGGGCGTCCCATCAGCCCAGACAATGGGAGAGCCGTCGTAGCAATAACCGAGCGCAATCCCGTCCGAGATGAATTGGCGCCGGCGACGCTCCAGAATTTCCGCACCCAACGCATTGCGAGCGGTCTCGCCTTCTGGTGTGGCATCCTCGATCAGCGGCACGAGGTCGGGATTGTAGACCTCCTCGTTTGCTTCCGTGGCAAGTCCCACATTGCGCTGCGCTACAGGTCGGCGCTCAAGGGAATACGACTCGAGCAGGCTGGCGCCGCCCCAACCCTCGACCATGGCGGCGAGCTTCCAGCCAAGATCGACTGCGTCGCCCATTCCCGTGTTCATGCCGAATCCGCCGGCTGGGGAATGCTGATGCACAGCATCTCCTGCCAGGAATACAGGGCCTTGTTCCCAATGGTCCGCGACCACGCTGCGGCAAATCCAGGGCAACACTGAGATGATCTCGAAGGGCACGTCCGGACCCAAGGCCCGCCGCACCGCGGCATCGACGTCGACATTTTCGGCAGAAAGCGGCCGGTCGACATTGCGGATGCCAAGACGCCAGAGCTTGTCGCCGTCGAGTTCGACAAGCGCGCCCTGGCTGCCATCGGAATAAGCGAGCAT
>WHUE01000192.1 GCA_009377375.1 Alphaproteobacteria bacterium | reverse complement strand
AGGGGGCGGGTAGAGAAGGTCACTGGGTTTGAGATTGATCAGAGACTGATTTGGGTGGGCTAATTTTTGGCTAACGGCTACCCTCCGGCCCCCTCCACCCCAGGAGCACCGGGAGCACATATCGAGCATCGGAGCACCGGAGCACCATGGCTGGAGGTGGCGGGTTGATCCTGCCCCCGCTTCGCCGACCACGATGGGAAAAGACAGATAGCAGCGACCGGCAAAACACCCCCTCACGGTCCCCGGGGACAAGAATCGTTCTAATTTTGTTCCACGTGGAACGATGCTGAGATTTTGCGTGAAGTCGCTTGCGGTGCTATCCATCGGTATCGGCCGATCGCAACACGGGGATGCCCATGACCGCGCAGGGGGGCTTCGACGTTTCGCCGCTGGTGGACGACCGGCTGGCGGCCGACGGCGTGTTCCGCGTCGACCGGCGGATCTACATGGACCCGGCCATCTACGCGCGCGAGATGGACGTGTTCTATGAGAACAACTGGGTCTATCTCTGCCACGAAAGCCAGATCGCCGATCCCGGCGACTATTTCGCCACCCATATCGGCCGCCAGCCGGTCTTCGCGAACCGGCGGAAGGACGGCGGGATCGGGGCGTATCTGAACGCCTGCTCGCACCGCGCGGCGATCCTGACGCCGTACCAGAGGGGCAACGCCCGCACCCTCACCTGCCGCTTCCACGGCTGGAGCTACGCCGATGACGGGCGCTGCATCCGCATCAAGGGCGAGGCGGAGGGCTTCCCGCAGGACGGGTTCGACCGGTCCTGCTTCGACCTGACGAAGGTGGCGCGGGTGGAATCGTATCGCGGCTTCGTCTTCGGCAGCCTGAGCGCCGACGTGCCGCCGCTGGCGGAGCACCTGAACGATGCCCGCGTCTTCC
>WHUE01000191.1 GCA_009377375.1 Alphaproteobacteria bacterium | reverse complement strand
CGGGCGGTCGTGCTCGCCACCGGCTCGCGGGCTGCGTTCCCACCGGTCGACGGGCTTGACGCGGTCGGGGCCTGGGACAACCGCGACATCACCACGGTCCACCGCGTCCCCGAGCGGCTGCTCGTCCTCGGCGGCGGCGCGGTCGGGGTCGAGATGGCGCAGGCGTTTCGCCGCCTCGGCGCCCGCGAGGTCACCGTCATCGAGCTGCTCGACCGGCTGCTCGCGGTCGAGCGCCTGGATCTGCGACTTCTCGTCGACGCTTAAGACCAGCGCCCGGTTGGGCGGTGAGAGATAGAGCCCGACAATATCGCGGACCTTGTCGACGAACAGCGGGTCGCTCGACAGCTTGAACGTCTGGCTGCGGTGCGGCTGCAGGCCAAAGGCGCTCCACATCCGCCGGATCGTCGTATGCGAAAAGCCCGTCGCTGCCGCCATCGAGCGGATCGACCAGTGCGTCGCGTCGTCGGGCGTCGTGCGCAACGTCCGCTCGATCACCGCCGCCACCTGATCGTCGTCGATCGTGCGCGGTCTGCCGGGGCGGGCCTCGTCGAACAGCCCGTCAATCCGGTCCTTCAGAAAACGCCGGCGCCACTTGCCGACAGTGTGCTCATGAACGCCAAGCTCGGCCGCGACGGCCTTGCTCGGCGACCCATCGGCACAGCGCAGAATGATCCGGCACCGCTCCGATAGCGAACGAGCCACGCGATGCCGCCGCACCTGCCGCTCCAGATAGGCCCGCTCGTCTGCCGCCAAAACCAGAGGCTCAATCGGACGCCCCGTCGCAAATGCATTGGCCATCTGTGCCCTCCAACCGCGAAGAGCACATCTTATAATGAAATGAACTTCAGTTCCAGATGACTAGCTGAACGCCGCACGAAACCGAGGCGTGCCGTGGTAGGGTCGGTTTTTCTA
>WHUE01000190.1:237-919 GCA_009377375.1 Alphaproteobacteria bacterium | reverse complement strand
AGGAGACGAGCGTGGTGCCGAGGTGATCAAGGTGGAGCGTCCGGTCGTCGGGGACGACGCGCGGCAGCATGGTCCGCAGTTCCTCCACGAGAACGCGCGAGCGGCATGTCGGCGTTCTACCTCAGCTGCAACCGCAACAAGCGGTCGATCGCCCGGACTCCACCGCACGGGGCAAGGACCTGCTGCTCGGCCTCGTCGGGCGCGCGGACGTCCTCATCGAGAACTTCCGCCCGGGCGTGCTGGCCAAGTACGGGCTCGGCCACGACGACCTCCGCGAGCGGTTCCCCCGGCTGGTCTACTGCTCCGTCACCGGGTTCGGGCAGACGGAACCGTACCGCGGTCGCGCCGGCTACGACGGGATCCTCCAGGCAGTCAGCGGCATAATGAGCGTGTCGGGGCAGCCGGATGGCACGTCAGGGGCAGGCCCGATGAAGTCGGTCTGTCGCTGATCGAGATCCTCACCGGGCTTTACACCTCCACCGCAGTCCTGGCCGCGTTGCGCCACCGCGACCGGCACGGGGAAGGGCCAGCACCTCGACGTGTCGCTGCTCGACTGCGGCGTCGCGGCCATCTCCCACTACGCGGAGAACTACCTGGTCTCCGGCGAGGTGCCCCCAAGGCGCCGCAACGGCGGGTTCGGCGGGATGCCGTTGCAGGCGTTCGAAGGCGCGGACGGGAGCAT
>WHUE01000190.1:0-227 GCA_009377375.1 Alphaproteobacteria bacterium | reverse complement strand
TCTTCATCGTCGCCACCACGAACCCGCAGTTCCGCCAGGCCTCGAGGCGATCGGCCATCCCGAGTTGATCGACGACGCGCGGTTCTCGAGCATCGCCGCCCGGATCGAGCGCCGTGACGCACTACTCCCGGTCCTGGAGAAGATCTTTCTGGAGCGGGAAGCCGCGCGCTGGATCGAAGTGCTCGACGCGGCGGACGTCCCTGTCGGCCCGGTCAACGACAGCCGGG
>WHUE01000018.1 GCA_009377375.1 Alphaproteobacteria bacterium | reverse complement strand
GACGACCGAAAGGCCGGCGCGGCAGACCGCGTCGAGGATTTGCGGCACCGGACTTTCGCTGACGTGGTAGCGGAACTGCAGGCGTTGCGGCCCGGTCTGCTCCGGGGCGAAGCCTGCCAGGCAGTCCGGCACCGCCGCCAGCGCGCCGTCCAGGTCGTAGGACCAACCGTGATAGAGGCAGGTCAGCCGCTCCGCATGGCCGCAGGGCTCGTTCGCCACCTTCGCCCCGCGATGACTGCAGCGGTTGAGCAGCACCCGGATCGCGCCGTCCGCGCCCCGCACCACGATCACCGGCTGGCGGCCGATCTCGGTGGTGATGAAATCGCCCGGCTTCGGCGTCTGGCTCTCATGGCCGACATAGACCCAGGCCCGGCCGAACAGGCGCGCCAGCTCGAGCTCGAACACCTCCGAATCGGTGTAGACGCGCCGATGAACCTGCCCCGGTCGCACGAGGCCCGAAATTTCGTCCGGTGTGCCGTCGAACATGCCGAAACCCCGTTGTTTCCGCCCGGTCCGGAAGCATGACGCAGCCCCCGCGGCCGGTCAAGCCGAGGCCCGGGCCGCTTTGCAACCCGCCTGCTTTGGCGTATCTTCCCAGCCGTTCCCACGTAAAAGGACGGTAGGCGCTCGCCGGCCGCTTTCCACCAGGGCTGCAGTTTCAGGGCACAGGCAAATGGCGCGTTTCGCGGCGGACGTCGTTCGTGACGTCAGGATCGTCGGAGTTATCAGCTTCGGCCACATGCTGAGCCATTTCTATTTCCTGGTGCTGCCCCCGATCCTGCCGCTGCTGAAAAGCGAGCTCGATGTCGGCTACGTCGCGCTCGGCGCGCTGATGAGCGGCTTCGCGCTCGCCGCCGGGATCATGCAGACGCCGGTCGGCTTCCTCGTCGACCGGTATGGCGGACGGCTGGTCGTCAGCGTGGGGCTGTTCCTCGAAGGGCTGTGCATCGCCTGCATGGGCCTGGCCGACGGGTTCTGGGCGCTGATGGGGCTCTACATCGCCGCCGGCGTCGCCAATACGGTTTTCCACCCCGCCGACTACGCCATCCTCGCGGCGGCGATCCCGAGGCAGCGGCTGGGCCGCGCGTTCTCGGCGCACCTGTTCTCCGGCAATATCGGTTTCGCGCTCGCTCCGGTCGTGATGGCCGGGCTCGCCGTCGTCTGGGACTGGCGGGCCGCACTGATGATCATGGGCGCCATCGGCATGGCCTTCGCCGGGGTCATCTGGTTTCAGGGGGCGCTGCTCGACGACGACATGCGCGCTCGCACCGCCCGGCTCGCCGAAAGGGCCCGCAGGGCGGCAAGCGGCGCCGCGCCGTCGCACGCCGAAGGAGCCCGGCTGCTGACCTCGCTGCCGATCGTCATGTGCCTGCTGTTCTTCATCATGATGACACTAGGATTTTCCGGCATCAAAGGCTTCTATGTCGCGACGCTCGGCGTGCTGTACGACACCCCGCTGGCGACCGCCAACGCTGCGCTCACCGCCTTCATGCTCGCCAGCGCGCTCGGCGTCCTGGCCGGAGGCGTACTCGCGGACAGGCTTGGCGCGCGCGTCAGTACCGCCGTCGTCACGCTGGTCGCGGCCGGCGCCACGGTGCTGGTGATCGGCTCCTTCCCCCTCGGCGCGATCATGCTGATCGCGGTCACGGCGGCGTCCGGCTTCCTGCAGGGCCTGCTGATGCCGACCCGCGACCTGCTGGTGCGCGAGATCACGCCCGACGGCTCGATGGGCAAGGTGATGGGTTTCCTGTCCTCCGGCATGATGCTGGCGAGCGGCCTCGTCCCCATCCTCTATGGCTGGGTGCTGGACTACGCCGACGGCCGCTGGATCTTCTGGCTCAGCGCCATCTTCATCACCGGCGCGCTGCTTACCTTCACCACCGTCCGCGCCGCGCCCGACGCAGGCGGCGAAGCGGCGAAAGCCGCCTGACATGGCCTCGATCACCGCCACCCCGCCCACCGCGCTGCGCGTCCTGAGCCTGGTCGGGACCGCGCATTTCATGAGCCATCTCTACTACCAGGCGCTGCCGCCCCTGTTCGTTCTCATGGTGGCGGACCTGAAGGTCAGCTACACCGCGCTTGGGCTGATCATGACCGTCTATCACGTCGCCACGGCCTCGGTGGCGACCCCGGTCGGCTTCCTGGTCGACCGTATCGGTGCAAGGCGCATACTGGTCGGCGGGCTGCTGATCCAGGCGGTCGCCATGATCGCCGCCGGCGCGTTCAATTCCTACTGGGCGCTGATGGGGCTGTTCGCGGTCTCCGGCCTCGCCTTCGCCGTCTATCATCCCGCAAACTACGCGATCATCTCCGGTTCGGTGCGGGAATCCTGGCTGGGGCGCGCCTTCAGCATCCACGCCTTCACCGGCAATCTCGGCAACGCGCTGACGCCGATTCTGGTGCTGGCCATCGCGGCGATCTGGAGCTGGCAGATGGTGTTCTTCATCATCGGCGGTATCGGCGTTGTGATCGCTTTACTTGTCATCCAGCAGGGCGACAACCTGCGCGACGAGACCGAACGCCGGCGGAGCGCCGAGAAGCAAGCGAGGGGAAACGGCGAGGCTCCCTCTCCTGCCGCCGCCGGCGCGGGCACGACGCTCGCGAAGGACCTCGCCCTGCTGATGTCCGGGCCGGTCCTGTTCTGCTTCCTGTTCTACGTGATCTCCAATATCGGGATCGGCGGTCTCCGCACCTATGGCGTCGCGGGCATCGTCGAACTGCACGGCACCCCGCTCACCCTCGCCGGCAGCGCGCTGACCGGCTACATGCTCGGCGCGTCGCTGGGACTGCTCGCCGGCGGATTCCTCGCCGACCGGTTCGGCACCCATGTCATCACGGCGATTCTCGGGCTGGGCGCCTCGGCGGTCCTTGTCGCGCTGATCGGAACCGTCTCCCTGCCCGCGCTCGTCATCGTCGCAATGCTGGCGTTCAGCGGATTCACCCGGGGCATGGTGCAGGCCACCCGCGACCTCATCGTGCTGTCCATCACCCCGAAGGGGTCGACGGGCAAGGTCTTCGCCTTCGTCTATAACGGCTCGATGATCGGCGGGGCGCTGATTCCGTTCATCTACGGGTGGTTCATGGATAACGGGCACCCGGCGGCCGTGTTCTGGATCGCTGGCGGCAGCATGATCGCCGCCCTCCTGACCTTCATCGGCGTCAAGGGCGCCGCCGGGCGAAGCCCCGCCATACGCGAGACCTGACCGCCCGCGGCGCGCCGGCGGGGCCCCGCGACCGCCTTGTTTTCCAACCGGCGCTGGGATATTGAATCATGACTTTCCCGCATCGGGAGGGGTTGCCGCAGGCGCGCCTTATCGCGCGGCTCAGGCAACCCGGCGGGAAAAGTCTATTCAAGCCAGGGAGCAGCCAGAGATGACCAGACATTATATTCGCGCCACCGCGCTTGTCGCGGGCGCCGGCGCGATCCTCGTCCTCGCGGGGGCGCCGTCCTTCGCCGACGAGGTGGAGGATTTCTACAAGGGCAAGCGGATGACCATGTATATCGGCTACAGCGCCGGCGGGGGCTACGATACCTACGCCCGGCTGCTGAGCCGCCACCTCGGCAACCATATTCCGGGCAATCCGAGCTTCGTCGCCAAGAACCGGCCGGGGGCGGGCAGCCTGGTCCTGGCCAACGAGGTCTTCACCACGCTGCCGAAGGACGGAACCACGGTCGCCACCATCGGGCGCGGCATTCCGATGGAGCCCCTGTTCGGAAACCAGAAGGCCAAGTTCGACCCCCGCAAGTTCAACTGGATCGGCAGCCTCAACAACGAGGTCAGCGTCTGCGCCTCGTGGCACGCCACCGGCATCACCAAGTTCGAGGATCTGAAAACCGGCGGCATGATCGTCGGCGGCACGGCGAAGGGCTCTGACACGGACACCTTCCCGACCGCGATGAACAATCTGCTCGGAACGAAGCTGAAGCTGATCACCGGTTACCCCGGCGGCAACGACATCAACTTCGCCATCGAGAAGGGCGAGGTGCAGGGTCGCTGCGGCTGGTCCTGGTCGTCCGTGATCGGCACCCGCGCCAGTTGGCTGAAGGAAAAGAAGATCAACGTTCTGGTCCAGCTCTCGACCGACAAGCATCCGGATCTCCCCAACGTGCCGCTGGTGATGGAGAAAGCGGACAATCAGAGGGAGCGCGACATACTGGAGCTCATCTTTGCCCGGCAGCTCTGGGGCCGGCCGTATTTCACGACCCCCGGCGTTCCGAAGGCGCGCGTGGCCGCGCTTCAGGCGGCGTTCGACGCCACCGTCAAGGATCCAAAGTTCATCGCCGAGGCGAAAAAGATGCGTCATGAGCTGAACCCGATCTCCGGCACCGTGGTGCAGAAGGCCATCGAGAAGGTCTACGCCTCGCCCGCCGATATCGTGGCGGCGGCGAAGCAGGCGACCGAGGACCAGAGCAAGATTTCCGTCGCGAAGGCGGTCGTCAGCGAAGGCAAGGTATCCGGCAAGATCACGAAGCTGGAGAACGGCGGCCGCACCATCCACTGGGACGCGGGCGGAAAGACGGGCAGCGCCGGCATCAGCGGCAGCCGCACCAAGATCACCGTCGCGGGCAAGGCGGCGAAGCGGAGCGCGTTGAAGGTCGGCATGACCTGCACCATCGACTACAAGGGCGCGACCACCTCGTCGATCGTCTGCCCGTAAGATCCGGCCGCCGCTTCCTGCGGCAAAACGAAATCGGGCGGCGCTTCACGCGCCGCCCGAACCATATCGGCCATGCGCCGCCTCACCAGTCGGCAGGCGGCTTGTAGAGATCCATCCCGGCGACGGGTTCCTTCGGCGGCAGCTTGACCGTCTTCTGGAACAGCATGTGCATGAACAGGAACAGGGGCTTGGCCTTCATCACCACGACGACCAGTTCTTCGGTGTCCGACGCATTGAAATGCTGGTGGACGCAGCCGTTCTCGACCAGCAGCACGTCGCCGGCCTCGTAATCCATACGCTCGCCGTCGTGGACGTCGTAGCCGGCGCCCCGCAGCACGTAGAACGCGGCGCTGTTCATGTGACCGTGGTTCTGCGCATAGCCGCCGGGCGCATAGGCATGGACATGGGTTTCGATGCTCTGCGCGATACCGGCGCTCTGCGGGTTGATGACGTGCTTGCCGTAGGCCTGCGGTCCGCCCTTCCAGTTCATGTCGAGCGTGCTGTAGACCCGCTGCTGGCTCATCAGCCCCTGCTGCAGGTCGCTGTAGGTTCCTTCAAGCGCCCTGACGAAGGTGCGCTTCTTCTGCCAGCGCTCCCAGACCACCTCCGGCTGGTTATGGCCGAGCCCGGGCTCGCCGCCATCCGCGGTCTCGGCACCCTGCGCCGATGTCCCCGTTTCGTCGTCCATGCCGCATATCCTCTTGCGGAAGCATTCGTCGGCGCACAGTAGGCCCCCCGGCGAATGCTGTCAAAAAAGCCCTGCCGGCGTCTCCGCCGGCAGGGCTTATCAATCCCGTCTCAGCCGGTGCGTGCTACATGCCGCATTCGACCGTCTTGGCCCGCTGGCCCGGTCCCGGATAGGTGACGCTGCAGTTCATCCCCACCTTGATGGCGCTGCGCTTGGCCTTCTTGCCGCCGACCACGACATTGGTCTGGCTGCCGGAAATGCCCGCCTTCATCTTCTCGCCGTGATGGTCGAAGACGATGGTCCGGCCGCCCTTGAGCACTTCGGTGATGGGCCCCTTGTGCGTGACCATCTTGATCTTGGCCTTGTCCAGCTTCGTCTGCGGATGGGTCGCCCGGATGGCCGCCTGGACCACGTTCTTGGGCGACTTGTAGAGATCCTCGATCAGCGCCTGCAGGTCGTCCCCGTTCATCGGGTTGAGTTCCAGCTTCTGCTTCTCGATATCCTTCGCGAAGCCATCGTCCTTCATCGTCTTCCAGAACGCGCTGCGCAGCGCGTCGGCACGCTCCTTGGGCAGGCCGGGCGGTGCGAAATACGGCCGGCCGAACTCCTGGCGCGAAAAGACCAGCTTCAGCGCGGAAACCGTGTCCTTGTCCTTCACGTAATCCATCACCAGCGGCGTGTCGGGCAGGTCCGGATGCTTCTTCAGCGCGATCTGGACGAAGACATGGGCGAAGCCGTCCCTGACCCACTTCATCTTCTGGCTCTTGAAGGACGACCACGACCAGCCGCAGCGTCCCTGAACCTCGCCGCGCTCGAACGCCAGGTTCACGCCGGTGCCCGAGGGATACCCGGTGACGATCTTGAACTTGGTCCCGATCAGGTTGTTCATGACGATCGGAAACTGCTCGATGTCGGTGTTGGGCTCGGCGCCGAGAATGAGCTGATGGTCGATCGCATCCTGGAACATCTTCACCGGCGAATCCGCCCGGCTGGCGCAGATGCTCACCTCGGAGTTGGCGCTGCCCAGCCAGTGGAATTTCATCGCGTCGTACTTGATGCGGTTGCCCTTCTCGCCGATCAGCGGATCGGTGGCCATGTTGCGGTGAATGGCGCCGAAGACCGAACCGTCCTGCGGCGCGGCGTTGTACATGAAATTCGCCATTACCAGCCCGCCCGCGCCCGGCCGGTTCTGGACGATAATATTAGGCTTGCCGGGAATGTGCTGGCCGATGTGGCGGGCGACGGTGCGGGCGTACGCGTCGTAGCCGCCGCCGGCGCCGGCACTGACCATCAGCGTCACCGTCCGGCCCTTGTAGAATTCCTCCACGCTCTGGGCACCGGCCTGCGTTGCCAGAACCGGCAGCGCCGCGGCGAGTAAGCCGAACTGAACCAATCGTGAAGCCATGACGATATGCTCCCTGTTTCCCTTTGGAATAAGGAATTATCGCATAATGCGTTCGCGGATGAACACATTTCAGGTGCGAAACGGTTCGCCTCTAAACGCCTCGCCCTCGCCGCGGCCGGTGACCGGCCCCTGCTTTCGGACGACGGTTCAGCCGTCGTTGCAATCGCCCTTCTTGCCGGGCACGCCGATCACGGTGCGGCTGCCGGAAATATCGGTTTGCACCGACTTGCCGTCACGCATGAAGACCCCGTCCCAGACCGGAATCAGCGCCCCGCGGCCAGGATATGCCGGGCGACTTCCAGCCCGGTCGCGTGCCAGACGCCCGCATGTCCGCAGATGTAGTCGAGTCCGCGCTCCAGAGCGCCGATGCGGTGCGGCAAGCCGATAATGTACGGATGCAGCGAAATGGCGACGACCCGTCCGGAGCCGGACTCCACCGCCTCGCGGTAGAGCACATCAAAGGCATCGCGGACCACCGCCTCGAATTCCGCCGCCGAACGCTTGTCGCGGTTGAAGCACTGGAGATCGCTCACCCCCGCGCCGTAGGGCATCGAGACGATCGTCCGGCCGCCGGCCTCCATCGGCACGGGCTGGTCGTCATTATCCCAGTCGAAGGTATAGAGACAGCCCTCGCCGGCGATCACGTCCAGCGTCGTCCAGGTCTGCTGACGTCCCGCGCCAAGCCAACCCCGCGGGCGCGCGCCGGAAAAGGCCTCGATCCGGTCCAGCGTGCGGCGGATGCTGGCCGCGGCCTCGTCATCCGAGCCCAGATCGCCGAGGCGGACCGCGTTGGTCTCCGAATGCCCCATCAGCTCCCAGCCCAGCTCCAGGCAGCGTTCCACCACCCGCGGCGCGTAATCGCACACGAGACTGTTGAGCGCGACCGTGCCCCGTACGCCATGACCGGCCATCGCGTCCATCATGCGGAAGACGCCGACACGGTTCCCGTAATCGCGCCGGCCCCAGGCGGAAACGTCGGGCACGCCCGGCGTCCCGCCGGGGATCGGAACGTTCAGCGGAAAGAACTCGATATTCGGCACGACCAGAAGCGCGACATGGGCGCCGTCCGGCCATGACAGCGCGTCGCGGTCGATGATCGCGCTGTAGGGAAAGGGACCGTAGGGCGAGGGCTCCATCTCAGCTGCCCCGCCCGACTGCCGCTTCCGATACGCCCATCGCCTCTCGCCTCCACGCTTCCGGCCTGCGGAAACGCTATCACAGATGCCGGGAGGACGACTAATCGGACAGCCGCAGCTCCGAAAGGTTGTTGGCCACCTCGCGGAACACCGCGCGCAGCGCGTCTCCGTCCGGCGCATAGTGGTAATAGGGCGAGTCCGGGCCGGTCGCGATCTCGCGCATCAGCGACTGCAGCGGGCCCCCCGAATTGGCGAACTGGATGGTGTAGATGATCACGCCCGACGCCTTGATCGCAGCGGCCAGCGCGCGCAGACGGTCGTTCATCTCGTCGCGGGCGGCGCTGCCGACGCCCCAGACCCCCTTGTAGCCGTCGCCGGACCCGCCGTAATTCTCGCCGTCGGTGAGCAGCACGATGGCCTGCTGGCGTTCGCCCTCCGGGTTCAGCTCCGCCTCGGTGAACGGCGGCTGCGGCATCAGCACGCGCCAGGCCCAGCCGAGCCCCTGGGGAATATTGGTGTTGCCGTTCGGATTGGTCAGCTCGCCGACCGCGTCGAGCACCGCCTGCTTGATCTTTGTCAGGGGCGTAATGCCGCGATTCAGGCACGGGGTGCATTCGCTGCCCCACACGGCCAGCGAGCAGGTCCCGCCGGACACCGGCTCGCCCTCCGGTCCCACGGGCTCCCACGCCATCCAGTCGCCGCTGACGCCGGTATATTCGGCATAGCGGTCGTCGGCATCGTCGGTGTCGATGCCGTTGTTGAGATAGCGCGAATAGACGCACCCCCGCCAGTTCTGCGGCGGCGCCGAGAACAAGGGGACCGGCGTGTTGTTGGCGAAGAAAACCTGGCTCTGCGAGGCACCCGTCAGCGGGTTGGTGAAGGTCGGCACGGCCTGCGGTGTCGTGCCGTCCGCATCGTACGCGACCCCGTTCAGCATCACCCTGACCTTCGCGTTCCACGGGACCACCCCGATCTTGAGCAGGTCCTTGTTCGCATCGGCGCCGAACAATATTTCGACAAGCTCGACCGCCGCCGCTCGCGCGGCCTGAATCCGCGTCTGCCCGCCCCCGGCCGAGCTTGTCATCGAGCCGGACATGTCTATCGCCAGGACTACGTCAAGCATCTGCATCTGCCGCGTGACCTCGGTCTCGGAAGACACCCGGACCGTTTCGATGCCGAGCACGCGCAGAAAGGTGGTTGGGATCACCGCGCTCGCGGACACCCTGATCTTCTCGCCGGCGGCGTCAGGCACGATAGACGGGCCCGCTATGGACGCATCCATGAAGCCCGCCGGAAAATTGGCTTCGAAGAACATGCGGATGTCGTCGTCGCGGCCGGGCTGGAACATCACCTTGCCCCCGGCCAGGGCCGCCGCATCCAGCGCCTGCGACAGCCGCGCCTTGACCATATAGCCGCGCGCCGCATCGGTCGCCAGACCGGCAAAGCCCACGATGGCAACAATCCCCGCAGCCAGGAAGACGGCCACCGCTCCTGAATTGTCCACGGCGAGACCGGCCGTCAGCAGCCTGCGCAAACGTTCCATTCGACCCTCCGACGAGTAACGTTGGATCGAATATTATCTTATCCGGTATAACGACTCGTTAAGCGCCGTTATCTTGTTATCACTACTTAATCGTATATTGCATGTAATTTTATCGTGTATTTTATGGAATTTTTGATATAAAACTAACATAATAATCATTCATAGTATGCAATAAATATCGGCAACATGCCTTGTCTATTTTGTAGATCCGCTTTATTTATCAATAAAATTGGGAACGTTAGTTTTCTGCTTTAATCTGTTGTTAAATCTTCAACCTAATATTGGCGCCGTTGATCCCGATAAACGGAGACAGACGATGCTTAGCTTCTTCAAGACCCTTATGAATGACGAATCCGGCGCCACCGCCATCGAGTACGGCCTGATCGCCGCCCTTGTGTCGGTCGCCGCCGTCGTGGCGCTCGAGAACATGGGCACCTCGCTCGAGAACATGTTCACCACCGTGTCCGGCAAGCTCGACACCGCCGTCGGCACTCCCTGATCCGGCGCTCCGCCAACGGGGGGAAACCGGAGGGCGAACGGACGACGCGGCTGGGGCCGCCCGTTCGCCCTCCGGCGGCGGGACGAAAGCAGAAGCCTGTCGGTTCCGCGAACGGATATTTCCATGGACCCCCTTACCGCATTTACCCATTCCGGGCTCATCGCCACCTTCGCCGGCATCGTTTGCTGGGCGGGCATAACCGACTGCCGCAGCTACACCATTCCCAACCGGCTTCCCGCGGCCGTGGTCCTGCTCTACCCCGCCTTCGTGCTGACCGCTCCGCAGGGCGTGGACTGGATGCAGGCTGTCCTTTCCGCGGTGCTGGTCTTCGCAATCGGCGCGGTCTTCTTTTCGCGCGGCTGGATGGGCGGCGGCGACGTCAAGCTGATGGCCGCCGCCATGCTGTGGGCGTCGCCCGCCTTCGGCTTCGTCTTTCTCGCCGGCACCGCGCTGGCGGGCGGCATTCTCGCCGCCGGTCATATCCTGCGCCGCCGGCTGGCCGCCGCGAACGGCGCACAGGCCGCCCCTGCCGCGCTTCCTTACGGCGCTGCGATCGCAGCGGGCGGCCTGATCGTCGCCGCGCTGATGCAAATCGGCTGACCCGGACAACAGATCATGAACTTCCGTACCCTTCTTCTTGCCGTCGCCGCGCTGTCCTGCGCCGCCCTTACCGGGTGGCTGGTCAACGGCTGGCTGGATCGGCAGCGCGCGCACATGGCGGGACAGCCTGCGCCGGCCGCCGCCCCCGAGCTCGAAATCCTGGTAGCCAGGAAGCCGCTCGGCGCGGGCACCATCCTGCAGCCCGGCCATCTTGAGTGGCGCGCCTGGCCGCGCGGCGGGCTGATCCCCGCCTACGCGCTCAAAGGCAGCAAGACACCCGCCGATTTCACCGGCAGCGTCGTCCGCCGCGGCCTCGCCACCGGCGAACCGCTGACCGCCGAACGCGTGGTGAAGCCCGGCGAGGGCGGGTTTCTCGCCGCCGTGCTGACGCCGGGCATGCGCGCCGTTTCCGTGCCGCTCAAGGCCGACACCGGTGTGTCGGGGCTGGTGCTGCCAGGCGACCGCGTCGACCTGATCGTTACCCACCAGATGAACGAGAAGGTCGGTGCCGAGAACGAGCGCGTGCTGCGCCGCGGCTCCGAAACGGTTCTGAGCGACCTGCGGGTCATCGCCATCGGCCAGAAGACCCATGACGAGAAGGGCCAGGCGATGGTGGCCAAGACCGCCACGCTGGAGGTTACCTCCCGCCAGGCGGAAGTGGTCGCGCTGGCGGTGGAGCTCGGCAAGATATCGCTCAGCCTGCGCAGCCTCGTCGTGGATGGCGCGGCGCCGCAAGCGGCCGCCATGACCCTCACCCGCGATACCGACATCAGCCGGATGCTGCGCCGCCCGCAGCAGAGCACGGAACAGGTCGTCCAGGTCCTGCGCGGACAATCCGCCCGCAGCGGCGGCCTTCTGGGAGCGCTCAAATGATGTTCCGCGCCGTCTTCCTTGCCGCAGCGCTGGCTTCAGCAGCCAACGCTCTGCCCGCTCGCGCATCGGAGGTCGTCGCGCCGACCGACGAGTCCATGGCGATCGAGGCCGGCAAGGGCGTGCTGCTGCGGCTGGACAGCGCGGCAACGACCGTCTTCATCGCCGACCCGGAGATCGCCGACGTGCAGGTGAAGTCGCCGCGGCTGGTCTATGTCCACGGCAAGCAGCCGGGTGAGACCACACTGTTCGCCGTGGACGCCAACGACAGGATTCTGGCCTCGCGGCCGATCGCGGTCAGCCACAACCTCACCCGTCTCAGCGCCGCGCTGGCGTCGCTGCTGCCGGACGCCGCTCTCAGCATGCGGTCGATCGATTCCTCGCTGGTGGTCAGCGGCACCGTCCAGACGGCAACCGACGCCGAGACGGTGCGGCGGGTCGCCACGCACATGGTCGTCGACAAGAACCGTCTGGTCATGAATCTCGGCGTCGCAGCTCCCTCGCAGGTGCATCTCCGCGTCCGCGTGGCGGAGGTGTCGCGCGACGTGCTCAAGCAGTTCGGCATCAACTGGGACGCCGTCTTCAGCACCAGCCGCTTCGCCTTCGGTCTGGCGACCGGCGTCAACCCCGTCGCGACGGCGGGCGGCGTTCTGGTGCGGAACAACGGCACCGACAGCCTGTTCGGGCAGATCGCGCGCGGCAACTGGGACATCAACGGGCTGATCGACGCGCTCGACAACGAAGGCATGATCAAGATTCTTGCCGAACCCAACCTGACCGCCCTTTCCGGCAAGACCGCGACCTTCCTCGCCGGCGGCGAGTTCCCCATGCTGGTGCCGGAAGGCGAGGATCGCATCATCATCCAGTTCAAGGAGTTCGGCGTCTCGCTGGCCTTCACGCCGACCATCGTCGGGCGGGACCGCATCAGCCTGAAGGTGAAGCCCGAAGTCAGCCAGCTGTCCAACACCGGTGCTGTCGAGCTCCAGGGCTTTACCGTCCCCTCCCTCACCACGCGGCGCGCCGAGACGACGGTCGAGCTGGGCGGCGGGCAGAGCTTCGCCATCGCCGGCCTGCTGCAGAACAACATGACCCACGACATCCGCAAATTTCCCGGTCTTGGCGACGTACCGGTTCTGGGCACGCTGTTCCGGTCCGACAGCTTCCGGCGCGAGGAAACCGAGCTGGTCATCATCGTCACCCCCTACATCGTGCGCCCGGTCAGCGCGTCGATGCTGGCCGCGCCGACCGACGGGCTGGTGCCGCCGTCCGACACCGACCGCGTCCTGCACGGCCGCGAATACAAGCCGACCGCCGCACGAGGCCGCCGCGCGCCGCCCGGCGTCGCCGGATTCATCCTCGACTGATGCGATCCCAGGAAGGAAGAAAAGCCATGCGAGAAAGAAAGCGCATCTTCGTTCGCAACCGCGGTCGCCGCGTAAAGCGGCGGCTGACCATGCTCGCCGCTGCCATAATCGGGCTGGGCGCCTGCGCCCCGGCAACGGAGCACTGGACACCGGCCGAGTCGCCGAAATCGCCGCGCGTCGACTGGGTGACGTTTCATCATCGCGTCGCCTTCGATCCCGGCGCGCCGGGAATGACAGAGGACGAGGCGGCACGGCTGGCACGTTTCATCCGACGCCTGGCTGACTCCGCGGCCCCGTCGACCCGCGTCACGGTGCAGGGCACCCGTGATACGGATACGCGCCTGGCCATCCGGCGCGAGACCTCGGTTCTGGCGCGGCTGCGCAACGCGGGGCTGGCTCCGGTCCTGGCACCGGCGGCCGACGGCCCAGCCGCAGGCGGCGTGACGGTCACGGTCGGCCGTTATGTCGCCAGCGCGCCGCGCTGTCCGGACTGGTCGAAGCCCGCCGACGGCGACTCGGCAAACGTCGCCTCCTCCAATTTCGGCTGCGCCACGGCTACCAACCTCGTCCGGATGGTCGTCGACCCCGGCACGCTGGTGCACGGACGCGCGCCCGGCCCGGCGGACGGCGAGGCTCTCGCCGGCGGCATCGAGGCCTACCGCAAGGGCGAGGCCCAGGAGGCGACCCCCGCGCTCACCCCGCTGGTCATACAGAGCGGCGTCAAGGGAGCGGGACAATGACGGCTGCGCTCGCCATCGCCGAACCGGCGCTCGGCGCCTCGCGCGACGCCGCGGTCTGGGCCTGTCTGGACGATCCGGACGGGGCCGAAGCGGTCCGCGCCGCCGCTCCGCCCCGCACCGGCGCGCCGCTGATCTCCTCCGGCGGCATGAATACGGCCTTCGACCGGCTGGAACGCAACGGCCCTCCCGAGGTTCTGATCGTCGGCATCGCCGCATCCCCCGATCCTGCCGGCGACATTCGTGCGCTGTCCGAACGCTGCGGCAAGGCGACCCGGATCATCGCGCTGGGTACGGCAAACGACGTGGCACTCTATCGCGGCCTCACCGCGGCGGGGGCGGCGGATTACCTCGTCCTCCCGCTGACCGCCGATGCGCTGGGCGCGGCGCTGGATTCGGCCGCGCGCCGCATACCCTCCGCACCGGAAACGCCGTCGGACCAGACCCGGGTGCTCGCTGTCACCGGCGCGGCCAGCGGCGCGGGTGCGAGCACCTTCGCGGTGAACGCCGCCTGGCATCTGGCGGCGAGTTGCGGCCGCCGGGTCGCTCTGGTCGATCTCGACGTGCAGTTCGGCCGCTCGTCTCTCTCGCTGGACCTCGATCCCAGCAACGGGATGCGCGAGATTCTCGAGAACCCGGACCGCATCGACAGCCTGTTCATCGCCGGCGCCCTGGTGCCGGCGCGGGACGGGCTCTGGGTGCTGGGCGCGGAAGAGCCGCTGGACCGTCCCGTCGCCGTCACCGCGCGCGCCATCGACCGGCTGGTCGAGGAAATCGCCGGGACGGCGGAAGGCATAGACACCGTGGTGCTCGACGTGCCGCGCCATACGGCCGCGGCGGATCCCGCCATTCTGCGCCGGGCCGACACCGTCGCCATCGTCACCGAGCTGTCGCTGGCCGGCATTCGGGACACCGTGCGCATGTGCGAACGCCTGTCCGACGCATTGGAGGATGACGCCATCGCCCTGATTGCCGGCAAGCAGGTCGAGCGCGGCAAGGGAGAGATCGCCGCCCCCGAATTCGAGCGCGGCGTCGGCCGCCGTATCGCCCACGCCCTCCCGTGGGACGCCAAATCGCTGGCGCTCGCCGGGCGCGACGGCAAGGCGCTCGCGGAAATAGCGGCGAACGCGCCGCTCGCCCGCGCCATCGGCGTCGCCGCCGAGGCTCTGACCGGCCTTCATCCGGAAAGCCGCCGCAAAACCCTCAAAGGCCTTATTCACCATGCGTTCCGTCGAAACTGACCCGCGCCTCGCCCGCGTTGGGCGCCGCCGCGATGCCGCGCCGGTAAGCGGCGCCGTGCGGCTTTACGATGTCTGCGCGCCGATGGTGCGCGACCGCCTCGATCCGGCAGCCGCGAGCCGGCTGCCGCGCCGCGATATCGCCAGCGCCGTCCGCAGCATCGTCGACGAGGCGCAAGACCGCGAGAACCTGGCCCTGATGCGCATCGAGACCCGCGACCTCGTCACCCGGCTGGTCAACGAGCTCCTCGAGGAAGGACCTGACGAACCGAACCGCATCCTGCCGGAAGCCGCCGAGCAGGCCGAACGTCTCGCGGATGCCTTCGAGGCCGAAGGGCTTCCCCTGGTGCTGAGGCAGAACAATCCTTACGACGACGCCTGCCTGCTGGCGGAGATGACGAACGGGAACGCAACCGTCAGCCCGATCGACCGAGCGAAGGAGCGTGTGCTGCCGGTCCTGATGGAACGCATCGACATTTCCGCCGCGTCCTCCATGGAGCGCCCGGAGCTGGCGCGTCAGGTGGGCGAGATCGTCGCCGAGATTCTGTTCGAGGAGCGCCTGCGGCTGAACCTCGCCGAACAGCGCGATCTCGTCACGCGGCTGATCAACGACATGCTCGGGCTCGGCCCGCTGGAACCCCTTCTGGCCGACGACAGCGTGACCGACATCATGGTGAACGGACCGCACCAGGTCTATGTCGAGCGCAAGGGCAAGCTGGAAATGACCAGCGTGCGGTTCCGCGACGACCGACACGTGCTGAACGTGGCCACGCGGATCGTCACCCGGATCGGCCGCCGCATCGACGAATCGTCGCCGATGGTGGACGCGCGCCTCGCCGACGGAAGCCGCGTCAACATCGTCATACCCCCGCTGGCCATCGACGGCCCGTCGATCTCCATCCGCAAGTTCGCCAAGCAGTCGATCACGCTGGACGTCATGGCGCGCCAGCAGAACCTGTCGCCGTCGATGGCCTCGGTGCTCAAGATCGCCGCGCGAAGCCAGTTGAACATCCTGATCTCCGGCGGCACGGGCTCTGGCAAGACGACCCTGCTGAATGCGCTGTCGCAGCTCATCGATCCCGGCGAGCGCATCGTCACCATCGAGGACGCCGCCGAGCTGCAGCTTCAGCAGCCCCACGTCGTGCGGCTCGAGACCCGCGTCGCGAACCTCGAAGGCGACGGCGAGATCACGATGCGCGACCTGCTTAAGAATGCGCTGCGCATGCGACCCGACCGCATCATCCTGGGCGAGGTGCGCGGCAGCGAGGCGGTGGACATGCTCCAGGCCATGAATACCGGTCACGAAGGCTCCATGTGCACCGTGCATGCGAACCGCCCGCGCGAGGCGCTGACCCGGCTGGAGAACATGATCGGCATGGCCGGCATCAACCTCCCGACCAAGGCGGTGCGCACCCAGATCGCGGCGGCGCTGGACCTGATCGTGCAGGTCAGCCGCATGCGCGACGGGATACGACGCGTCGTCTCGGTGACCGAGGTGACCGGGATGGAAGACGACGTGATCGTCACCCAGGAGCTGTTCTCCTATCGCTTCGAGGGCGAGGAAGCGGGCGGCACCCTCCGCGGCACGTTCGAGCCGGCCGGGCTGCGGCCCGCCTTCGCGCCCAAGGCCGCCTATTTCGGCCTCGAGCGGGCGCTGCTTCAGGCGGTGCAGCCGTCGTGATCCCGTTCACCACGCTGGTCTCGTTCGCCGCGGCGATCGCCGCGGGGCTGCTTCTGGGACTCCTCACCCGTCTTGCGAGCGGCCGCCGCCGTTCGCGGCTGGGTCGCAGGCTGTCCCGGGTCGGCCGGGACAAGACAGCGCCGGTCGACCGCCACGGCGCTCCCAGCCTGCGCATCGTCGAGCGCCGCAGCGTCATCCCGGGGCTGGACGAAGCTATCAGGCGCTGGCTGCCCCGCCCCGCCGCGCTTCGCGCCCGGCTGGCGCGCACCGGGCTGAAGATCGGACTCGGCGAGTATGTGCTCGGCTGCGCCGTGCTGTGGGCTATCCTCGCCTATGCCGGCGCGCACTGGGGCGGAATACCGCCGCGCATCGCCATCCTCGCCGGCGCGGCGGAGGCGCTGCTGCTGCCGCATCTGGTCGTGAACAGGCTGATCGCGCGGCGGCTGAAGCTCTTCACCGCCCAGTTCCCCGACGCCATCGACCTGATCGTGCGTGGCGTGAAATCCGGGCTCCCGGTGCCGGAATCCATTCGCGCGGTCGGCGCCGAGATGCGCGATCCCGTAGCCGCCGAGTTCCGCACGGTGGCGGAGCGCGTCCGCATCGGCCAGGCGCTGGAAGACGCGCTCTGGGCAGCGGCCGAGCGGGTGGACACGCCCGAGTTCCGGTTCTTCGTCGTCAGCCTTTCGGTGCAGCGCGAGACCGGCGGCAACCTGGCCGAAACACTGGAGAACCTGTCCGACCTGCTGCGCCGCCGCCGGCAGATGCAGCTCAAGATCAAGGCGATGTCGTCGGAAGCGCGGGCGAGCGCACTGATCCTCGGCTCGCTGCCGTTCCTGATGTTCGCGATCATGGCCCTGCTGAATCCCGGTTACGTCTTCACCCTGTTCACCGATCCGCGCGGCATCATGATGATCGCGGCGGGACTCGGCAGTCTCGTCGTCGGCGTCGCCGTCATGGCGAAGATGGTGAGGTTCGAGATATGAACCTCTCCGAGATTCAGGCCTTGCAGGAACCGCTGATCGTCGTCCTGGTGCCGTCCTCTCTCCTGTTCTCGATCTTCGTGCTGTGGCGCGCCCTGCTGGTGCGCGACCCGTTCGCACGGCGGCTGAAGGGCATTCGTTCGCGCGGTGTGGCGCTGCGCGCCCAGGCTGCCGCGCCGACGCGGCGCCGCCGCGAGGCCGGGCTGGGACAGGCAAGGCGCATCGTCGGCGCGCTGAAGCTGTCGCGCACGCATCAGGCCGACAAGGCCGCCGAGAAGCTGAGCCAGGCCGGGCATCGCGGGCGCGACGCGGTCGTGCTCTGGTTCATCGCGAAGCTGTGCCTGCCCTTCGCCTTCGGCGGGGCGGCCATGCTGCTGCTGCTCACCGGCAAGCCGCTGGTCACCGGTGCCGGGGCGCAGCTCTGCGTGGCCCTGCTGGCAGTGATCGCCGGCGCCTACGCGCCCGACCTGTGGCTGCGCAATGCCATCTCCAAGCGGCGTCAGCTTCTGCAGAAGGGCGTTCCGGACGCGCTGGACCTGCTGGTGATCTGCGCCGAGGCGGGTCAGAGCCTGGACGGCGCGATCAGGCGGGTCTCGGAAGAGCTCTCCCGGTCCTGCCCCACGCTGGCGGAGGAACTGGCGCTGACCGGGCTCGAACTCGGATTGCTGCCCGACCGGCGGACGGCGCTGGACAACCTCGATCTGCGCTGCGGGCTGCCCTCGATCCGCAGCGTGGTTCAGACCCTCGCCCAGACCGAGAAATACGGGACCCCGCTGTCCCAGTCCCTGCGCGTGCTGGCGGCCGAATACCGTAACGACCGCATGATGAAGGCGGAGGCCAAGGCGGCGCGTCTGCCGGCGACCCTGACGGTTCCTATGATCGCCTTCATCCTGCCACCGCTGTTCATCGTCCTGATCGGCCCGGCGATCATCCGGATCATCGACCTGCTGGGGCGGATATGAGAACCGGCAACCCGGGTTCAGCGGACCGCGTAGTGAATGCCCAGGGCTTCCGCGATGGCGCTCGCGTCGCCGCCGGCGCGCAGCCGTTCGTAATAGGCCACGCTGGCCTCCGCGGCGCCGGCGTCCATATGGGCGCGCGCGATCTCGGCCGCAGCCTCGATCTCGCCGGCAAGGCCCAGCACCAGAGCCAGGTTCATGTAGTGGCGCAGCCCCGCCCCGGGCAGGGCCGCCGCGCGGCGCATGGCGCCGATGGCATCGGCATGACGGCCCGAGAGGCTGAGCGACAGCGCCAGGTTGCTCGTCAGCGTCAGGTCATCCGGGGCGACATCGAGCCCGGTGCGGTAATAAGCCTGCGCGGCGCCGTGGTCGGCCAGACGGTCGTGGGCGACGCCGAGCGAGCCGTAGATGCCGGCATCCTCGCGCAACCGCAGCGCCTTGTTCAGGTGCGGCAGCGCCTGCGCCGGCTGACCCATAGCGATCAGCGCATTGCCGAGCCCGCGCAGCGCGTCCCCGTCCTCGCCGTTCAGCCGGACCGCGGCGCGGTATGCGGCCGCCGCTTCCTCGTGCGCGCCGAGCCGCGCCAGAGAATGGCCGAGCCCGGCAGCCGCATGGAAATTTCCTGCATCGATGGCATGGGCGCGGCGGTAAAGGCTCGCCGCCGTGGCAAAATCGCGTGCGGCCGCCGTGGAATCGGCCACGCGTACGACGGCTTCGGCCTGCGGCGCGCGCGGGTTCTCGTTGGCGCGCGGCGGCCGGTTCGGATCGATCGAGGCGGTGAACGGATCGCCCGCGCAGCTGGCGAGCAACGCCGCCGCAAGGGCGAGAGAGACTATTCGGGCCATATCCGCGTCCTGCTGTCCGGCGCTTGCGTGCCGTTGGGTGGCGGAGCCTACGCGCGTAGAGTTAGCGGAACGTAAACCCGATGACGGAGCCGCTTGAAATGCCTGCCTTTTGGCGACGGCTCGGGTCCTGCCGACAGGGCGTGACCGCGCTGGAATTCGCCTTCGCGGCGCCCGCCGTCATCGCCGCCGTGGCAGCGGCGATCGAGCTGGCGATGGTAATGTTCGTCACCTCTTTGGCCGAAGGCGCGCTGCGCGAGGCGTCGCGGTTCGGAATCACCGGTGCCATTCCCGCCGGCATCAGCCGCGAACAGAAGATCGCTGAGATCCTGCTGGACCACACGATCGGCCTGGTCGAGGCCGCCGGGCTGACGGTGGGCTACAAGGTCTACCCCGCCTTCGGCGACGTGGGAAAGCCGGAGCCCTTCACCGATGCTGCGCCCGCCAACGGCCAGTACGACGCCGGCGAAGCGTTCAACGACATCAACGGCAACGGCCAGTGGGACGCAGACATGGGCGCCGCCGGAACGGGCGGGCCGGGCGACGTGGTGCTCTACACCGTGGCGTTCGACTGGGCGCTGCTGACGCCCATGTTCACGGCCTTCGCGCCCGAGAACGGCAAGCTTCGCCTCAGCGCCAGCGTCGCGGTACGCAACGAGCCGTACAACGTGCTGCCGCCCCAGGGATCCGGTTCATGACCGGTCTCATCCGCCGCCTGATCGGCGACCGCCGGGGCAACCTGATGGTCGAGCTGGCGATGGCGATGCCGGTGCTGACCCTGCTGACGCTGGGCGGACTGGAGGTCAGCCGCTACGTGCTGCTGCACCAGAAGCTGGACCGCGTCGCCGGCACGGTCGGCGATCTGGTCGCCCAGGCGGAGACGCTGACCGCTGCGGACGTCGATTCCCTGTTCGATGCGGCGAGGCATGTCGCCATGCCCTTCGACCTGCCCGGCGCCGGCATCGTGATCGTCAGCTCGGTCGGAACGGACAGCGGGCTCAACCCCCAGATCAACTGGCAGCGCAGCGGCGGCGGCGGGCTGGCCGCGAGCAGCCGGGTCGGCCCGGCCGGAGGGTCCGCCGCGCTGCCGCCGGGACTGACGCTGGAGGAAGGTGAGACCGTCATCGTCGCCGAGGTGGTCTACGCATACGTTCCCTGGGTGCTCGGCGGCGTGACCACAGCCGGCGAGCTCTATCACCGCGCCTTCTTCCGGCCGCGTTTCGCATCGCTGGCCAACCTGAACTGAATCGCCGGCGTTTAACGTTCTTTAAAGGTCCTTTGTTACAAGGGCCCTATGGATACGCTTATGAACGACACAGAAGCCACGGACAACTATGTCCAGATGACCCGCATGATCGAGCGGCTGCACCGCCGCCATCTCGACATGCTGCGCTATGAGCTGGACCGGCTTGGCGTGGAGGGCGTCAGCGCCGCCCAGGTGCTGATGCTGACCAAGATCCAGGATCGGGCGATCACCGTCCGCGATCTGGTCGAGCGGGGCTATTATCTCGGTTCCAACGCCTCCTACAACATCAAGCAGCTCGCCGATTTCGGGCTGATCGAGCAGGAACGCTCGCCCCACGACAAGCGCTCCGTCCGCGTCCGCCTGACCAAGAAGGGCAAGGAACTCTGCGACAATGTCGCGGAAGCCGAGGCGACCCACGCGAAAGCGATGGTCGACGACGCCGACGGCGCCGCCGAGATCGAGACGGCGCTGCGCGCGCTGCGCCGTCTCGAGACCACCTGGTCGGAATATCTGCGCTACGACAGCTTCTGACTGCCTGAAGCAGCCGCCTTGCGAGAATTTTCCATGCCGGGCTTGTGCCGTTCCGCCACTCACACTAGCTTTTGCCTTGATCGTAGAGACGGGACGCCGCCCGGTTGCGGGGTTCGTCCGGCGTAACGACAGGGTAAGCTCCGGGCATGGCAACAGCACCAGAGGCACTCGCCGCCTTTCACGACTACGAGCCGGAGCCCGAGGATTTCGAGGCGGCGGTCATAGCCGGGCTGTCGAAGCCGCAAAAAACCCTGCCCTGCAAGTTTTTCTACGACGAGGCCGGCTCCGCACTGTTCGACCGGATATGCGAGCTGGAGGAATATTATCCGACCCGCACCGAGCTGGCCCTGCTGGAGACCCGCGCGCCGGACATCGCCGCGCTGGCCGGGCCGCGATGCCATCTGATCGAGTTCGGCAGCGGATCGTCGATCAAGGTCCGCATCCTGCTGGATGCGATGGAGTCGCCGGAAGCCTATACCGCCGTCGACATTTCCCGGGAACACCTGCTGAAATCGACCGAAGCCCTGGCCGCGGCGCACCCGGAAATCGAGGTCCACGCGGTCTGCGCCGATTACAGCAAGCCGCTGGAGCTCCCCCGCCCCGAGCGCCATCCGGACGCGCGGCCGGTGGCCTTCTTTCCCGGCTCGTCGCTGGGCAATTTCGGCGCCGAGCAGGCGACCCGGTTCCTGCGGCGCACGGCCGACATGCTCCGCGAGGGCCGCGGCGATCTCGTCATCGGGCTGGATCTGCAGAAGCACGTATCGATCCTGATCCCCGCCTACGACGACGCCGAAGGCGTGACCGCCGCGTTCAACAAGAACATCCTGGCGCGGGCCAATCGTGAGCTCGGCGCAAATTTCGACCTCGGCGGCTTTACCCATCGCGCGATCTACAACGACGAGTTTTCCCGGGTCGAGATGCATCTCGTCAGCGACCGCGACCAGCAGGTCACGGTCGGCGGCCGACATTTCCGCATCGCCGCCGGCGAAACGATGCATACGGAAAACTCCCACAAATACACGATCGATGGCTTCCGCCGCATGGCGAGCGAGGCGGGATTCATCCCCGCCGCCGCATGGTGCGACGCCGGAAACCTGTTCTCGATCCACTACCTGAAAACCGTCTGAGGCCACCCGCTCGCCAAATCGTGTTTGCGGGCGCACGCCGTTCTGGTCCACACTGGACCGCACAGCGTTATGAGGCGGACATGAAAATCGACATCATCTCGGACACCATCTGCCCTTGGTGCTTCATCGGGAAGCGGCGGCTGGAAAAGGCCCTCGCCGATCGGCCGCAGCCGAATGTGGAAATTTCCTGGCGGCCGTTCCAGCTCAACCCCGACATGCCGCGCGAGGGCATGGACCGGCAGAGCTATCTCGCGGCGAAATTCGGCGGCGCCGACCGGGCGTCGCGGCAGTACGGCCGCATCGAGGAAGCCGGCGCCAGCGAGGGCATTGCGTTCCGCTTCGATGGCATCCGGCGCACGCCCAACACGGTGAATTCCCATCGCCTGGTGCATTTCGCCGGCGAGCACGGGCGGCAGGATGCGGTGGTCGAAGGCCTCTTCCGCGCCTATTTCCTGGAAGGCCGCGATGTCGGCGATGTCGCCACGATGGTCGAGATCGCCGAGGCAGCCGGCCTTCCGGCCGCGGAGACCGAAGCCTTTCTGAAAAGCGACGGCAGGCGCGACGATGTCCTTGCCGCCGACGAGGAAGTCCGCATGCTCGGCGTTACCGGCGTCCCCTGCTTCATCATCGAAGGCAAGTACGCCGTTTCCGGGGCGCAATCGCCGGAGGTGTTCTTCCAGATCTTCGACCTCGTCCGCGAGGAACAGGCCGAGAATGCCGAGAAGGCGGCTGCCGCGGCCGGCGAATGACGGACAATGCCAGCGCCGGCGACCCCCATGGCGCGACGCTCGACTACTATAACCGCAACGCCGAGCCATTCCGCGAAGGCACGCGCGATCACGATGTCAGTCAGAACATCGATGCGCTGCTATCCGCCATCGAGGGCGCGACGCCTTTCGATATTCTCGATTTCGGCTGCGGGCCGGGGCGCGATCTGACCGCCTTCAAGGCGCGCGGCCACAATCCTGTAGGACTCGACGGCGCAGCGGAGTTCGCCCGCATGGCGCGCGAGCAATCCGGTTGCGAGGTGCTGGAGCAGGATTTCCTCGCCCTCGACCTGCCGCCTGCCCGGTTTGACGGCGTTTTCGCCAACGCGACGCTGTTCCACATCCCGCGCGAGCGCATTGCAGACGTCCTCCGCCGGTTGCGCGCGACGCTGAAGCCCCGGGGCGTGCTGTTCGCCAGCAACCCGCGCGGCAATGACGAACAGGGCGTGACCGGCGGGCGGTTCGGCTGCTTCTGGGCCGACGAGACGTGGTGCGCCACCGTCCGCGCGGCCAGGTTCGAGGAAATCACCCGCTACTGGCGCCCCGACGGGCTCCCGCGCGACCGGCAACCCTGGTTCGCGACCGTGTGGAGGAAGACGGCGTAAGGCCGCCGCGAAGCGGTCACGCTGACGCCGGAGCAGCAGTGGTGGTTCGATTTCCGCGCGACGCTCGACAAGCTCGGCCGCGTGCTGGTGGTGCCGCCCGGCCTGCCGAAAGAACGCCTCGAATTCCTGCAGGCGACGGCACGCACGGTGCTGACTGACCCCGAGTTCGTCGACAACGCCAACAAGAAGAAACGCTACGTCGAATTCGTCGATCCCGAGACGACGAAAAAGATGATGCTGAACGTGATCAGCAACATCTCGCCCGAGAAGAAAGCCGAAGTCCGCAAGGTCATCCTCGGCAAATAGCTGCCCAACAATCCCCGGTCGTCCTGCAGGGCCGCCGGGGACGCTTCAGGCCAGCTCCAGCAGGATCGCGGCCAGCTCGTCCGGCTTCTCCACCATGATCTCGTGGCCGCAGGCGATCTCCTCGTACCGCCATGCCGGATCGTCGCGGCAGCGCTCCGCGAACCGGCCGAAAGGCGAATTGGCGTAGGCCCCCGCGCGAATGTATATCTTGCGCGGAATCCGCTCCCACGCGCCGGTCAGGCTGATCTTCTGTTCCATTACCGCGAAGGGCTGCGGCGTGCAGCGGCGGTCGATCCAGGCGCGGTCGGCCGCATCCCGGACGCCGAAGGCCTCGGCGCTGCGCGGCGGCACCAGCCACCCGTCTCCCCGCTCGTCCACGATCCGCCTCGCCTGAGCCGCCCGCTCCGGATCGACCAGATCGCGGTGGCATTCGCCGTCGCGCGGCAGAAAGGCGTCGAGATAGACCAGCGCGCCGATCCGGTCCGCCAGCCGGTCGGCGACCGGCGTGATGATCATCCCCGCCAGCGAATGACCGACCAGCACGGCGTCCGTAAGCTCCTCCGACTCGAAGACGCCGCATATGTCGGCGATGTGGGTATCGAGCGTGATGGCGCGGCTGAGCAGGTGAGCGCGCTCGCCCAGCCCGGTCAGGGTCGGCGTGAACACGCGGTGACCGGCTTTCGCCAGCCGTTCCGCCACCCGCACCCAGCACCAGCCGCCGTGCCACGCGCCGTGGACCAGCACAAAGGCCGTCATCGCCGCCTCTCCCTCTTACTCCTCCGGCAGGGCCGGCCCGCCGAGCAGACCCGCCGCCTGCAACTCCCCGATAAAACCGAACATCCGGCGGTTCTCTATCCGGTCGGGATAAAGAACCCCGTCCAGATGATCGCATTCGTGCTGCACCACACGGGCGTGAAACCCCGCCGCCTCGCGGATGACCCTTTCGCCGCCCGGCGTCCCGCCGGCATAGCGGATGCGGCGCCAGCGCGTCACCAGGCCGCGCATCCCGGGCACGCTGAGGCAGCCCTCCCAGCCCTCCTCCGTCTCCGTCTCCAACGCCTCGACCGCCGGGTCGATCAGGACGGTCAGCGGCAGGGGCTCCGCCTCCGGATACCGGGGGTTGTTCTTGAGCCCGAAGGCGACGACACGGTACGGGATGCCGATCTGGGGCGCGGCCAGGCCAGCCCCGTCCATCGCAGCCATCGTGTCGAGGAGATCGACGACGATGCCGTCCAGCGCGGCCGCGTCCAGCCCGGACGCCGGGGCCGCAGCAACCCGCAGCGCGGGATCGCCCATCCTGAGTACAGCGCGCACAGTCATAGGCGCAGTATAGCGCCGCCGTCCGCGTAGACGAATCCCCGCCTTCGCCTCATCATGGACGCAACACAATCGGGGGACAGGGACGATGGCGGACGGCAGGCAGTACGACTACATCATTGTCGGGGCGGGCTCGGCCGGCTGCGTGCTGGCCAACCGGCTCAGCGCCGACGGCGCCGAGGTCCTGCTGCTGGAAGCCGGCGGGCGCGACCGCGATCCGCTGATCCACATCCCGCTCGGCCTCGGCAAGCTGCATGAGCGCCGGCTGCACGACTGGGGATTCAATTCCGAGCCCGAGCCGGGGCTGAACGGCCGCCGGCTGCGCGTCCTGCGCGGCAAGGTGCTGGGGGGTTCCTCGTCCATCAACGTGATGGCCTACACGCGCGGCCACGCAGCGGATTACGACCGCTGGGCAGCCAACGGCGCCACCGGCTGGTCCTACGCCGAGGTGCTGCCCCACTTCAAGCGCTGCGAAAGCTGGGAGGGCGGCGAGACGGAAGTGCGGGGCGGGTCCGGACCGCTGGGGACGGAATACGGCCGCACGCGCGATCCGCTTTACGACGCCTGGATCGCCGCGACGCGCGAGGCGGGCTACCCGATTACCGACGACTACAACGGGCCCGACCCCGTCGGGCTGGGGCGCAGCCAGTACACCATCAAGGACGGCAAGCGCTGCTCCGCCGCCGTCGCCTTCCTGCGCCCGGCCCTGACGCGGCTGAACCTCACGGTCGCCGTCAAGGCGCTGACCCGGCGGATTACGTTCAACGGCACAAGGGCGACCGGGGTGGAATACGAGGTCGGCGGGCGGGCCGTGCGCGCCGGCGCCTCGCGCGAAGTGATCCTGAGCGGCGGCGTTTTTGGTTCCCCGCAACTGCTGATGCTGTCCGGTGTCGGCCCGGCGGCGCAGCTGAAGGAACACGGCATCGACTGCCGCGTCGACCTGCCGGTGGGCCGGAACCTGCAGGACCACATCACCGTCAGCCTGTTCTTCAGCCGCCCGGCGAACGACAGCCCGTTCCGCCGCACCATGCGCTTCGACCGCATCGTACCGGCCATGGTTCGGGCGCATCTGTTCGGCACAGGGCCGGCGACGGTCGTGCCTGGTGGGCTGCACGCCTTCATGCGGACGTCGGAGGATGCCGCCGCGCCAGACCTGGAATTCATGTTCCGCGGCGCCCCGTCGGACGCCGGACCGTGGTTCCCCGGCATCAGGCCCGCCTATGCCGACGGATTCGGCATCCGCCCCGCCATTCTGCACCCGAAGAGCCGGGGCGTGGTGACGCTGCGTTCCGCCGATCCACGCGATCCGCCCCGCATCCTGATCAACGCGCTGACCGAGCGGACGGACCTCGAATTCCTGCGCGACGGGGTGAAGCGTGCCCGCGACATCGCCGGACGCAAGCCGATGGATGCCTTCCGCGGCGCGGAGACGACGCCGGGCCCCGAGGTGCAGACCGACGCCGAGATCGACGAATTCCTTCGCAACAACGCGGTCACGGTGGAGCATCCCGCCTGCACCTGCCCGATCGGAACGGTGCTGACGCCCGAACTGCGCGTGAAGGGCGCGGACGGGTTGCGGGTGGTCGACGCCTCCGCCATGCCGGATCTCGTATCCGCGCATATCAACGCCTGCACGATCATGATGGGCGACAAGGCGTCGAAGATGATTTTGGGGAACCGTTCCCCGGCGGCGGCGTAATTGCGGCCTGGCGTCAGAAAATCCAGGCGATCAGAAGCCAGAGGACGAGGAAAAATCCGGCAAAGCCGAGGATCATGAACTGAAGCTCGCCGATCAGCCCCTCGCCGGCAACGACGGCCATGACCACGAGGACGACGAGGGTGACGATGAAGGAGATCACCGCGGAGGCCTTGAGACCGAGCCCCGGCTCCAGATGCTCGGCGATCAGCGGGCCCCCGAAAAGGAACAGAAGTGCGCCGGCCACCACGATCGCGATCACGATCGCGGCGAACAGCCGCACCGTCAGCTTGCGATCCTCGATGTCTTCCCGATTGGCCATCATGAATTCCGGCTGATGATCTCGCGGATTTCGTTCGGGGCCGGCATGCCCTTCAGGGTTACCTCCGGCGCGTCGCCCGCGGTGAATATCTCGATATCGCCGGTGCCGAACATGCGCTGGAACAGGGTCTGGTTCACGCGGACGGAACGGATGCCGGACAGCCGAAGCTCGTTGCGGGCTTTGGAGAGAATGCCCTTTTCGTAGCGCAGGTCCTCCGCCGTGATCGTCAGCTTCTCCGACCGGCTCTTCACGTACCAGAACAGAAGGATCAGGATTCCGACGGCGGCCGCGATCAGCAGCACGCTGAGCACAAATCCCAGCGGATTGTTGCGAAACATCGGGGGATGGGCTTCGTACAGAATTTCGTCCGCCATGCTCTGCCGTCCTCGTTATCGTCCCCGCTGCCCATTATAGACGACCCGGCGCCGGGCGCGGCGAATCCTGGCCGCTCCGTTCAGCCCGCGATCTCCGCCAGTCCCCGCGCCAGTTCGCGCGCGCCGCGCAGCCGCGTGGCCGGGCGCTCCCAGTCGCGGCGGTAAACCATCTTGTGATCCGGGCGCAGCGAAATGCCGCCATGCCCTTCCTGGATGAAGCGGATCAGCGCCGCGGGGTCGGCGAACGCGTCATTGTGGAACGACACCACCGCGCCCTTGGGCCCGGCATCGAGCTTCGCGATGCCGGCGCGGCGGCAGAGCTGCTTGATGGCGACGATGGACAGCAGGTTCTCGACCTCGTCGGGCAGCGGGCCGAACCGGTCGATCATCTCGGCCGCGAAGGATTCGAGATCGGCCTCGCTCTCCAGCGCCGCCGCGCGGCGGTAGAGTCCCAGCCGCGCATCGAGATCGGTCACGTATTTCTCCGGGATCAGGACGGGGGAGCCGATATTGATCTGCGGCGACCACTCGTCCTCAGCCTGCGCCCCGCCGCCCCGCGCGGTGGCGACCGCTTCCTCCAGCATGTGCTGGTACAGCTCGACACCGACTTCGCGGATATGGCCCGACTGCTCCTCGCCCAGCAGATTGCCGGCGCCGCGGATGTCCAGGTCGTGGCTGGCGAGCTGGAAGCCCGCGCCGAGACTGTCCAGCGACTGCATGACCTCCAGCCGGCGCTGCGCGGCGGTCGTCAGCACCTGGTGCGGCGGCAGGGTCAGGTAGCAGTAGCCGCGCAGCTTCGACCGGCCTATGCGGCCGCGCAGCTGGTAGAGCTGGGCCAGGCCGAACATGTCGGCGCGGTGGACGATCAGCGTGTTCGCCGTCGGAATGTCCAGCCCCGACTCGACGATCTGGGTGCTGAGCAGCAGGTCGAACCGCCCGTCGTAGAACGCGGTCATCGCGTCCTCCAGCGCGCGCGCGCCCATCTGGCCGTGGGCCACGCCTATGCGCGCCTCCGGCGCCAGCTCGCGCAGCCGCTGCTCCACCTCGGTCAGGTCGCGGATTCGCGGGCAGACATAGAACACCTGCCCGCCGCGGAACCGCTCGCGCATGATCGCCTCGCGCACGATCACCGGGTCGTAGGGCAGGATGAAGGTGCGCACCGCCAGCCGGTCCACCGGCGGGGTGGCGATCATCGACATGTCCTTCACCCCGGTCAGCGCCATCTGCAGCGTGCGCGGAATCGGTGTCGCCGTCAGGGTGAGGACATGCACGTCGGCGCGCAGCGCCTTGAGTTGCTCCTTGTGGGCCACGCCGAAATGCTGCTCCTCGTCCACGATCAGCAGGGCGAGGTCGTGGAATTTGATGGACTTCCCCAGCAGCGCATGGGTGCCCACGACGATGTCCACCGAGCCGTCGGACAGGCCGGCCTTCACCTCGCCCGCGGCTTTCTGCGACACCATCCGCGACAGCTGCTCGATGCGCACCGGATAGCCCTCGAAGCGGTCGCGGAACGTGGCGAAGTGCTGGCGCGCCAGCAGCGTGGTCGGCACCACCACGGCCACCTGCGTTCCGGCCATCACCGCGTTGAACGCGGCCCGAAGCGCGACCTCGGTCTTGCCGAACCCGACATCGCCGCAGACCAGCCGGTCCATCGGACGTCCGGCGGTCAGGTCGTTCAGCGTGTCGGCAATGGCGGCATGCTGGTCATCGGTCTCGGTATAGGGAAAGCGCGCGCAGAACTCCTCGAACAGTCCCGGCTGCGCCGCCAGCTTGCGGCCCGGCTGCAACGTGCGCTGAGCGGCGATCCCGATCAGCGCCTCGGCCATGTCGCGCAGTCGCTTGCGCAGCTTCGACTTGCGCGCCTGCCATGCCGCCCCGCCGAGCCGGTCGAGCGTCGCCTCGGAATCGCCGGAACCGTATCGCGACAGCAGTTCGACGTTCTCCACCGGCACGAACAGCCGGTCGTTGCCGGCATAGGTCAGCCGCAGGCAGTCATGCGGCGCGCCGGCCACGGTCACCGTCTCCAGCCCTTCGTAGCGCCCGATGCCGTGGTCGATATGGACCACCAGATCGCCCGGCGACAGTTCGGCGGCGTCCGAGATGAAGGCTTCCGCCCGCCGGCGCTGGCGCGGACGCACCAGCCGGTCGCCGAGGATGTCCTGCTCGCCGATGATGACGGCTGTCCCGGTTTCGAAACCGTGCTCGAAGCCCAGCACGCAGAGCCCCACCTGCGCCGGATCCATCGTCAGGAAAGCCGCCCAGTCGGCGACCGGCGCCGCGTTGCCGATCCCGTGCTCCGCCATCAGCCGCGCCAGACGCTCGCGCGATCCGGTGCTGAACCCGGCTATGGCCACCCGGCGGCCGCGCTTCTGCTGCGCCGCGATGTAGTTGCCGAGCGCATCGAACACGTTGCCTTCGCCGGCCTCGCCGCCCTCCCGGATCTGGCCCTCGCGCCGCGCGGCGGCGAAGTCACGGCAACGCCGTCCCTTCAGGTCGAATGAAGCGACATAGCCCTCCCCACCCTTGCCCTGCGGCGCGGCGAAAGGCGAGAAGCAGCCGGTCGGACGGGTGCGCAGCGCCGTCTCCCACTCGTCCGGTGCGAGGTAGAGCCGGTCTGGCGGCAGCGGATGGTAGGGCGCGCCGCCGTCGCCGTCGCCGCGCCGGCGGGACTCCAGGAATGCCTGCCGCGCCTCGAAGAAATCGCGGATCGCCTCCAGCCTTTCGGCCACCGAGTCCTCCGCCTGGTGGTCCAGCGTCACCGTTGCCGGGCGGACGTACTCGAACAGCGTCTCCAGGCGCTCGTGGAACAGCGGCAGCCAGTGCTCCATCCCGACGTGACGCCGGCCTTCGGACACCGCCTCGTAAAGCGGGTCGTCCCCGGCCGCGCCAAATGCCTCGCGGTAGCCGCTGCGGAACCGGGCGATGGAGGCCTGGTTGAGCACCGCCTCGCTGACCGGACGCAGCGTGACCCCGTCCAACGCTTCCGACGAGCGCTGCGTCGCCGGATCGAAGCGGCGGATATCCTCCACCACGTCGCCGAACAGGTCGAGCCGCACCGGCTCCACGGCACCGGTGGGAAAGATATCGACGATGCCGCCGCGCAGCGCATACTCGCCCGCCTCGCGCACCGTGCCGGTGCGGCTGTAGCCGTTATCGGCGAGGAATCGGGTCAGCGCCTCCAGGTCGAGCCGGGCGCCCCTCGCAAGACCGAACACCGCGTCGCGGAACACCTTCGCCGACGGCACGCGCTGCAGCGCGGCGTTGACGGTCGTCAGCACGATTCGGGGGCTGCCATCCGCCCTGCCCTCGGCCAGCGCCGCCAGCGCATCCACCCGCGCCGCCGCCACGTCGGGGTGCGGCGAGATACGGTCATAGGGCAGGCAGTCCCAGGCCGGAAACACGATCGCCGGCAGCCCCGGCGCGAAAAACGCCAGGGCGTCGAGCAGCTCGGCCACCCGGCGGTCGTCCAGCGCGACATGCAGGTGGTCGTCGGCCTGCGCGCGCGCGTGAACGATCTCCGCGATCGCCAGGGCGTCGAGTGCGCGGGGCACGCCGGACAGCAATGTCCGGCCATCTTTGGACAGAATATTTTCTTTGATTAACAAGGCTATGACAGGCTGTTCTTAAACTCGATCAACAAGGCCAGGACGTCGTTGTCGTGATCGGCGGGCGGTGTCCGCGTGCCTATCACCCAGCCCAGCAGGTCCGGGTCGTTCTGCTCCAGCAGGGCCGAGTATCGGCCAAGCTGACCGGAGTCCATGCCGGCCAGATGCGCCTGCGCGAAGCCGCCCAGAATCAGGTCGCTTTCCTTCGTGCCGCGCCGCGTGCTCTGAAACAGCAGCCGCTTGCGTTGCCCCGCCTGCGGATCGGCCATTGCATGTCCTTCAGCCCTGCTTAGGATGGGCTACCATATAGGCCCTGACGCCGGGGCTGTCAGCCATGAACGCGCGCCGACATGCGTCCCGCCCTGCTCAATCCCCTTTTCGCCTCCGCCACGGCGCTGCCCGGCATCGGGCCGCGGCTGGCGAAGGCGCTGGAGAAGCTCTGCGGCGGGCGGGTGGCGGACCTGATCTGGCACCTGCCGACCGGGCTGGTCGACCGGCGGTTCTCGCCCGTGGTGGCGGAGGCGCCCGACGGGGCGATCGCGACGCTCAGCATCACCGTCGGCGTCCATGAGCCCGCTCGCGGCCCCCGCCAGCCCTACCGCGTGCGCTGCTTCGACGAGACCGGCGAGATCGATCTGGTGTTCTTCCATGCGCGGCCGGACTACCTGACCAGGCTCCTGCCCGAGGGCGAGCTGCGGGTCGTCAGCGGGCGCGTCGAGCATTACCGCGGCAAGATCCAGATGACCCACCCCGACCACATGGTCACGGCGGAGGAAGCCGCCGGGCTGCCGGCGGTCGAGCCGGTCTACCCCCTGACCGCCGGGCTGACTCCCCGCCCGCTCCAGAAGGCGATCCGCGCCGCGCTCGACCGGACGCCGGAAGCGGCGGAGTGGCAGGACCCGGCCTGGCTGAAGAAGCAGGGCTGGAAGCCCTGGCGCGCGGCGCTGTTCGAGGCCCATGCGCCGGACGGCGAGGCGGCGCTCGCGGACGACGCGCCGGCACGCCAGCGCCTCGCCTTCGACGAGTTGCTGGCCGACCAGCTGGCGCTCGCCATCGTGCGGGCGCAGCACCGCAAGCTGCCCGGCCGCGCGCTGGCCGGCGACAACGCCCTGATCGACAGGGCGATTGCCGCCCTTCCCTTCGCGCTGACAGGCTCCCAGCAGATGGCTCTGGCCGAAATCACGGCCGACATGGCCGCGCCGCTGCGCATGCTGCGCCTCCTGCAGGGGGATGTCGGCAGCGGCAAGACGGTGGTCGCCTTCCTCGCCGCGCTGCGCGCGGTGGAAGCCGGCGGCCAGGCCGCGCTGATGGCCCCGACCGAGGTGCTGGCGCGCCAGCATTTCGCCACCATACAGAAGCTGGCCGAGGGTGTCGGGCTGCGCTGCGCCCTTCTGACCGGGCGCGACAAGGGCAAGGCGCGCGCGGCGATCCTCGAACGGATCCGATCCGGCAAGACCGAGATCGTCATCGGCACCCACGCGCTGTTTCAGGACGACATCGCCTTCAGCGACCTGGCGCTGGCGGTGGTGGACGAGCAGCACCGCTTCGGCGTCCACCAGCGGCTCGCGCTATCGTCCAAGGGGCGCGGCGCCGACATGCTGGTGATGACCGCAACCCCCATCCCGCGCACCCTGACGCTGGCCTGCTACAGCGATCTCGACGTCTCGCGGCTGACCGACAAGCCGGCGGGGCGCCAGCCGATCGACACCCGCGTCCTGCCGCTGGACCGGCTGGATCAGGTGATCGGACGTCTGGGAACGGCCATCGCCGCCGGGGCGCGCGTGTTCTGGGTTTGCCCGCTGGTGGACGAATCCGAAACGCTGGACGTCGCCGCCGCGACCGAGCGCCATTCGCATCTGGCGCAGCATTTTCCCGGCCGGGTCGGCCTCGTTCATGGCCGCATGAAGGGGCCGGAGAAGGACCGGGTCATGGCCGGGTTCGCCGGAGGCGGGCTGGACATCCTCGTCGCCACCACGGTGATCGAGGTCGGGGTGGACGTGCCCGAAGCCACCATCATGGTCGTCGAGCATGCCGAGCGGTTCGGCCTCGCTCAGCTTCACCAGCTGCGCGGCCGGGTCGGCCGCGGCGCCAAGCCGTCCTCCTGCCTGCTGCTCTACGCCCCGCCGCTGACCCAGACCGCTCGGGCCCGGCTGGACATCCTGCGCCGGACCGAGGACGGCTTCGTCATCGCCGAGGAAGACCTGAAGCTGCGCGGCGCGGGCGAGCTGCTCGGCACCCGCCAGAGCGGGCTGCCGGTCTTCCGCATCGCCGACATCGCGCGGCATCACGACCTCATGCTCGCCGCCCGGGACGACGCGCGGCTGATCCTCGGCCGCGACCCGGATCTGGCCTCCGAACGCGGCAAGGCGCTGCGCGTGCTGCTTTACCTGTTCGAGAAGGACGCCGTCGTCCAGACGCTGCGCTCCGGCTGATATTTCGCATTGCAAAACATGTTTTTGCGCCGCAAAATCATGGCCATCCACAAGGCAGCGGCAGGCGAATGTCCGGCAAGATCGTCACCATCGCGCAGCAGAAGGGCGGCTCGGGCAAGACCACCATCGCCGCCCATCTCGCCGTCGCCTGGGCACGCCGGCGCGGCAGGACCGTGGCCATCCTCGATATCGATCCGCAGGGCAGCCTGGGCGAATGGCTGGAAGCCCGCGAACGCCGCCTCGGCGAGGACGCGACCGGGCTCGGCTTCCGCACCGCCAGCGGCTGGGGCTCGCGCCACGAAGCCAACGCGCTGGCCCGCGACTACGATTACGTGCTCATCGATACCCCGCCCAAGGCGGAGCAGGACGCGCGGGTCGCGATGGATGTCTGCGACCTGATCGTGGTGCCGGTGCAGCCGACTCCGGTTGATCTCTGGGCCACCAAGGCCACGCTCAAGGTCGCCGCCGGCGAAGACACGCCGGCCATACTGGTCGTCAACCGGATGCCGTCCCGCGCCCGGCTGACCGGCGAGATGATCGAGGCCCTCCGGGAATTCGGCCCCGCGACCGCCTCCGCCCGGCTCGGCAACCGCGTGTCCTACGCCGCCAGCATCGGCCGGGGCAGCACGGTGATCGAAGACGTCCCCCGCAGCCGTGCGGCCGAGGAGATCGACGCGCTGGCCGAGGAGCTTCTGGCCTGCCTTAGAGCATGATCCAGCCGGCCGGTGCAGGCTCAGGCCTTGCTCAATTCCTTCGGCTGAGCTTCGTCGGCGTCGGTGTTGGGTATGGTCTGCTTCTCGCCTTCGACGGCGGCGACCCGCCGCTTGCCGCGCAGATGGGCGGGGCGCCGGTCCGGCGGCGTGACGATGCCGCCGGAGACGATCATCTTGATCCCCTCCTCCACCGACATGGACAGCACCACGACCTCGCTCTTGGGCATGAACAGCAGATAGCCGGATGTCGGGTTGGGGGTGGTGGGCAGGAACACGTTGACCACCTCGTCCGTCGTCTGGTCCTGCACCTCGCCCTCGGTGATGCCCGTGATGAATCCGATGGCCCAGCACCCGCGCCGAGGATACTCGAACAGCACCACCTGGCGGAACGCTTCCGACTTGTGTGCCAGCACGGTCTCGAAGATCTGCTTGATCGCGCCGTAGACGCTGCGGATGACCGGCATACGGGCGAGGACGCGCTCCGACGTCCGCAGCCAGAACCGGCCGACCATGCCGGCCGTCAGCGCGCCGATCATCGTCAGCACGATGAACACGACCAGCAGCCCGAAGCCGGGAACGCTGAACGGCAGATAGGTTTCGGGGTGATAGGCCGCCGGCAGCAGCGGCGAAACCTTGTTGTCCACCCAGTGGATGAACAGCCACGCGATGTAGAAGGTGATCCCGATCGGCGCGGTGATCAGAACACCGGCAAAGAAATAGGCGCGGAGATGCCGCAGCAGGCCGAGCTTCGGCGGCTGGATGTTGCGCAATTGCGGTTCCGGCTTTGCGCCGTCGTCGCCGGCGGGCCGGCGGTCCTCGGGGGTCATCGTCGCACTCCTTCGCGAAATCAAGATGGTGTACCCGCCGGCACGAAGCAAGCGGAACCGCCGCGCCGCGCCCTCACGAGAAAGTTGCTGGCGCAGACGGCCCGGCGGGCCTTAGATACGTCGTCACGGCGCGCGGCGCGGCCGCGTGGACCCGCAGCCATCAGGAGGGAAGCATCAAGATGTCCAGATTTTCGATTGCCGGCGCCGCCCTCGTCGTCTCGGCGCTCGTCGCCGCCGGTCCGATCTACGCCATGGGCTCGTCGGACAAGAGCCCGGAGGAAAGCGTTAGCGAAGCCGTCGGCTCGATCAAGGCCAGGGACTACAAGGCCGCGATCCGGTCGCTCGACAAGGCGCTGGAGGCCGATTCCCGCAACGCGGACGCGCTGAACTACATGGGCTACAGCTATCGCAAGCTGGGCCAGCACAAAAAGGCGATCCAGTACTATCTCCAGGCACTGTCGGTCGATCCGAAGCACAAGGGCGCGCTGGAGTATCTCGGCGAGGCTTATCTCGAGACCGGACAGCTCGCCAAGGCGGAAAGCAATCTCGGGACGCTGGCCTCGGTCTGCAATTCCGACTGCGACGAGTATCGCGAATTGAAGAAGGCGGTCGACGCGTACAAGGCACGGGCCGGGGCGAAAGGCTGAACCGCGCCGCTTCGCCGTGATACTGTCGCCGCGCGACGGCGAACGGAGACGGGCCCGCGAGCATGGTGCGGCGGATCAGGCTGATAACGGGGCTGGTGCTGTTCGTCTATGTGGCGACGCACCTGACCAACCACTCACTCGGGCTGTTTTCGCTGCAGGCGATGGAGGACGGCCGCGCCTGGTTTCTTTTGCTGTGGCGAAACCCGCTCGGTACGACCGCGCTCTATGCCAGCCTGATCGCCCATTTCGCCCTCGCGCTGTGGGCCATTTACGCCCGGCGCCGGCTCGACTACAGCCCGGGCGAGATCGCCCAGCTTCTGCTCGGTGTCGCCGTACCGGCCCTGCTGGCGCAGCATATAGTCGGCACCCGCGGCGCGCATGAGCTCGCCGGCACCGCAGACAGCTACGCTTACGTGCTGCTGGCGCATTTCAGGTTCGGCGGGCCGGCGGATGTCTGGCTCCAGAGCGCCGGTCTTCTGGCGGCCTGGATCCACGGCAGTATCGGTCTCGCCTACTGGCTGCGGCTGAAGCCGTTCTTCCAGCGCTGGCAGTACGTCCTGTTCGCTGCGGCGCTGCTGCTGCCCGTGCTCTCGCTGCTCGGCTATGTGAACGCGGGGCGCGATGTGCTGGCACTGGCGCAGGATTCCGCCTGGCGGCGGGCCGCGCTGGCCGCCATCGGCCCGCCGACGGGCGACACGCTGCGCCTTCTGCTCGCCGTCCGCGACAGCGTCTGGTGGATCGTCGGCGGCGGGGTCGCGCTCGCGCTGGCCGCGCGGCTGATACGGCAGGTGGCGGAGCGCAACCGCAACATCATCCGCATCGTCTACCCCGATGGCGCCGCGATCAACGTACCGCCCGGCACGACGATCCTGGACGCCAGCCGGCTGGCGCGCGTGCCGCACGCCTCGGTCTGCGGCGGGCGGGGCCGCTGCTCCACATGCCGGGTGCGCGTCACTGCCGGCGCCGAGGGCCTGCCCGCGCCCGGCGCCGACGAGCAGAGGGTCCTGGATCGCATCGAAGCGCCGCCGCATGTGCGGCTGGCCTGCCAGACGCGGCCGCTCGGCGACATCGCCGTCATGCCGCTGCTGCCGCCGACCGCCACGGTGCGCGAGAGCTTCACCCGCCCCGGCTACCTGCGGGGGCAGGAGCGCGAGATCGCCATCCTGTTCGCGGACCTGCGCGACTTCACCCGGTTTTCCGAGCGCAAGCTGCCCTATGACGTGGTGTTCGTCCTCAACCGGTATTTCGCGGGAATGGGCGCCGCGGTCGAATCCGCCGGCGGGCATCTGGACAAGTTCATCGGCGACGGGGTCATGGCGCTGTTCGGCATCGAATCCGACATCGTCACCGGCTGCCGCCAGGCCGTCGATGCCGCCCGCGCCATGGGGAAGAAGCTGGACGAGCTCAACAGGTCGCTCGAACACGACCTGGACGAGCCGCTGCGCATCGGCATCGGCATCCATGCCGGGCATGCCATCATCGGCGAGATGGGGTACGGTCAGGCCACCAGCCTCACCGCCGTCGGCGATGCGGTCAACACTGCCAGCCGGATCGAGGCGATGACCAAGGAATACGCGGCGCAGCTCGTGCTGTCCGAAGACGTGGCCGACAAGGCCGGGGTAGACCTGTCCGGCTTTCCCGCCCACGAGCTTGCGGTGCGCGGCCGCAGCGAGCCGATCCGCGCCATCGTCGTCGCCCGCACGGCCGACCTGCCGCCTCGCCACACCGCATGAAACAACGAAAGGAGTCCGTCCGCGCATGAGCAAGCGCTACACAAACCTGTATTTCGAGAATTTCACCGTCGGCCGCGTGCTGGAAACCGACTCCTGGCGCGTCACCGAGGACGAGGTCGTCGCGTTCGGCAAGGCCTACGCCCGGTTGCCCTATCACACCGATCCGGACGCCGCGAAGGATTCCATGTTCGGCGGCCTGGTCGCCGCCGGGTTCCAGACCGCGGCGATCAGCTTCGGGCTCTACACCGCGTCGGGCGCCTTCGACGCCTGCGGCATGGGCTCGCCCGGCTGCGACCGCATCCGCTGGCGCCGCCCGGTGCGGCCGGGGGACGAGCTGCGCGTGGAGGCCGAGGTCGTCGAGGCCTCGCCGGCACGCGAGCCGGGAGGGCGCAACCAGATCAGGCTCAACATCCGCACCCTCAACCAGGACGGCGAGGCGGTGCTGGATATGACCACCATCCACTATGTGAAATCCCGCCCGGGCTGAGGAAAGCCGCATGCAGGAATTCACCGCCGATGTGCCGACGCCGGATGGCACGATGTCGACCTTCATCGCCGCTCCCGACACCGGCGGGCGTTATCCGCCGGTCATCCTGTTCATGGACATATGGGGCATCCGCGAGGAACTGCGCGACATCGCGCGGCGGGTCGCGACGGCGGGCTATTGCTGCCTGCTGCCCGATCTCTACTACCGGCAGGGCCGGGTCAGCACCGGCTTCACCGACGAGAACGGCCGCATGATCTCGCTGCACCGGCTGGACGAGGACCGCGTCCGCGAGGTGCAGCGCCCACGCGGCAAGGTCGACAGCGCGATGCTGATGCGCGACACCGGCGCCCTGCTCGTCCATATCGACACGCTGGATGCCGCGAAGCCGGGCCCGGTGGGATCCATCGGCTGGTGCATGGGCGGCTGGCTGGTCGCTCACGCCGCCGGGCGCTTTCCCGACCGCATGCAGGCGGGGGCGAGCCTGCACGGCACGCGGCTGATCTCCGATGCGCCGGACAGCCCGCATCTTCTGGCCGACCGTTTCCAGGGCGAGTTCTACTGCGGCTTCGGCGAGCGCGACCATTTCTCGCCGCCGGAGCTGATTGCGGAATGGAACGCGCTGATGGAGAAATCCCCGGCCGCATACGGCTACGTGGTCCATGCCGGCGCCGAGCATGGCTACGCCCTCCCCGATCGCGACATCCATGATGCCACCGCCGCCGCCCGCGACTGGGAACGCATGCTCGCCATGTTTCGGCGGCGGCTGGGCGGAGGCGGCTGATCCGCCTTGCCGTACGCCTCCGGATCGGCGAAGCTTTCGTCGATAAGAACGGCCTGACAACACCGTGCAAAAAACGACAATTGAGGAGGCATCCATGACCAGTTTCAGGACGGCCGTGCTGGCCGCGTTAGCCGGCGTCGTCGCCGCTCCGGCCGCGCAGGCCGACGCGGTGGCCGATTTCTACGGCGGCAAGCAGGTGACCGTGATCGTGAACGCCGGCACCGGCGGGCTGAACGGACTGTATGCCCGCACCGTCGCAGACCGGATGGGCGAGCACCTGCCCGGCAAGCCGAAGCTGATCGTGCAGGCCATGCCCGGCAGCGGCGGCATCAAGGGCGCCAACTACTGCTACAACGTCGCGCCCAAGGACGGTTCGGTGCTCTGCCACCTGCTGATGGCGACACCGCATGCCCAGGTGCTCGGCACCAAGGGCGTGAAGTTCGACGCCGCGAAATTCACGTGGCTCGGCCGCACGGCCACGGCCAATAGCGGCCTCTATGTCTGGCACACGGAAAAGCCGCAGACGCTGCAGGACGCGAAGAAATTCGAGGTCATCCTCGGCGCCACCGGCAAGGGCTCGGAAAGCTACATGGACCCGACCATCATCAACGCGGTGATGGGCACGAAGTTCAAGATGATCCTGGGCTACCGGGGCGGCGGAGACCTCGACCTCGCGCTGGAACGGCTTGAGATCAAGGGCCAGAGCGGCCCGCTGATCAGCGTCCTCACCCGCAAGCCGCACTGGCTCGCCGAGAAAAAGGTGCGCTATCTGTTCCAGTCCGGCAGCACGCCGCACCCGAAGCTGTCCAACGTGCCGTTGTTGACCTCGCTGGCCGAAAACGCAGAGGATCGCCGGCTTTTCGCCTTCCTGTCGTCGCGCGCCGATCTCGGCCGCACCTACTCCGCCCCGCCGGGACTGCCGGCGGACCGGACCGCCGCGCTGCGCAAGGCCTTCGCCGACACGATGAAGGACCCCGCCTTCCTCGCCGATGCCGAAAAGCGCCGGATCGACGTGATGCCGGAAAGCGCGGAGTTCGTGGAAAAGAAGATCGCGGAACTGATGGCCACCCCGCCCTCGGTCATCGCCCGCGCAAAGAAGGCTCTCGACCTGAAATAGGCGGTACCGCTTCCGGAACGGGCGGACCCTGTGCCCGCCCGTTTCCGTTCAGATCACCGGCGAAAGCCCGCCGTCTATATTCATTGCCGTGCCGGTGACGTAGGACGCCGCGTCGGACGCCAGGAAGCAGGCGGCGTTGGCGTATTCCTCCGGCGTGCCCATGCGGCCCATCGGAATGCCGGCGCCTTCCTCCGCGATGTAGTCCTCGAGCGAGAGGTTGCCGGCGAGACCGCGCTCATGCCGGCGGGCGATCTGGTCGGTGACGATCTGCCCCGTCAGCAGCGCGTTGGCCAGCACCCCGTGCGGCGCGCCGTCGCCGGCCAGCACCTTGGTCAGCGCCAGGCCGGCCGCGCGCGTCACCTGGGTCGGCGCGCCCCGCGGCTTGGGCGCCCGCGCGCCTATATTCAGGATGTTGACGATGCGCCCCCATTTCCGCGCCTTCATATGCGGCAGGCACCAGCGCGCCAGTCGCACCGCGGCGAACAGCTTGAGCTCGAAATCCTGCTGCCACATCTCGTCGGTCAGGTCCTCGAACGCGCCGGAGATGGACCCGCCGGCGTTGTTGACCAGGATGTCCACATGGCCGAACTCCTCCGCCATCGCCTCGTGCGCCGCCTTCAGGGCGACGGCATCGGCCACGTCGCAGGCATGCGCCCAGACATGGCCGCCGGTCGCCTCGCGGATCCGCTCGGCCGCCTCCCCCAGCACGTCTTCCCGGCGCGCGAACAGGGCGACCGCCGCGCCGGACTTCGCGAACCGCTTAGCCATGGCGAAGCCGAGCCCGCGGCTGCCCCCGGTGATCAGCGCCTTCCGGCCTGCGAGCGATATCTCCATCCCCGTCCTCCCTTTTGCCGAGTTCAGCCCGCCAGCGCGCGGCGCAGCACCTTGCCGACCGCGCTCTTCGGCAGCGCGGCGGCGAATTCCACGATCTGCGGCACCTTGTAGGGCGCGATGCGGCCCTTCAGCGCGTTGCGGATGTCCTCGGCGAGCGCGTCGGATGCCGCATTGCCGTCGCGGAGCACGAGAACCGCGCGGATGCGGTTGCCGATCTCCGCGTCCGGCTTCGGCACCACGCAGGCCTCCGCCACGGCCGGATGGCCGCGCAGCGCGTTCTCCACCTCCACCGGCGAGATGAAGATGCCCCGGCTCTTGAAGCAGTCGTCGGAGCGCCCGGCGATCCAGATGTAACCGTCTTCATCCGCCCAGGCCAGATCGCCGGTATGGTACCAGCCGTCATGCACGACCTCGGCGGTCTTCGCCGGGTCCCTGTGATAGCCGAGGAAGAACCCAGGATTGTCGGCGGCGATCAGCAGATGTCCGACCTCGCCGGGCGGCAGAGGGTTGTAGCCGTCGTCCAGCACCGCGACCGTAGTGCCCGGCAGGGCCTTGCCGACCGAGCCTGGCCGCACCGGCCAGTGCGGGTTCTGGCCGAAGACGAGCTGCATCTCGGAGACGCCATAATGCTCCCAGATCGGACAGCCGAAGCGGCGCACCCATTCGCCGTAGGTGGCGGCCTCCAGCGCCTCGCCGGTGGCGTTGCATCCGCGCAGGCTGGACAGGTCGCAGCGCCCTTCCACCCCCTCGATGGCGAGGATGCGGCGATAGACCGTGGCGACCGAATAAACCAGCGTGACCCGGAATCGCTCGATGGCGGCCAGTACGTTCTCGGGGCTCGCGCGTTCCTCCAGGATCGCCCCGGCCATGCCGTTGCGCAGCGCGAACAGCACGTTGTGACCGAGCGCGCTGATGAAGCTCCATTCGCCCGTCGCCAGCGCCACCTCGCCGGGCTGCGGCGGGATGCGCAGCCGGTTCATGTCGCCCTGCGCCACGATCCAGCGATGGGCGTGGACGATTCCCTTGGGCCGCCCCGTCGTGCCCGACGTGTAGACGATGAAGGCGGGCTCGTCTGCGCCGGTATCGGCGGCCGCCAGCGGCGCGGAGTCGGCGCGCTCCATCAGCGCCTCGTAACGGTGCTCGCCATCCTCCGTCCCGTCGCCCCGCGCGACGATCAGCCCCAGCGGGAGCCGGTCGCGCAGATCGCGCAGCGGACCCGCGATCTCGTCGAAGGTGACGGCCGCCTGCGCCTCGCTGTGCTCCAGCACGTAGGCGACTTCCTCCGGTCCCAGCAGCGAGTTCTGCAGAACCGGCAGCGCGCCGAGCTTCACCAGCGCGAGGAACGCCGTGACGAATTCCGGGCTGTTGCGCAGCCGGATGAGGACCGGCATGCCGCGCGCGATGCCGAGCCCGGCCATGCCGCGGGCCAGCGCATCCACGTCGCGGGCGAGCGCCGCGCAGGTGATCGCGCCGCCGTCATGGACGAAGGCGACCCGGTCACCGAAGCCGGTTTCTATTTGTTTATCAATGCATTCTCCGGCGATATTAAGACGCTGCGGAATCTCGCGATAGCCGGGAAAAAGGGGTGGCGTCTTACTTGCCATCGCTGTCCCCGAACGGCCAGTTGGCGTTGAACGGCCCGCGGAACTCCGGCTTGCGCTTCTCGAGGAAGGCGCGGATGCCCTCGCGGCAGTCCTCCGTCCGCGTGATCTCCTTGATTCCGTCGAGCTCGCGCCGCCAGCCTTCCTCGGTGCGGTTCTGGTTCCAGTAGTATTTGACCAGCGCCTTGGCGTGGCGCACCGACAAATACGGGTTGTTGGCGATGTCGCCCGCCAGCCCCAGCGCCGCCGCCACCAGTTCGTCATGCGGAAAGACGCGGTCCACCAGTCCGATACGCTCGGCTTCCTCGGCCTCGACGATGCGGCCGGTCATGATCATCTCCATCGCCCGGCCGATGCCGATCAGCTTGGGCAGGTTGCGCGCCCCGCCCGATTCCGGCAGGAACCCCGCTGGCACCGCGACCTCGCCCAGCCTGGCGCGGTCGGAGGCATAGCGGATGTCGCACAGCGTGCAGAGCTCCAGCCCGATGCCCACGGCGGGGCCGTTGATCGCCGCGATCACCACCGGCGGCAGGTCCTCGAACTTGCGGAACGCCCGCTGCAGCACCTCGTGGCGCAGATCGTTGAAGAAGTACGAGGCCAGCTCCTTATAAGGCCCAAAATTGCCGAAATCGAAATCCTCGTCATCGGCATAGAGCGGCCCCGCCTCGGTCTTCAGGTCGCCGCCGGCGGAGAACCCCCGGCCTTCGCCGGTGATCACCACCGCCTTGAGCAGCCCGTTGCGGGCGATCTCGTCGCAGAGCAGGTCCAGCTCGACCCGCATGCGCACGTCCACCGCGTTCAGCGCCTCCGGCCGGTTGAGCGTGATCAGACCGATGCATCTTTCCTCCGGCCGCTTCGGATTGGGCAGGATCTCCCATTTGAGAGCGCGGTACTCCATAGAAGGATTCTCCTTGAATATGACTATCTTACGTGCCGACCTTCAACGGCGCCGATAATCCGCGCAGGCAGGCGATGACGCTCAGCGCCGTGATCTTGCCGGTGCCGGGGTTCTCCTCCGACTGGACATTCTCGATGGTCATCTCGAACCGGGCGCTGTCGGCGTCGACGCGTATGGTGTGGGTGTTGCGGTCCAGCGCAGGATCGGCCCAGATCTCCAGCTTCGTCCGGTCCGCCCCGATCCCGGCGAGACCGAGCGCGGCGGCAACATTGACATTGGCCGGGAACCCCTGTGCCCCGTCCCGCGCGCTGCCTTCGAACACCTTCTTCGCCTCGGTGAGGTTGTCGACCGAAATATCGTTTTCGACCAGATAGGGCGCGCCTCTTAGCGCGTTGGGCGGCTTGCGCGTGACCATGCAGACCTCATGCACGGTCCCCTCCGCCGCGGCGCGGACCGCGTCGAGCCCCAGCAGCGCGCCGGTCGCGAGGATGATGCGGGCACCGTTGGCGCGCGCCATCTCCACCGCCTCGGGATTGGCGAGGATGCCCGCGCCGCTGACGGTGACGAAGATGCGGCCGGCCTTCAGCGCGGGTTCCGCGATCTCCATGAACGCCGCCTTGGGCACGCACTCGACGACGATATCGGACACCGCCGCCAACTCCCCCGCCGACACGACCGCAGGCGGGTGTCTCAGCGCCGTCAGCCGGTCCTCCGCCTTGCCCCGGTCGCGCGCGACCACGCCCACAAGCTCCAGCCCCTCGATTCCGTCGTCAAGAGCCTTCGCCACGTTGAACCCGATGGTCCCGAGCCCCGCGATCCCTACCTTCACCGCCGATTTCCCTGTTCCGTGCCGATGCGGGCGCATCGTAGTCGCGCCCGCATCGGCTGTCAGCCGGGAATACCTGCGGCGCGGCGCTATGCCGCCGGCTACTGGCCGCACCGCATCCTCCATGCTAAATTAGACCAGTTCCAATCGTACCCACGGCAAATTCCCGAGGCCCCGTAGCATGGCAACCGCTTTAGCCGCCGATGTCCGGCGCGATGTGAAAGTCATCAGCCTGATCGGCGTCGCGCATTTCTTCAGCCACTACTTCCAGCTCGCCCTGCCCGCCCTGTTCCCGCTGATCCACGAATCCACGGGGCTCGGATACGCGCAGCTCGGCCTCCTCGGCACCGTGTTCTTCGTCACCTCGGGCGCGGCGCAGACACCTGCCGGGTTCCTGGTCGACCGCGTCGGCGCCCGGCCGGTGCTCATCGGCGGGCTGACGCTGCTGGCCAGCGCGGTCGCGCTTTACGGCGTTTCCACGTCCTATCCGTTCCTGATGCTGCTCGCGGTGCTCGGCGGGCTCGGCAACTCGATCTTCCACCCGGCGGATTATTCGATCATGACGGCCTCGATCAGCGAGGGCCGGATCGGCCGCGCCTATTCGGTGCATGGCATCGGCGGATTCGTCGGCTATGCGGTCGCCCCGATCGCGATGCTGGCGCTCGGCCACGCCTTCGGCTGGCAGCAGGCGCTGATGATCTCCGGCCTCGCCGGGCTGGTCGTCGTCGCCGCGCTGTGGCTCAACCGGGGCGACCTGCACGACGGCAGCGCCCAGGTACGCGCCGAGCGGCAGGAAGCCGCGCGCGGCGGCGGAATCGGCGTGCTGCTGCGCGCGCCGGTGCTGCTGTGCTTCGTCTTCTTCTCCCTGATCGCGGGCGGACAGGTCGGGCTGATGACGCTCGGCCCCTCGGCCCTGATCCAGATGATGGGCACGCCGCTCGCCATCGCGAACGGCTCGATCACCGCGCTTCTGACCGGCGTCGTGATCGGGGTGCTGATCGGCGGCGTCATGGCCGACCGCAACGAGCGGCACGACATCGTCACCGGGGTGGTGATCGTCTGCGTCGCCGTCCTGCTGGTCATGATCCCCATCTTCGAGCCGGCGGGCGCCATCCTGCTCGGGCTGTTCCTTGCCGCCGGCGTGTTCTACGGCATCCAGGGCCCCGCCCGCGACATGGTGGTGCGCGGCATAACCCCGCCGGAGGCGCGCGGGCGGGTGTTCGGCTTCATCTACTCGGGCATGGATTTCGGCTCCGGCGTCACCTCGGTCGTGTTCGGCGCGCTGCTGGCGGCCGGCCATCCGCACGCGGTGTTCTACTGCATCGTGCTGTGGATGCTGTCGTCCATCGTCTGCATCGTCGCTGCGCAGTATTCCGCGCGCAGGGAGAGTGCCGCCGCGCCGGCCGCCGCCGAATAGCCGGGGCGGACGGGGGCATGGCCACCACGCTGAGCCCCGCCGGGCGCGACGCCCGTATCATCGGGATCATCTCGGTCGGGCATCTGTTCAGCCATTTCTACCAGCTCGCCCTGCCGTCGATGTTTCCCCTGATGACGGTGGACATGGGGCTGAGCTATTCCCAGCTCGGGATCGTCGCGGCCGCGTTCTATGTGGCGTCGGGGCTGAGCCAGACCCCTGCCGGCTTCCTGGTCGACCGCATCGGCGCCCGCCCCGTGCTGTTCGGCGGGCTCGGCCTGCTCGCCGCCTCGGTCGCACTGATGGGCTTCGCGCCGAACTATCCGGTGCTGATCCTTCTCGCCATGCTCGCCGGGCTGGGCAACAGCGTCTTCCACCCCGCCGACTACAGCCTGATGAACAGCGCCGTCAGCGCCGAACGGATGGGACGCGCCTATTCCGCGCACAGCATTGCCGGACATATCGGGTTCGCGCTGGCGCCGCCGGTGATGATTCTGATCGGCACGACGGTCGGCTGGCGCAGCGCAATCCTGGCGGCGGGGCTGGTGGGCGTCGTGCTGGTGCTGGGGCTCATCGCCGGGCGAGAAGCGCTGCAGGACGGCCATCGCGAGCGACGGGAGGCGGCGGCGGACGCGCCGGACGAGGCGCCAAAGGGCGCCGGCATTCTGATGCAGCCCACGATCATCCTGTTCTTCCTCTTCTTCCTGACCATGGCGGCCGGGCTGATCGGGCTGCAGGGATTCACCGCGGCGGCGCTGGCGTCCTCTGCCGGGCTGGATCTCGCGGCCGCCAGCGCGGCTGTCACCTGTTTCCTTGTCGGTGTGCCGGCCGGCGTGTTCTTCGGCGGCATCGTCGCGGACCGGAACCCCGCCAGCCATGACGCCATCGCCTTCGGCGGGCTTACTGCGGGGGCGCTGGCGCTGCTGCCGGTGTCGCTTCTGATGCCGGGGAGCTGGGCCCTGTTCGGGCTGTTCCTCGCGGCCGGGCTGTTCTTCGGCATTTCGCTGCCGTCCCGCGACCTCGTGATCCGCGCCGCCGCGCCGAAGGGAGCGATGGGCCGGGTCTTCGGCTTCGTCTATTCGGGGCTCGACGCCGGCTGCGCGCTGGCGCCGCCGCTGTTCGGCCTGTTCATCGACCTCGGGCTGGGACGCTGGATATTCCTGCTCGCCGCCGGGTTCATCTTCGTCTCGGCGCTGCTGATCCGCTTTTCGCACCGGCGTGCGCACCGCCCATGAACGCGGTCTTCCTCGTCATCGTGCTGGTGGCGTTCGGCGTCGCGGCATGGCGTCAGGTGACGTGGACCGGCACGGGCGAGGCGCCGATGCAGCTTCTCGCGACCGGCATGGTCGACACGGCCGGCTCGGCGGTGACGCTGGCCATCGGGCTGATCGGCGTCATGACCCTGTTTCTGGGGCTCATGAAGGTCGCGGAGGCGGGCGGGCTGCTGACCATCATCGCCCGGCTGATCCGGCCGCTGATGGTGCGCGCCTTCCCCGACGTGCCGGCGGACCACCCGGCGATGGGCGCGATGATCCTCAACATGTCGGCCAACGCGCTGGGGCTGGGCAACGCGGCCACGCCGTTCGGCATCCGCGCGATGCAGGAGCTCGACCGGCTGAACCCGCACAAGGGCACGGCGACGGACGCGATGGTGCTGTTCCTCGCCATCAACACCTCCAGCGTCACCCTGCTGCCGACCGGGGTGATCGCGCTGCGCGCCGCCGCGGGTTCGACCGATCCGGCCGCCATCCTGCCGACCACGCTGTTCGCCACCGTGCTGTCCACCACCGCCGCCATATGCGCGGCGAAGCTGTACCAGCGCTGGACCCGCGTGCCGGCGGATTACGTCGCCCCGGCGACCCCGGCCGCGGAAGACGGCCCGGGCCGGACCGACGAAGACCCCGCCGCCGCGCCGGAAACTCTCGAAGACATGCCCGCAGACGCCGCGACCGGGGCCTATCCCGGCTGGGTATCCATGCTCGCCATCGGCTGCATCCTGGCACTGATCCCGGTGACGGTGGTGTGGGGCCGCTCCGTCGCGCCCTGGATCATCCCGGGGCTGATGGTCGCGCTGCTGGGATTCGGCGCCATCAGGCGGGTGCGGATATACGAGGTGTTCGTCGACGGCGCCCGCGACGGGTTCCAGGTCGCGGTGCGCATCATCCCCTATCTGGTGGCAATCCTCGTCGCGGTCGGCATGCTGCGCAGCTCCGGCGCGCTGGAAGCCGCGATCGGCTGGATCAGCCCGCTGACCACGCTCGTCGGCCTGCCCGGCGAGGCGCTGCCGATGGCGCTGCTGCGCCCCCTGTCGGGCTCCGGCGCGTACGGCATCCTGGCCTCGATTATCAACGACCCGGCCATCGGCCCCGATTCCTACGCCGGCTACCTGGTCAGCACGCTGCAGGGCTCGACCGAGACGACGTTCTACGTCATCGCGGTCTATTTCGGCGCCGTGCAGATCCGACGCATGCGCCACGCGCTGGCCGCCGCACTGACGGCGGATGCCGCCGGTATCGCCGGCGCGGTGATTGCCTGCAGCATCGTCTTCGAATAAAGGGGGATGCCCGACTTCCCTGCCGGATCGGAGGGAATAAGCGGCGGAGCCAAGCCCGCGCAGGCTACGCGGCTCCGCCAATTCACAGGGATCCAGGGAGGAAGTTGGAAATGACGGCTAAGCCGCCACCCCGTGGCGCGTACCCGACTCGGTAAGGGAGGAAACCTCGCCGGGTAAGGAGACAATTAGCCCCGCCCCGCCCCAAATGAAAGGGGCTGCGGCACTCGCGCGACAATCCGCCGCATCTGTAGGCATACATACGGTATTGGTCCCGCAACCGTGCCCTGCCCATGCCCGATCTTCGCAATTCTTAAATCATTTTCGGGCTAGCTGCCCCGTCTGCCGAACCTATTCGGGAACCAGGGCCAGCAAGACCCGTTGCCGCGCATGAGCAATCTCCGTTTCAATGACGTCCGGGTGATGCTTGCGGATTCGCGCACGCATATCCGCAACACCCTGAAAACGGCCCTCACCCATGCGGGGCTCGAGAACATCGAGCACGCGGCGCGACTGGACCAGGTCGCCGAGGCGCTGGACCAGGGTCTCGGACCGGACATCCTGATCTGCGACATCGGCCTCGACGGCGGCGACGCCTGCGGGATCATCGACGACATCCGCCACAACGAGATCGGCCGCAACCCGTTCATGTGCATCCTGGGCATCACATGGAACCCGACCGAGCTGGAGGTCGAGCGGGTGATCAACTCGGGCATAGACCTGCTGGTCGCCGCCCCAATGTCGCCCAAGCAGATTCTGGACCGGGTCGAATCGCTGGTGCGCAACCGGCTGCCCTGGGCCATCACCGGCGACTATATCGGCCCCGACCGGCGCAAGGGCAGCGACCGCGCCCAGAACCTGCCCCTGGTGTCGGTGCCCAACACGCTGAAGGAAAAGGCGATGGGCACATACGACGCCTCGCGCGTCCGCAGCGACATCGCCCATGCCGTCAACGACCTCGCCGCGAGAAAGATCGGACGCCAGGCGATCACGATCACGGAGTTGGCCGACCTGATCGTCTCGCAGTCCTCCCTGACCGGCCCGACCATGGTGAAATCGCATGTCGACCGGCTTTTCGGGCTGGTGACCGATCTCGACCGCCGCGCCGCGAAGAGGGGCTTTACCCATATTTCCGAGCTCTGCGCGGCCTGCGTCACCGTCGTCCGAAAAATGCGCGACGCGGATGCGCCGCCGCCGGACAAGGACGTGCGGCTTCTCAAGCACCTCGCCCTGGCCATCCGCACCGCCATGACGCCGGCGGGCGGCGCCGAGCTGATCGCCCACGACATCGCCCAGACCGTGATCGGCGCGGGCAGCGGGTAAAGCCCGCAGCGGAAATTCTCACGTCTTCGGGTGCAGGTGCGTGTGGGCCGGCACATTATGCACCTCCGCTTCGCCGGAATGCCGGTGGCGTTCCACAGCGGCCTCCACGGGGATCAGATGCAGCCGCCCATGGCGGACCCCGCCCTCCGCCGCAACCTCGTCGGCGAATTGGCGTACCGCCGCCACCGCACCCTGCAGCACCGCGACCTCCATGCAGCTTTCATGGTCGAGATGCACGTGCAGCGTGGCGATCGTCAGCTCATGATGGCCGTGCTGGACCGAAACTAGTCGGCGCGCGAGCTGGCGTTCCTCGTGGTCGTAGACGTAGGACAGGCAACCGACGCAGTCGCCCGCCTCCACCGTCCCCAGCCTGCCCGCGGCAAGCCGCTCGCGCACCAGGTCGCGGAAGGCTTCCGAGCGGTTCCTGTATCCCGTCTCCGACATGTAGACGTCGAACTCCGTCAGCAGGTCGTCGTCTACCGAGATCGTAATCCGTTGCATCGCAGCCTCCTCCTCCGCCGTCCGTTGACCCGCCGGCTAAAGTATGAAAAATAAAAAAATAATCATACTTTTGGAAGACTTCGCTCGAAAGGCTCCAGTTCCCATGCGAAAGAAACCCGCGAGGCCGGCGCAGCGCGTCGGGGTCGGCGCCCTTCTGGCCGCAGGACTCTCCTTCGCGGCCGAGGCCGGCGGATCGGAGGCATGGTTCTCCTGGAGCGTCCCCGCCGAGCTTCAGAACGACTGGAACTATCGCTCCGATTCCCCCGACAACCGGCTCAACGACCTCTACCTGACGATCGAGCCGGAAGCGACGCTCCGCCTGCCTTCCGTGCCCGGGCTTTCGATCTTCGCCCACGGCGTCTACGAGCCGATGCGGGGCCCGGCGCCCGGCAGAAGCCGCGCGTTCAAGGACCACGGGCTCTTCCTTGAGGATATGTACGTTCGCTACGAAACCGGCCCCGTGGCGTTCAGGGCCGGTAAAATGAACCCCGGCTTCGGTATCGCCTGGGACCGTGCCCCCGGCATCTATGGCGACGAGTTCGCCGGAGATTACGAGCTGACCGAGCGCATCGCGCTCTCCGCGAC
>WHUE01000189.1 GCA_009377375.1 Alphaproteobacteria bacterium | reverse complement strand
CTCGCGCCGGTCCTCGATCCACTTGACCGGGCGGCGGAGCTCCTTCGCGATCACCGGGATAAGCGCCTCCTCGACGTAGTAGACCGTCTTGGGCCCGAAGCCGCCGCCGACGTCATGCATCATCACGCGCACGCGGTGCTCCGCCACCCCGGACGCGGCAGACAGCCGGCGACGCAGGAGGTGCGGGGACTGGGTAGAGCACCACACGTCCAGCGACCCCGCCGCCGGATCATAGCTCGCGACAGTCCCGCGGCACTCCAGCGGTGCGGCCATCGACCGGGCGAGGGCCAGATCCTTGACGAAGACGTGCGGAGCGTCCCGGAACATCAGGTCAGGGTTGCCGAAGGACTCCCCCCTGTCGTAGATGAGGTCGTCGGGCAGCTCGTCGAGGATCGGGACATGCCCGGACGGCCTACGGCCGGCGTGGTCGACGGCGGGCAGTTGCTCGTAGTCGACCTCGACCAGCTCGGCGGCGTCCTCGGCCACGTAACGGCTCGTCGCCACCACGATCGCGACCGCCTCGCCGACGAAGCGGACCTTGTCGCGTGCGAGTACGGGCTGTGGGGTCTTGGCGAGACCGGGGATCCAGTTGCCGTCCACGAGGGTCGCGGGCGGCAGGTCGGCCGCCGTGAGGGCCGCGACGACACCGGGCAGGGTGCGGGCGCGCGTCGTGTCGATCGACAGGATGCGGGCATGGCTGGGCCAGGCCCGCACGAACGCCGCGTGCTTTATCCGCGGAAGTGTCACGTCGGCAACGTACCGGCCGCGACCGGCGAGCAGACGGGCATCCTCGACCCGGTTGACCCGTGTCCCGATCAGACCGGGGGGTGCTGTCGGGCGCACACTCGTGCCGGTCACCGCTGCCATGTCTCGTCCGCCCTCTGCACGGCTGCGACGATGCCCTGGTAGCCGGTGCAGCGGC
>WHUE01000188.1 GCA_009377375.1 Alphaproteobacteria bacterium | reverse complement strand
CCGTCATGGGCTGCATCGTGAACGGGCCGGGCGAATCGAAGCACGCCAATATCGGGATCTCGCTGCCCGGCACGGGCGAGGAGCCGGCGGCTCCGGTCTTCATCGACGGGAAGAAGGCGATGACGCTGCGCGGCCCGGCCATCGCCGAGGAATTCCAGAAGATCGTCGACGAGTATGTCGACACCCATTACGAGAAGAAGCGCGTCGACGCCTGATCGCCGGCCCGCCGCGGAGTCGCTCTGGCGCGTTCCGGGGCGGCGGCGTACTCTCCGGCGCACGGGGCCGGAACCCGGCGGAGGATGCCGGAGGTGCTGGTGGAAATCCGGCGCGGCTGGCTTTCCCCTGTGACGCAGCGGGCGAATGGCGCTAGCCTCGCCCGGCTGCAAGAGAATGGAGCCCCTGCCATGACCACCATTGCGACCGAGGACTGGCCGAAGCTGGTCTTCGACAGGCTGGTCGAGGCGGACGTGACCCTGTTCGCCTACGTTCCCGATTTCGGCAACGACAGGATCGTCAAGCTGGCGGATGCGCGCAACGACACGCAGACGGTTCTGCTGTCGGCCGAGGAGGAGGGCGTCGCGCTCTGCTGCGGCGCTGACCTTGTCGGCAAGCGCGCGGTGCTGCTGATGCAGTCGTCGGGGGTCGGCAACGTCATCAACTTCCTCTCGCTGGTGCAGGGCGGGCGGTTTCCGTTTCTGACCATCGTCACCATGCGCGGCGATTACGGCGAGCAGAACCCCTGGCAGTACCCGATGGGCCAGGCCGTGACGCCCGTGCTGGAGGCGATGGGGATGCTCGTTATCAAGGTGGAGCGGATGGACGAGCTCGACCATGCGGTCACGGCCGCCATCGGCGCCGCGTTCGTGGCCGGGCAGGGCGTGGCGCTGGTGCTCAGCCAGAAGTTCCTCGGCGCGAAATCGTTCTGAGACGG
>WHUE01000187.1 GCA_009377375.1 Alphaproteobacteria bacterium | reverse complement strand
AGCCGGCGCGTTTTTTCCACTCATTATAAGTCGCTTCTCGCAATGCCTCGCCGGTTGAATGGGCGCAGCGCAGGCTCGTGAGATCGTACTCCTTCTCGAAGTTGGTTGTCGCAAGCAGCCGGCGGTACACCGTGGCGACGGAATGAAGAACCGTGACTCTGTACTTATCAATAGAATGCAGAACATTCTCGGGCGTCGCCCGGGCTGACAAAATCGCGCCGGTCACGCCGTTGCGCAGGGGAAAGAGCAGATTGTGACCGAGGGCGCTGATGAAGCTCCATTCGCCGGTGGCCATGACCACGTCGTTTTCTTGCGGCGGCAGCCGGTAGCGATTCAGGTCGCCGAGGGCGACGATCCAGCGGTGCGCGTGGACGATGCCCTTGGGCTTACCGGTGGTACCCGATGTATAGACGATAAAGGCCGGTTCGGCGGCGGCGGTATCGGCGGTGCTAACTCCTTCCCCACCCTGTTCTAACAACGAGGCAAAAGGAATCTCGCCGGGTGCCGCATCGCCGGTACAGACGACATCCTCGAATAATCCTTCATTGCGTAACTCGCGCACCGCGTCAGCGCGCCCCGCTTGCGTGAAGACCAAGCGCGGCGGCGCCTGTTCCAGCACACTTCTGAGTTCGCCTGCGGAGAGCAGAGAATTCACCAAAACAGGGATAACCCCGAGCTTGACCGCCGCGAGAAATGCGACCGCGAACTCAGTGCAGTTGCTCATCTTGATCAGGGCGAGATCGCCTTTCGTCAATCCGAGTCGGATTAGGCTTGCCGCGAGCGCATTAACTTGGGCATGCAACACTTCGTAGGTGAGGCTACCGCCGTCGCTGATGAGCGCAACCCGATTACCGAGCCCGCGCTCGATCGCTGGCTTGAGAACTTCCTGCGCGAGATTCAGCCGCTCCGGATATGCTCGGTAGCCCGGCCACGGGCTGTCTGCT
>WHUE01000186.1 GCA_009377375.1 Alphaproteobacteria bacterium | reverse complement strand
GCCGATGGCCACACCGTATTCGCCGGCGTTGTCGTGAAATTTTCCGCCCAGGATCACTTGGAAATGCGGCACCTGAAATCCCTTGACGTTGCGGTTGATGCCGTAAAAGCCGATGTCGGCAATGTGATGCTGGCCGCAGGAATTGAAGCAACCGCTCACTTTGATGCGAAGATCCTTGACCGCCTCATCGAGCTCCAGACTTTTTTCGCCGAGACGAAGCCGCAGCTCGCGGGCGAGTCCGCGCGAAGATGCAATTCCCAATTTGCAGGTGTCCGTCCCTGGGCAGGACGTCACATCGACAATGGTCGCTGAGTCCGCCGCGCCGAGTCCGATGGCCTTGATGGCTTTGTAGAATTCCGGCACATCCGCTTCACTAACCCAACGAAAAAGAAAATTTTGCTCCACCGTGGTGCGCAGCGTGTCTTTGACAAAGCGCCGCGCGATGTCGGCCAGCGCGCGCATCTGGTCCGCGCTGGCGTCGCCCAGCGGCAGTGTAACCGTGACAGCCACGTATCCCGGCTGTCTTTGCCTGTAGACGTTGGTGGCATACCAGGCATCGAATCCCTCGGGCCGGTCGCTGCCGTTCAAGCCAGTGCCCGGCTTGAGCGCTTCTTCCGTGTTTTCATTCACGGAAGAAAGATAAGCGGTCCAACGGGGATCGCTGTCCAGTTTCTGCCGCTCTTCCAAGACGAGCCTGCGGAATTCATCAATACCGAGACTAGCGATCAAAAACTTGAGCCGTGCCCGCGCGCGGTTGCGCTTCTCGCCGAGGCGCGCGAAGACGCGGGAAATGGCCTGTGAAATCGGCAGCAACTCTTCTTCCGGGAGAAACTCATCAAACAGCTTTGCCTTGTACGGCACCGAGCCGAGGCCGCCGCCGACGTAAAAAGCAAATCCACGCTTTTCTGCGCCGTCGACGACTTTCGTTTTGGCGATGGCGCCGACATCGTGCAACGTCACGAGCCCGCAGGG
>WHUE01000185.1 GCA_009377375.1 Alphaproteobacteria bacterium | reverse complement strand
GCACCCCGACGGCTGTGCCGGGCTTGGGCTGGGCCGGCGCCCCGACGGCTGTGCCGGGCTTGGTCTGGGCCGGCATCCCGACGGCTGTGCCGGGCTTGGTCTGGGCCGGCACTCCGACGGCTGTGCCGGGCTTGGGCGGGACGAAACCCGGAAACATCTGCTGGAGGAGCTGAAATGCGGCCGCGTTCATTGCGACGGCCGCTGCCCCGCCTGAGGCATGCCCGGAAGCGCGCGTCCCACCAGCCCCCTGGGCCTGTCCGGCCGATGGCGACAGGGTCAGCACGGCCACAACGCCGGCCAGCATGGTGTATCTCGATGATGCGCATGGCATGATCGTTCCCCCGTTACCCGAATCGACCCGTCACTGTCCCAGTGGACATCAAACGGGTACGAACACAACAAATTTTCGACGAATGGCCTGTGCTGTCGATGAACAGCCAAAGAAGGGAAATACGTCGCGACGCGCGTGAGCCGACAGCCTCGGCGGCGTCTTGCTCAGGGCAGCTCCTCGAAGGGATGGCTGCGGCCGCCGGGCTCGATCTCGACGACCCAGAGATCGGGGTCGCGGCCGATCGCCTTGGCGATCCGCTTTTCCGCCTCGGCCTCGTCGATATGGTCTTCCTTGTGGGCGGAATACCAGGTCAGCTTGCCGTCCAGGGTGCGCGTCAGCGAGAGAAGCCGGCAGCGGTCCGGCGGCGCGTAGATTTTCAGCATCACCGAGCCGCCCATCCTCTCGCCGGAATGGATCACCACCGCCGGGATGCCCTGCGCCGAGCAGCTCCGCAGATGCGCCGTCACCCAGAGATGCGTCGGGATCCGGTCGTCAGCCATGGCGCACGGGACGAGGCGGCCGGCGGATCACCCCCACGGTCCGAGAAACGGCTCGCCCATATAGGTGTCGCCCATCGGCTCCAGCGTCTCCGGCCAGTTGTCGGGGTCGGGATCGGTCATCGTGCGGCGCGCTTCCGGCGGGCGCGGCCTGCCGTCCCAGCCGATCTGCTCCATAGCGTAG
>WHUE01000184.1 GCA_009377375.1 Alphaproteobacteria bacterium | reverse complement strand
GGGCGTAGCCGCTATCTTGCTCTTAGCTCATGTTCCATCGATATCTTCCCTGGCGAGTTTGTGTGTCTGCTGGGTCCATCAGGCTGCGGCAAGAGCACACTGCTCAACATGCTTGCGGGCTTCGAGAAGCCCACCCAGGGATCAATCGAGTTCCAGGGCGTCCCACTTGAGGGCCCCTCCCCAGAGCGGGTCGTGTGCTTTCAGGACGCGATGCAGGCTCTGCTTCCTTGGGCGACCGTTGCCGGGAACTTGAACTTCGCCCTGAAGATGCGAGGGGTGCCGCGTGACAAGTGGCCGGAGATGGTCGACCGCTATCTTTCACTTGTTGACCTTTGTAGTTACGCCGAGCGGCATCCGCCAGAGCTGTCAGGTGGCATGCGACAGCGGCTACAGATCGGGCGAGCTCTGGCGGTCGACCCCAAGGTATTGCTGATGGACGAGCCCTTCGGCGCGCTGGACGCAATCACCCGATCGCAAATGCAAGCAGAGTTGCTGCGCGTTTGGGAACGCACGGGGAAGACTGTCGTATTCGTGACGCACGACATCGGCGAAGCTCTTACCTTGGCCGACCGTGTAGCGGTGATGAGCAAGGGTCCGGCATCACGCATAAAGGCAGTGATCGACGTCGAGCTGTCACGACCAAGAGGCCGAAAACAAGAAGGACTGCTCGCTGCCTACGTCGAGCAGATCGAATCCCTGATGCATGTCGATGAGCTGCTGTAGTGCCACGCATTGGGTCGCGGGAATGGAGGTGTGCCGTGACGGATCCGGTTGAGACTGGAACTCAGCAGGAAGTCACCGAACGGAGGTCGGCGGCGGCCACGCTGGCGGATGACGAGGCCAGCCGCTCCGACGAGGAGCGTGTCGGATGGGCGCGGCGCCTGGTGCGCCCGGCCGCCACCACCATCCTCTCCTTTGGAGGATTCCTGGCAACGTGGTGGCTGCTGTCGACCTTCTTCTTCAACCCGCGCCTGATACCCCCTCCGCAAGAGGTCGTCTTTGGTGGTCTCGAC
>WHUE01000183.1 GCA_009377375.1 Alphaproteobacteria bacterium | reverse complement strand
GCTTGCCCGATGCGAAGGCATCGCGCTGCGCCACGCTCCTGCCCCCGACGCAAAAGGCCGGCGGCGCAGGTGCTTCTATTCAGGGGGATCAGACTCTATGCCGGTCCGGAGGGCTCGCGCCGGCGGATCGCATCCGAAGCCCTTGCGAACGTTGACAAAGCCGGGCCGCGCCTCTATGTTCCGGCTTCCTTTGGCAACCGGCCCGGCGGGAACGGCGTTATGAAGATCGTCAACTCCTTGAAATCAGTGAAGAAACGGCACAAGGACTGCCGCGTGGTCCGTCGCAAGGGCCGGGTCTACGTGATCAACAAGCGCAACCCGCGCTTCAAGGCGCGCCAGGGCTGAGCCCCGGCGCCCGCCGCTGACACGAACCGCGCCTCCGGCGCGGTTTTTTGTTATGCGAACGGCCCGCTTCTACCCGTAGACCAGCTTCGGCAGCCACAGGATGATCTGCGGGAACAGGATGCACAGCGCCAGCCCCAGCGCCTGCAGGCACAGGAACGGCACTGCGGCCCTGAAGATGGTCGACATCTTCACCTCCGGCGGCGCCACGCTCTTCAGGTAGAACAGCGCGTAGCCGAAGGGCGGGCTGAGGAACGACATCTGCATGTTCACCATGTAGACGACGCCGAACCACAGCGCGACGTCGGCCGGCGCGACCCCCGGCAGGCCCAGCAGCCCGTCGAAGCTCAGCGTCTTCATCAGCGGCACGAAGATCGGCACGGCCAGAAGCAGGATTCCGACCCAGTCGAGGAACATGCCGAGGATGACCAGGATGACCATCATCACCAGCAGGATGCCGTAGGGGCCGAGCCCGCTGCCGACCAGCATCTCGGTGACGAAGGCCTGGCCGCCGTTGACGATGTAGAATCCGACGAAGATGCTGGCGCCGAAGATGATCCACAGCACCATCGCCGAGGCCTTCAGCGTGGTGATCGCCGCTTCCTGCAGCCCCAGCCAGGTCAGCCGCCGGTGCAGCCCGGCCACCACCAGCGCGCCGAACGTGCCGATGCCCGCCGCCTCCACGGGCGTGGCGACGCCGGAGAAGATGACGCCGAGGACCAGCGCCACCAGGATCAGCGGC
>WHUE01000182.1:325-1100 GCA_009377375.1 Alphaproteobacteria bacterium | reverse complement strand
CGGACCGACGGGTGGGAGCCGACGAACAAAAGCCTGAAAAGACTGTGAAATCGTTGGTTCCGACGCGAGTAGCCTCCCCTCCTCGCGAGACGACTGCGCGAGACGACTGCTTGACGCATTACACGGTATGCGTGTAATCTGTTGGGCGTGTGATTCGGTCATTTCGGGATGACACGACCGCCGATCTGTTCCGCGATCGAAACACGCGCGCGGCGCGTCAGATTCCGCGTGAGATTTGGAGGGTGGTCCAGCGGAAGCTGAAGCTGTTGGACGTTGCTGCCAGACTCGATGATCTCCGCGCGCCGGCCGGCAATCGGCTGGAGACCCTGAAGGGAGATCAAGCCGGGCGGCACAGCATTCGCGTGAATGATCAGTACCGCGTCACGTTCCGCTGGGAGAATGGCCATGCCTACGAAGTCTGCGTCGAGGATTATCACTAGAGACCAGAGTTGGCTCGGCCCCGCGATCCACCCGGGAGAGATGCTTCTGGAGGAGTACCTGAAGCCACTGGGCGTGGGGCAGGTGGAAGCCGCCCGGCAGCTGGGCGTGTCGCTCAACCGCTTGAACGAGATCGTGCTCGGCAAGCGCGGCATCACCGCCGATACGGCGTTGCGGCTTGCACGATATCTGAAAACGTCGCCGCAGCTTTGGATGCGGTTGCAGGGAGACTGGGATTTGCATCAGGCGATACAGCGCGAGCGGCGGAGGGCGGCGTCGTAGCCGCTGTACTTGTTTTGTACCTGATACTCAAGTTTTGAGCGTTTCTGTCGTTTCG
>WHUE01000182.1:0-315 GCA_009377375.1 Alphaproteobacteria bacterium | reverse complement strand
TGAAAACTGGACTAAATTGTTGATGTGAGCGGGAATCGCGGGACCGAATCCCACCCTCTCCGCCATTACAAGTTATTTGATAAAAAACACTTAAATTGCTCAGCATGGACGACTGTACTTGACTCAGGTACAGCGGTGGCAAGCGGGTTCCAACTCCACCCATGTACCGCGCACTGGTGAAGGTGCTACGGACGACCGCGACTCATGACCGTCGAGACCAGCCGCGGCGCCGATCAGACGATCAGCACAACGAAGTACACGATCAGCACGACGAAGTACGAGGTCACGGGGCGGGGCGGCAAGGGGAGAGAGTTG
>WHUE01000181.1:803-1147 GCA_009377375.1 Alphaproteobacteria bacterium | reverse complement strand
CATCGCCGCAGTCGTGGGCGGATCGGTGCTGTCCAGGCAGTCCGGTTTCACCATGGAGAACATGACGCTCGAGCAGCTGGGGCGGGCGAGGCAGGTGCGGGTCACCGAGAACACCACCACGATCGTGGACGGCGCCGGGTCGGCCGAGGACCTGGAGTTCCGCGTCAACCAGCTGCGTGCCGAGCTCGACCGTGCCCAGTACGGTATCGACGAGGATGTGCTGACCGAGCGGATCGGTGCGCTGACCGGGAAGGTGGCGGTGATCCGGGTCGGTGCGGCCACGCCCGCCGAGCTCAAGGAACTGCAGCCCCGCGTGGAAGACGCGCTCTCGGCGACTCGGGCGG
>WHUE01000181.1:0-793 GCA_009377375.1 Alphaproteobacteria bacterium | reverse complement strand
CCGAGGGCATCGTGGCCGGGGGCGGCGCCGCCCTGCTGCACGCCGAGCGCGTCCTGGAGAACCTGGACCTCGAGGGCGACCACGCGATCGGCGCGGACATCGTCCGGCGCGCGCTATCCGAGCCCGCCTACCTGATCGCCGGCAACGCCGGCTACCCCGCCCAGGAGGTCGTCGCCCACACCCGAGGGCTCGGCGACGACGAGGGATTCGACGCGTTGCACGAGCGCTACGGAAACATGGTTGAGATGGGCATCATCGATCCGTTGCGGGTCGCCCGCTCCGCACTGCAGAACGGCGCCTCAGTCGCGGGCCTGCTGCTGACCACGAACTCGTTGATCGCCGAGGCGCAGACCCCGTGGGGTGGCAGCCCGGCATTGATGGCCGAGTTCGGCGAGCTCGACGAGGGCCTGCGCCAGCCCTCGCCGGACTCCAGTACGCCGCAGTCGCTCGGTATGGGCCCGTCGGTCGGCTAGGACCCGCGCCCACCACCGGTACGGACCTCCGCGCATCCAGGGGCACCAGGAAGGCTTCACAGTGGCAGGCATCACCGCCGCGCTGATCATCGCGCTGAACACCTACCTCATTGTCACGGCGGTCGTCCGATGACCGCCAGCATGCGGCACCGAGACTCAACCGGAGCGCCGGCCCGTCCGCCCCGGTTGACCTGGTCGTGGGCCGGGGCGAGTCGCGGCGCCGCGGCCCACGACCGTCAGTGGGCGGGACCGCGGCCGGCTCGGGGCTCCGGCGCACGGTCCCGCCGGTCTCAGGACGGCGCCAGCCACTGCTGTCGCCG
>WHUE01000180.1 GCA_009377375.1 Alphaproteobacteria bacterium | reverse complement strand
ACGTTGCATTCAGAGCGAATCGTTCCGGGACGGTGAGTGAAGACGATCACTCGATCCGACAATAGGATCGCTTCCGAAATCATGTGCGTGACGAAGATGACGGTTTTCTTAGTCTCGCGCCAAATACGCAGAAGCTCCATTTGCATGAAACTGCGGGTTTGCGCGTCCAAAGCGGCAAAGGGTTCGTCCATTAACAGAATTCTAGGGTCGACGGCCAGCGCACGGGCCAGGTTAACGCGCTGCTGCATGCCACCGGAAAGCTCATGGGGGTAGTGATTTTCGAATCCGGAGAGACCGACCAGCTCCAGAAATTTTCGCGCGGTTCGCTCAGCGTCCTGGGTGCTGTGATTTCGTCCCTCCAGGCCGAGGAGAACGTTTTTCAAACTGGTGCGCCAGGGTAAGAGAGACGCCCCTTGAAAGACAAACCCCATCAAGAGTTCATTATCCACTGCTCGCGCCGATCTGCCATCGATCAAGATTTCTCCCCCGGAAAGAGGCATCAGTCCATTGATGACACGCAGCATCGTCGTCTTGCCGCAGCCGCTGGGACCGACGATGCTGACGAACTCTCCGTCGCGCACTGAAAGGTTGATGTTCTTGAAAATAACGAAAGGCTCCCTGTCCGGTCTGGGAATCTCTTTGTCCAAGTTGTGTAGCTCGAGTACTGCTGCAGTCATGGTTGTCCCTGTGGTAGGCCCTTTTTCCAAGGTGTCGCATACTCCTCTATTTTTCTGACGATTTCAAATCCGAGAATGCCCAGAGCCGCGAAAACCGCGACGCCGACAAACAAGGTTGGGATGTTCAGTGTTTGCCCGGCGAAAAAGATTAGATAACCCAATCCTTCGGTGGCGCCGAACCATTCGGCGATGGCTACGCCCGTGAGACCTCGGCCGATGGAGAGCCTGATTCCGGACAAAATAAAGGGAACGGAAGCAGGAAGTAAAATTTTGAAGAACAACGCTTTTCGCCCCAGGCGAAAGGAACGGGCCAGCTCGACATACTCGCGATTGACCACGCGCATGCCGTAATAGGAGTTGATCAGGATCGGGAAGAAGCAACCGAGAAACACGATGGCGATCTTGGATCCGGCGCCGATGCCTAACCAGAGTAACAGCACCGGAGCGAACGCGATGCGTGGTGTCGTGTAAAGAGTCGCCATCCA
>WHUE01000017.1 GCA_009377375.1 Alphaproteobacteria bacterium | reverse complement strand
GGCGCGCCGCCGGCCCCGGAAGGCCATGTCACCTTCGCCCTGCTGCTGAACCTCGCCAGCGCGTGCAACACCGAGGACCCTAAGGTCCTGTGGGGCTTCATCACCCGCTACGCGCCGGACGCGACGCCGGAAACCGCGCCGATCCTCGACCGGCTGGTGCATCACGCCATCGCCTACTACCAGGACTTCGTGAAGCCCAGCAAGACCTACCGCGCGCCGACCGGGGACGAACGCGCCGCGCTGGAAGACCTCGCCGCCGCGCTGGAGGCGACCGACGCGGCCGACGCCGAGTCGATCCAGAACGCGGTCTACGAGATCGGCAAGCGCGACGCCTTCGCCGATTTGCGCGCCTGGTTCCGCGCGCTCTACGAAATCCTCCTCGGCACCGACCAGGGCCCGCGCATGGGCTCGTTCATCGCCCTGTTCGGCAAGGCCGAGACGGTGGCGCTGATCCGCCGGGTGCTGGCGGGCGAGGATATTTCGCGGGGGTAGGGGCGCGCCCCGGTTACCTGCAGAGCCCTCATGGTCCGGCTCGACCCACTGCTGTACGGTTTAACTTGTGGGGTCGGCCGGAGAGCGCTGAACTTTCTCGCGTCGCGACATTCCCGACCATTGTAGACGCGAACTTCCCTTCCCACGTCGTGGTCGGCGAAGGCCGACCATCCACGTTTTGTCTTGTTTTTCAGGCGCTTGAAAAAGCAAAAACGCGTGGATGGTCGGCCTTCGCCGACCACGACGGGAAAAGGGGAAAGGGGAGAGCGTTTAAACCGGACAGCAGTGGCCTTCGCCGACCATGACGATTAGAGGAAGAATTTAAAAGTGGCGAAGGCCGCCCGTGACGTCATCCGGCTTTGCGTCCCCCCTCGCGTTCGGCATATTCGAAATACAGCGCCCGCGCCCGCTCGAACACGGGGCCGGGCTGGAGGGCGCGGTCCTCGAAGCCGATGCAGGGGACGACCTTGCTGTATTGCCGGTGGCGAACAGCTCGTCGGCTTCGCGCAGCTCGGCCGGCGTCACGGTGCGCTCCTCGACGGCCGCGCCGTCCGCGCGGAGCAGGGCGATGACGCGCTGGCGGGTGATGCCGTTCAGGAACGTGCCGTTGATCGCCGGCGTCGCGACGCGGCCGTCCTTCGCCATGAACAGATTGGCGGCGGCGAATTCGGCGACGTTGCCGTTGCCGTCCAGCACCACGGCGGTGTCGAATCCCTGCGCGCGGGCGTCGCGCAGGGCGCGGGCGACATTGGGGTAGAGCGAGGCGGTCTTGGCCTGGGTGATCGCGGTTTCCGGCGAGGGGCGGCGCCAGCGCGAGAGGGTCGCGCGCACGCCTTTCGGCGGCGGCATCGGCGCCTCGAACAGGGTGAGGACGAATTTCGCGCTTCCCGGCACCGGCACGACGAAGCCCTCCTCGGCGTAGATCAGCGGGCGGATATAGAGTGCGGCGTCGGCCGGGAAGCGCTCGATGCCCTCCCAGGCCAGCGCCTCGATCTCCGCCGCCGTCACCGGCGGGGCCAGGCCGAGCGCCTCGGCCGAGCGGACGACGCGGGCGCAGTGCAGGCCGAGATCCGGCGCGAGCCGGCCGAAGGCGCGCGCGCCGTCGAACGCGACCGACGCCATCCAGGTGGCGTGGCTCATCGGGCCCAGGATCGCCGGGTTGCCCGCGATCCATTCGCCGTCGATCCAGCTGACCGGGTTGGTATGGTCCGCCATGTCCGTCCTTCCGCCCGCGGGCGGGCGCGGCTACTGGCGCGCCCAGACGATGCGGGCGATCCAGTCGATCTCGCGCGCCGCGAAGGTCAGGTCCTCGTAGGCCTCGTTGACGGAGCGCAGCGCCACCTCGCGCGCGTTGCGGCGCAGCAGCTCCTTGGCCATCACCTCGCCGGCATGGGTGCGGACCACGACCCGGTCGCCGCGCCGCACCGGTGCCTCGGGCGAGACGATGACGATGTCGCCGGGGCGGAAGGCCGGGACCATGGAATCGCCCGCGATGCGCAGCGCGTAGGCCCCCGCGTCGCCGATGTCCGGTCCCTCCAGCTCGTCCCAGCCGTGGCCGGCGGGGTAGCCGGCGTCGTCGAAATAGCCGGCCCGGCCGGCCCGCGCCATGCCGATCAGCGGGTAGCGCCGGGCGCCGGCGCCGCCGGACGGCCCCAGGGCGCGGACGAAATCGGCGAAGTTGCCGCCCGTCGCTTCCATGATGCGGGCGATGCTTTCCGTCGTCGGCCAGCGCGGCTTGCCCTGCGGGTTGATGCGCTTCGACTTGTTGAAGGCGGTCGCGTCCAGCCCGGCGCGGCGGGCGAGGCCGGAGGCGCTCATCCCGTGCTCCGCCGCCAGCCGGTCGATCGCGGCCCATATGTCGGCGTGTTTCAGCATGGGAACATTTTCCCGTAAACGCGGCGCGCTGTCACGGGGATACGGCGGAAAAATGAGCGGTCGACAGATGGCGATAAATAGAGACGCCGGGAGGCGGGCCATGGCAGCCCTCCGTCCCCGGCGAAAAGGGACGTCCCCGGCGTCTCGGAGCCGAAGGGCCTCTTGCCCGGCTCCTGGTCGCGAGAGCGCGGCGGGCACCCCGCGATGCGGCAGCGGCCTCGGCAAGCCGCCGCACGCCCGCGGGACGGACGCCAGGGTAGCGTCGATCCCCATCCGGAAGGTCCGGAACGGCCTCGCCCCGTCCGGCGCGGAGGCGCCCTTGGGGGCGAAAGCCCATCCCTAGCGGCGAGACGGGACCTTCCAGTAGCGGATCGCGTCCCTAAGGGAGGCCGGGACACGGTCCGCCCACCCGGCTCGAAACCAGGACGTTGCCGCCCTGGTCGATCCGGTGGACCGTTCTCCGAAACAGGAGGTCCGGTGTGGCAGGACCTCCTGCGCCGGCGCACGATCCCCGCGCTCTCGCGTAAGGAGGATGGTGAAGTGATAGGGCTTGATCTGCAATAATGATCGAATGAACCGGCGCGATTTCTTGTGAGTAGAATCTTCTATACTCCCCATTTCATGAACATCTTATCCACGATCTTATTCACACCGGCTCTCTGCCCGGGCCCGGCGGCGCGGCCGCGCGGGCGGGGCAACGCGCGGCGCGGCGCGGGTTTTGCCGATATATTTGACTACGCCGTATGGAGGGACTAAACCCTCGTGGTGCGCGGGGAGCCGCCCCGCCGGATTTTCATGTCGTTCATCCAGGCGCGCGTAATGAGCACGGGAAGCCGCCCACTTTCTCCGCATCTCCAGGTCTACAAGCCGCAAATCACCTCCGTCCTGTCGATCCTGCACCGGATCACGGGCGTGGCGCTGACCGCGGGCACGCTGCTGCTGGTGTGGTGGCTGGCCGCCGCCGCCGCCGGGCCCGGCCCCTTCGCGACGGTGCAGTCCGTCATGGGGTCGTGGATCGGGCTTCTTCTTCTTCTGGGCTGGAGCTGGGCCCTCTTCTATCACCTCTGCAACGGCATCCGGCACCTGTTCTGGGATTCGGGGCGCGGTTTCGACATGCCGACGGTGACCGCCTCGGGCTGGGCCGTCGTGGCGGCGTCGCTGCTGCTCACCGCCGCCACCTGGATCGCCGGCTGCGCCGCGGCGGGAGGGATGTCATGAGCCTGCGAAGCGAGCTCGGCCGGGTCCGCGGCCTCGGCTCCGCCAGGGAAGGCGCGGGCCACTGGTGGACCCAGCGCATGACCGCGGTCGCGCTGGTGCCGCTCGTAATCTGGCTGGTCGTGCAACTCGCCGTCCATGCCGGGGCCGATCACGCCGCCGTCGTCGCCTGGCTGCGCGATCCGCTGACCGCTATCCCGATGGTGCTGCTGATCGCGGCCACCTTCTGGCATGGCGGGCTCGGCCTGCAGGTGGTGATCGAGGACTACGTCCATACGAGGTGGCTCCGCGTCGCCTCGATCGCGCTCACCAAGTTCGCCGCGGCGTCGCTCGCCGTCATCGGGGCGTTCTCCGTTCTCAAGATCGCGTTTTCCGGATAACCGCATGGCCGCCTACGACATCATCGATCATTCCTACGACGTCATCGTGCTCGGCGCCGGCGGGGCGGGGCTGCGGGCGACGTTCGGCATGGCCGTGAAGGGGCTCAAGACCGCCTGCATCACCAAGGTGTTCCCGACCCGCAGCCACACGGTCGCGGCGCAGGGCGGCATCTCGGCGGCGCTCGGCAACATGGGCAAGGACGACTGGCGCTGGCATTTCTACGACACGGTGAAGGGCGCCGACTGGCTCGGCGACCAGGACGCCATCGAGTACATGTGCAAGGAGGCGATGCCCGCCGTCATCGAGCTGGAGCATTACGGCGTGCCCTTCTCGCGCACCGAGGACGGCCGGATCTATCAGCGCCCGTTCGGCGGCATGACCACCGAGTACGGCGAGGGCCCGGCGGCGCACCGCACCGCGGCGGCGGCCGACCGCACCGGCCACGCCATCCTGCACACGCTCTACCAGCAGTCGATGCGCCACCAGGCGGAGTTCTTCATCGAGTATTTCGGCCTCGACCTGATCACCGACGACGACGGCGCGGTGCGGGGCGTGATGGCGTGGAACCTCGACGACGGCACCATCCACCGGTTCCGCGCCCATATGGTGGTGCTGGCGACCGGCGGTTACGGCCGCAGCTACTTCTCCTGCACCGGCGCGCACAGCCAGACCGGCGACGGCAGCGCCATGGTGCTGCGCGCGGGCCTGCCCCTGCAGGACATGGAGTTCATCCAGTTCCACCCCACCGGCATCTATGGCGCCGGCGCGCTGATCACCGAGGGCTCGCGCGGCGAGGGCGGGTACCTGACCAATTCCGAGGGCGAGCGCTTCATGGAGCGCTACGCGCCCAACGCCAAGGATCTCGCCTCGCGCGACGTCGTCAGCCGCTCGATGACGATCGAGATGCGCGAGGGGCGCGGCTGCGGCCCGAACAAGGACTACATCCATCTGCATCTGGAGCATCTGGATCCGGAAATCATCCATGCCCGGCTGCCGGGCATCTCGGAGACCGCGCGCATCTTCGCCGGCGTCGACACGACGCGCGAGCCGATCCCGGTTCTGCCGACCGTCCACTACAACATGGGCGGGGTGCCGACCAACTATCTGGGCGAGGCGCTGCAGCCGAAGGCGGGCGATCCGGATGCTGTGATCCCCGGGCTGATGGCGGTGGGCGAGGCGGCCTGCGTCTCGGTCCACGGCGCCAACCGGCTGGGCTCGAACTCGCTGCTCGACCTCGTCGTGTTCGGCCGCGCCGCGGCGGATCGCTGCGTCCAGCTGATCAGGCCGGGCACGCCAGTGCCGCCGCTGCCCGCCGGCGCGGGCGAGGCGACGATGGACCGGTTCGACGCCCGCCGCCACGCCAGCGGCTCGATCCCGACGGCAGCCCTGCGCGGCGAGATGCAGCGCACGATGCAGAACAACTGCGCCGTCTTCCGAACCGGCGAGATCCTGGAGGAAGGCAAGCGCCTGATGGCCGAGGTCTGGGCGAAGCGCGGCGACATCAAGGTGTCGGACCGCTCGCTCATCTGGAACTCGGACCTCGCCGAGACGCTGGAGCTGGACAACCTGATGGAGCAGGCGGTGGTCAGCCTGCATTCCGCGCTCAACCGCACCGAAAGCCGGGGCGGACACGCGCGCGAGGACTACCCGGACCGCGACGACGAGAACTGGATGAAGCACACCGTGGTCTGGCTGGACTACAAGACCGGCGAGAGCCGCTTCGACTACCGCCCGGTGCACAACTACACCCTGACCGACGAGGTCGACGCCGTGCCGCCCAAGGCGCGGACGTACTAGATACTATGTTATATACGGCTCCGGCCCGCTCCCCCACCCGGCCACCCCAAGCATACACTGCCATGGGCGGCCGGGTGGGGGAGCGGGCCGGCGCAGACCGAACCTAGACGGCGCACAAGGACATCGCGAGAGACGCCAGATGGCTGAATTCACCCTCCCCGCCAACTCCAGGATCGGCAAGGGCAAGGACTACCCCGCCCCCGCCGGCGCCAAGCGGGTCAAGACGTTCCGCATCTATCGCTGGGATCCGGATTCCGGCGAGAACCCGCGCGTCGATTCCTTCGGCATCGACCTCGACGATTGCGGGCCGATGGTCCTCGACGCGCTGATCAAGATCAAGAACGAGATCGATTCGACGCTGACCTTCCGCCGCTCCTGCCGCGAGGGCGTCTGCGGCTCCTGCGCGATGAATGTCGGCGGCACCAACACGCTGAGCTGCATCAAGGCGATCGACGACTTCAAGGGCGACATCGGCATCTACCCGCTGCCGCATATGGACGTGGTCAAGGACCTGGTGCCGGACCTCAAGCGGGCCTACGCGCAGTACGCCAGCGTCGAGCCGTGGCTCAAGACCGAAACGCCGCCGCCGCCGGACCGCGAGCGCCTGCAAAGCCCGGAAGAGCGCGCCAGGCTGGACGGGCTGTGGGAATGCGTGCTGTGCTTCTGCTGCACCACGGCCTGCCCGAGCTACTGGTGGAACCCCGAACGGTACCTCGGCCCGGCGACGCTGCTCCAGGCGCACCGCTGGATCTCGGATTCGCGCGACGAGCATACCGGCGAGCGGCTGGACGAGCTCGAAGACCCGTTCCGGCTGTACCGCTGCCACACCATCATGAACTGCACCAATACCTGCCCGAAGAACCTGAACCCCGCCAAGGCCATCGGCGAGATCAAGGGCCTCATCGCGCAGCGGCGGTAATCGGGCCGGGCGGGGGAGCGGGCCGGTGCCGCCTCGACGTTAAAGAACCAGGGCGTCGATCTCGGCGTTTTCGGGGAAGCGGCCGGAGGCGAGCCTGGAGAACACCGGCGTGCCGTCGCGGAAAATCTCGAACGCGCCGGTCGCGCCGGGGACGATCTCGACGTCGCCCGGTTTCACGGCCCCTGTCTCCACCAGCCTGTCCCTCGCACGGAGGGCCTGGGGCTCGTAGTTTCAGCGTCGGCAGTATTCGATCCGGATATGCATGGCGCGCTCTCCGCTGTCCCCCTCAACGTGCTGCCGGGCGGCGCGGACGTCAAGTCCGTCCCGAGGCGCTATTCCGGCTTGTCGGCGACGAAATAGGCCCAGCCGATCTTGCCCGCATGGGCGGAATCGACCCAGAACTGCAGCGCGTCCGATGTCCTGTCCACCACGTCCTCGCCGATGCGGCGCGAGAACTGCTCGCGCCGGTCCTCGAGCCGCGCCCGCACCCAGCCGTAGCTGGGCGCGACGTTGGACGACCAGTCCTCGTCGATCGCGATGCGGAACCCCGCGGCTTCCAGCGCCGCGCGGTAATCCGGCGCGTCCCACATGTCGGGCGACTTCACCCGGTCGTAGATGCGCTCCCGGTCCGCCTGCGGCGTGCCGTGGCGCACCAGCAGGTCGCTGAACACCAGCCGGCCGCCCGGTCTGAGCACGCGGAACGCCTCTTCCAGCACGCGGTTCTTGTCGGCCGCGTGCAGGAAGGCTTCCTGCGACCAGTAGACGTCGAAGCTGGCGTCGTCGAACTGCAGGTCGTGGAAATCGGCCCATGCGAACGACACCTTGTCGTCCAGACGGTCCTTTTCCGTCAGCTCCCGCCCCCATTCCAGCTCGCGCTCGGAGATGTTGGTGGCCAGCACCGTGCAGCCGTAGGTCGCCGCCAGGTAGCGCGCCAGCGCCCCGTAGCCGCAGCCGACATCCAGCACGCGATGCGAGGGCGTCAGCCCAATCGGCGCCGACATGCGCTCGTTCGACCGGTCCATCGCGGCCTGGAGCGATTCATCCGGGGATTCGAATATCCCCATATGGATGTTCTCGCCCCAGATCTCGCGATAGATCTCGTTGGCGGCGCCGTCGTAATAGGCCTGGGTTTCCTCGACGACCGACCGGGTCGCGGCCGCCCGCGCGGCGTCAGCCATGGCCGTTCGCCCCGTTGCCCGATCCGTTGCCTCTGCCCTTGGCCGCGATCTTCTCCGGATGCAGCGTCCTGTCGTCCGACATCGGGCGGACGGCGACCTGCTGGATGAAATCGACCTCGTTCTCGTCGAACGGGCGCTCGAAATCGCCGTAGGTGAGGATGTCGTGAAACCCGGTCTCTTCCATCAGGTGGCGCATGTAGCCCTGCTTGAGCGGGTAGAGCTTCAGGTGGAACCGCTCGCCGTCGGGGAAGGTGTATTCGAAATGCGCCAGCGTGCGGTGCAGCTCGACCGGGCGCGCGTCGATCCCCTTGCCGGTGTAGTAGTACTCGTGCTTGGTGCTGAAGCCGTCGCCGAGCATGCGGTCGTAGTTGCGGTGGTCGATGAAGATCAGCCCGCCGGGCTTGACCACGGAATACATCGACCGCAGCGCCTCGCGCCGCAGCTCGTGGTCGAACAGGTGCGTGAACGCGTTGCCGAGGCAGACCAGCGCGTCGAACGACGCCGGCCCGAACGTCTCGTGCAGGTGCAGCCAGTCCGCGACCTCGGCATTGGCCAGCTTCACCCCGTGGTCCTCGGCGTTTTCCAGGGTCTGGGCCAGCATGTTCGCCGAGCCGTCCGAGGCGGTGACGTCGAACCCGTCGCGCGCCAGCGTGACCGAATGGAACCCGGTGCCGCAGGCGCAGTCCAGCACGCTGCGCGCGTCATGCGCGGTCAGAAGGCGCTGGAAAAAGCCGTTCTCACCCTTCTCGCGGCCTTCCCACCCGATCAGGTCGTCCCAGTACGAGACGAAATCCTTGGTGTATTCCTTGGTGTAGTTCCTGCTGTCGATCATCTGCCATCCATCCGTGTTGGCGGCATGACCTCGATGCCGCGATCATCGGGCGCCGGGGTGCTGTGCCACTGACTAGCCATCAGGGCCTGGAAACCCGCACGCGCCGCACGAGAACCGCGCGCTGCAATCGCGGGCATAAGCCCTGCCGGTAAGACGCGTTGTTATTGTCCGGACGCACTCCGCCGTGGCGATGAAGTCACCGCACGCGAACCCGAAACCGAACGTGATCAAACTATGCCGATGGGGTCGCGCGATGGCCTGTCGGCCGCCGCCCCGGAGCGAAATGCGCCAGCGCCTTTCCCTGCGCGCCAATACAACATGCCCGCAAGGGATTGAAAACCTTCAAATTTATTTTTATATGGGTTAAGGTGTGTCGCTGACAGCCCGCGTCAACCGCCGCCCGATCCGGGCGGCGGTTTCGTTTATCCGGGCCGTAATCCCCATCCGACGGGGGTTTGCGGCGGACGGCCGTCGCCGGATGAAGCGGGGAAGGAGGACGAAAATTGGCCGAACCGTACACATCGCGGCCTCGCCTCAGAACGTCGCCGCCGGTATTTTTCGGCTCCGCCGCCGTAATTTTCGCCGTGGTGACGGTCGGCGCGGTGGCGCCGGAGGTGATGGACGACCTCTTTTCCACGCTCCAGGGCTGGATCGTGGACACGTTCGGCTGGTTCTACATGCTGTCGGTGGCGGTTTTCCTCGTCTTCGCGCTCGGGCTCGCCGCGAGCGGGCTCGGCCGCATCAAGCTCGGCCCCGACGATGCGGAGCCGGATTACGGCTACGGCGCCTGGTTTGCCATGCTGTTCAGCGCCGGGATGGGCATCGGGCTGATGTTTTTCGGCGTGGCGGAACCGATCATGCACTACACCAGCCCCCCCGCAGGCGATGGCGGGACCGTCGCCGCGGCGCGCGAGGCGATGGTGATCACGTTCTTCCACTGGGGCGTCCACGCCTGGGCGATCTATGCGGTGATCGCGCTGGCGCTGGCCTTTTTCAGCTATCGCCTGGGGCTGCCGCTGACGATCCGCTCCGCGCTCTACCCGCTGCTGGGCGAGCGGATCCACGGCGCGGCCGGCCATATCGTCGACATACTGGCGGTGGTGGGCACGATGTTCGGCGTCGCGACCTCGCTCGGGCTCGGGGTCATGCAGATCAATTCGGGGCTCAGCCACCTGTTCGGCATCCCCAACGGCACGGCGGTGCAGCTCGGCCTGATCGCCGCCATCACGGCGCTGGCGACGGCATCGGTGGTGTCGGGGCTCGACAACGGAATCCGCCGCCTGTCGCAGCTCAACCTCATTCTCGCTCTGGCGCTCGTCGCCTTCGTGCTGCTGGCCGGGCCGACCCTTTTCCTGTTCAAGGCGCTGATCCAGAACATCGGCGCCTATCTCGGCGCGGTCGTGGAAAAGACGTTCAACCTGTATGCCTACCGGCCGAACGACTGGATCGGGGGCTGGACGCTGTTCTACTGGGCGTGGTGGATCGCCTGGTCGCCCTTCGTCGGCATGTTCATCGCCCGCATCAGCCGCGGACGCACGATCCGCGAGTTCGTCGTCGGCGTGCTGCTGGTGCCGGTCGGCTTCACCTTCCTGTGGCTCACCGTCTTCGGCAACAGCGCGATGGCGCTCGACATGGGCGCGGCGTCCGGCGCCATCGTCGCGGCGGTGGGCGAGAACGTCTCCACCGCGCTGTTCCGCTTCCTCGAATTCTTCCCGTTCGGCGGGGCGGCGTCGCTGGTCGCGACGGTGCTGGTCGTCACCTTCTTCGTCACCTCGTCGGATTCGGGCTCGCTGGTGATCGACATCATCACCGCCGGCGGCGATCCGGATCCGCCGGTCGTGCAGCGCATCTTCTGGGCCGTGACCGAAGGCGCGGTGGCGTCGGTGCTGCTGCTGGCCGGCGGGCTGAAGGCGCTGCAGACCGCGTCGATCACGGCGGCCCTGCCGTTCACCTTCGTGATGCTGCTGGTCTGCTTCGGACTGTGGAAGGGGCTGCGCCTGGAGGCCGTGCGCAGGCTCAGCCAGGCCCTGCCGCCGGAGCCCCCGGCGCGGGGCGTGCAGGCGACGTGGCAGCAACGGCTGCGCAGCCTGGTCGACCGCCCCGACCGCGACCGCGCGGCGCGGTTCCTCGCCGGAACCGTGCAGCCGGCGCTGGACGAGGTCGCCGCGGAGTTTCGCCGCAACGGCCTGGAGGCGGCGCTTCAGGTCAGCGACGTCGAGGCCGCGATCACGGTGTTCCACGGCGACGAGCGCGAATTCCTCTACGCCGTCCGGCTGGTGCCGCGCGCCGCGCCCGATTTCGCCTGGCGGCCCGCCGCCGGCGGGCGCGACGGCGGGAAGCCGGCGCCGGAACACTGGCGCGCCGAGGTTCACCTGCTGGAAGGCGGCCAGAACTACGACCTGATCGGCCGCACCAGGGAGCAGGTCATCGCCGACGTGCTGGCGCAGTACGAACGGCACCTGCACTTCCTGCAGCTGATCCGGTAACATCGTGGGGCATTTCGGGATTTTCCCCCGGATTCCCCGGCTTTTCCTTGCCCTCCGATTCGAAACACGCTAACTAGCCGCCGACATCCTGCGCGGAGTCCCGCGCCCTCCCGTGGCGCGTCCCGCGCCTCTCTCGCCGAACCTCTTGGGGGAACATAAATGGCACGCAACAAGATCGCCCTCGTGGGCGCTGGCAATATCGGTGGAACGCTGGCCCATCTTGCCGGGCTCAAGGATCTCGGCGACGTGGTGCTGTTCGACATCGTCGACGGCATCCCGCAGGGCAAGGCGCTGGACCTGGTCGAATCGTCGCCGGTCGAAGGGTTCGATTCCAGCATGGTCGGCGCGTCGAAATACAGCGCCATCAAGGGCGCCGACGTGGTCATCGTCACCGCCGGCGTCGCCCGCAAGCCGGGGATGAGCCGCGACGACCTGATCGGCATCAACACCAGCGTGATGCAGTCGGTGGGCGAGGGCATAAGAAAGAACTGCCCCAACGCCTTCGTCATCTGCATCACCAACCCGCTGGACGCGATGGTCTGGGCGCTGCGCGAGGCCAGCGGCCTGCCCGCCAGCCGGGTGGTCGGCATGGCCGGCATCCTGGACTCGGCCCGGTTCCGCTACTTCCTGGCGGAGGAGATGAAGGTCTCGGTCGAGGACGTCACCGCTTTCGTGCTCGGCGGGCATGGCGACACGATGGTGCCGCTGCCGCGCTACTCGACCGTCGCCGGCATCCCGCTGCCCGACCTGATCAAGATGGGCTGGATGACCGACAAGAAGCTGGCGGAGATCGTCCAGCGCACCCGCGACGGCGGCGCCGAGATCGTCGCGCTGCTCAAGACCGGCTCGGCCTATTACGCGCCGGCCTCGTCGGCGATCCAGATGGCCGAAGCCTACCTGAAGGACAAGAAGCGCGTGCTGCCCTGCTGCGCCTATCTCAACGGCCAGTACGGGGTGAAGGGGCTCTATGTCGGCGTGCCCGTGGTGATCGGCGCCGGCGGAGTCGAAAAGGTCATCGAGATCAAGCTGAACGCCGCCGAGAAGAAGGAATTCGACGCTTCGGTGGGCGCGGTCCGGGGCCTGGTCGACGTGGTCAGGCGCATGCGGAGCAAGTCCGCGAAAAAGGCGCCGACGAAGAAAAAGGCCCCGGCGAAGAAGAAATGAAAGCTGTTTCCGGCGCCGGCCGCTGCCTAAGGTCGACGGATGACGGCCGGGCGACGGCTCCCGCGACGGCCAGGATGGTGAAAGCGACGGTCCGATGAATATCCATGAATACCAGGCCAAGAGCGTGCTGCGTAAGTTCGGCGTGGCAGTGCCCGACGGCGGCGTCGCCTACACGGCGGACGAGGCCGAGAAGGTGGCGAAGGGGCTCGGCGGCCCCGTCTGGGTGGTCAAGGCCCAGATCCATGCCGGCGGCCGCGGCAAGGCGGGCGGCGTCAAGGTGGTCAAGTCGCTCGGCGACGTGAAAAAATCCGCCGATGGCATGCTCGGCATGACGCTGGTGACCCATCAGACCGGCCCGCAGGGCAAGGAGGTGCAGCGCATCTATGTCGAGGACGGCTGCGACATCGCTCGCGAGCTGTATCTCGGCCTCCTGGTCGACCGCGTCACCAGCCGCGTCACGCTGATGGCCTCCACCGAAGGCGGTATGGAGATCGAGGAGGTGGCGGCGAAGACGCCGGAAAAGATCATGCGCCTCGCCATCGACCCGGTGATGGGGTTGCAGCCCTTCCACGCGCGGCGCCTCGCCTACGGGCTCGGGCTCGAGGGCGACCAGGTCCGCTCCGCGGTGAAGTTTCTGATGGGCATGTACGAGGCGTTCATCCAGCTCGACGCCTCGATCGTCGAGATCAACCCGCTGGTGGTGACCGGCGCGGGCGAAGTGGTGGCGCTGGACGCCAAGATGAACTTCGACGACAACGCGCTCTACCGTCACAAGGACATCCTGGAGCTCCGCGACGAGAGCGAGGAGGACCCGACCGAGCTGGAGGCCGCGAAGTTCGACCTCAACTACATCAAGCTCGACGGCAATATCGGCTGCATGGTGAACGGCGCCGGGCTGGCGATGGCCACCATGGACATCATCAAGCTCTACGGCGGCTCGCCGGCGAACTTCCTCGACGTCGGCGGCGGCGCCTCGAAGGAGCGCGTGACGGCCGCGTTCAAGCTGATCCTGTCCGACGCCAATGTCGAGGCGCTGCTGGTCAACATCTTCGGCGGCATCATGCGCTGCGACGTGATCGCCGACGGCATCGTCGCCGCCGCGCGCGAGATCAGCCTGCACGTGCCGCTGGTGGTGCGCCTCGCCGGCACCAACGTGGAGCGGGGCAAGGCCATCCTCGAGGACTCCGGACTGCCGATCATCGCCGCGGACGATCTGGCCGACGCAGCAGAAAAGGCCGTGAAGGCCGCGAGGGAGAGCGCCTGATGGCGGTACTCGTCGACAAGAACACGAAAGTCATCTGCCAGGGCTTCACCGGCTCGCAGGGCACCTTCCATTCCGAGCAGGCCATCGCCTACGGCACACAGATGGTCGGCGGCGTCACGCCGGGCAAGGGCGGCACCGCGCATCTCGACCTGCCGGTGTTCGACACCGTGGACGCGGCGGTGCATGCGACCGGCGCCAACGCCAGCGTGATCTACGTGCCGCCCCCCTTCGCCGCGGACGCGATCCTGGAAGCGATCGATGCCGGCGTCGCGCTGGTGGTGTGCATCACCGAGGGCATTCCGGTGCTCGACATGGTGCCGGTCAAGCGGGCGCTGGCCGGGTCCGGCACCAGGCTGGTCGGGCCGAACTGCCCCGGCGTCATCACCCCCGACGAATGCAAGATCGGCATCATGCCCGGCCACATCCACAAGCGGGGCAAGATCGGCATCGTCTCGCGCTCGGGCACGCTGACCTACGAGGCGGTGGCGCAGACCACCGCGGCGGGTCTGGGCCAGTCCACCTGCATCGGCATCGGCGGGGATCCCATCAACGGCACCAATTTCGTCGACTGCCTCGAGATGTTCCTCGGCGACGACGAGACGCAGGGGATCGTCATGATCGGCGAGATCGGCGGCAGCGCGGAGGAGGACGCCGCGGCGTTCCTGAGATCGAGCAAGGTGAAGAAGCCGGTCGTGGGCTTCATCGCCGGCGTCACGGCCCCGCCGGGGCGGCGTATGGGGCATGCGGGCGCGATCATCTCCGGCGGCAAGGGCGGCGCCGGGGACAAGATCGAGGCGATGAAGGGCGCGGGGATCACCGTGGCCGACTCTCCGGCGAGCCTGGGCAGCACGATGGCAGAGGTATTGAAAGGCTGACCTCGTCCCCAACATTAACCTTCAGGTTCCGTTAATCATAAGCCTGTAACCGGAACGCAGGTATTTTCGGCCGCTTAACGACGCCAAGGCGCAAACACCATGTCCGCCCATCTGGGAGAAAGCTCCTTTCTTGCCAGCGCCAACTCCGCCTTCGTCGAGGAGTTGTACGCCCGTTTCGCCACAGACCCGTCCTCCGTTTCCGCCGAATGGCGCGCCTTCTTCTCCGAGCTGGCCGACGACGCGCCGCACGTGCTCAAGGCCATGAAAGGGGCAAGCTGGGCGCCGCGCTCGGCCCGGCTGATCGGCCAGCCGGCGGCCGGCACGGCGCCGCCGCGCAACGGCAACGGGGCGGCAGCCGATTTTTCGGCCGACGAACTGCGCTCCGCGACCATCGATTCGATCCGCGCGCTGATGCTGATCCGCGCCTACCGGGTGCGCGGTCATGTCGCCGCCGATCTCGACCCGCTCGGCCTGCATCAGCGGGAAGCCCATTCCGAGCTCGATCCCGCGTCCTACGGCTTCACCGAGGCCGATCTCGAACGTCCGATCTTCATCGACGGCGTGCTGGGTCTCGAACATCCGACGCTGCGCCAGATTCTGCAGACGGTGCGCGACACCTATTGCGGCACCATCGGCGTCGAATACATGCACATCCAGGAGGCCGACCAGAAGCAGTGGATCCAGGAGCGGATCGAGGCGATCCACAACCGCACCGAGTTCACCGAGCGCGGCAAGGAAGCGATCCTGGAGCGGCTGACCGAGGCGGAAACCTTCGAACAGTTCCTGAACATCAAATATCCCGGCACCAAGCGGTTCGGGCTCGACGGCGGCGAAAGCCTGATGCCGGCGCTGGAGCAGGTGCTCAAGCGCGGCAGCCAGCTCGGCGTCGAGGAGGTGGTGATCGGCATGCCGCATCGCGGCCGGCTGTCGGTGCTGGCGCATGTGATGAACAAGCCCTACGCCGCCATCATCTCGGAATTCCAGGGCGGTTCCGCCAAGCCGGAGGAAGTCCAGGGGTCCGGCGACGTGAAATACCATCTCGGCACCTCGGCCGACCGCGAGTTCGACGGCAGGAACGTGCATCTGTCGCTGTGTCCCAACCCGTCGCATCTCGAAGCGGTCGATCCGGTCGTCGTCGGACGCGTCCGGGCCAAGCAGCGCCAGCTCGGAGACGGCGAGCGCCGCCGGGTGCTGGGCATCCTGATGCATGGCGACGCCGCCTTCGTCGGCCAGGGGCTGGTGGCGGAAACCTTCGGCCTGTCGGACGTGCGCGGCTACCGCACGGGCGGCACCATCCATTTCGTGGTGAACAACCAGATCGGCTTCACCACCAACCCGTCCCAGTCGCGGTCCTCGCCCTATTCCTCGGACATCGCCAAGATGGTCCAGGCGCCGATCTTCCACGTCAACGGCGACGACCCGGAAGCGGTCGTCCACGTTTCGCGCATTGCGACGGAGTTCCGCCACGAGTTCCGCAAGGACGTGGTGGTCGACATCTGGTGCTACCGCCGCTTCGGCCACAACGAGGGCGACGAGCCGGCCTTCACCCAGCCGCTGATGTACAAGGCCATCGCCGAGCAGCCGAGCACCCGCAAGATCTATGCCGACAAGCTGATCGCCGTCGGCGAGATGACCGAGGAGCAGACGCGCGCCGTCGTTCGCGGCGTGCGCGCGCGTCTGGAGCAGGATTTCGAGGCCGCCACCACCTACAAGCCGAACAAGGCGGACTGGCTCGACGGCAAGTGGTCGCACCTGACCGTCGCGCCCACGGTGGAGGACCGCCGCGGCAAGACCGACGTCCCGATGAAGGACCTGAAATCCATCGGCACGACGATCACCACGATCCCGGGCGGCTTCAACCTGCATCCCCGTCTGGGACGCATCTTCGAGGCGCGCGCGAAAAGCATCGAGACCGGCAAGGGCATCGACTGGACGACGGCCGAGTCGCTTGCCTTCGGCACGCTGGTGAACGAGGGCTACCTCGTCCGGCTGTCGGGGCAGGACGTGCAGCGCGGCACGTTCTCGCAGCGCCACTCCTACCTGATCGACCAGGAGAACGAGAACGTCTACGTCCCGCTGGCCAACGTCTCCGAGGGGCAGGCGCGGTTCGTCGCCCACAACTCGCCGCTGTCGGAAGCCGGCGTGCTGGGGTTCGAATACGGCTACAGCCTGGTGGAGCCCAATGCGCTGATCATGTGGGAGGCCCAGTTCGGCGATTTCGCCAACGGCGCCCAAGTGATCATAGACCAGTTCATCTCCTCGGCCGAAAGCAAGTGGCTGCGCATGTCGGGCATCGTCATGCTGCTGCCGCACGGCTACGAGGGCCAGGGGCCGGAGCATTCATCGGCGCGGCTGGAGCGCTATCTCCAGATCTGCGGCGAGGACAACATGCAGGTCTGCGTGCCGTCCACCCCGGCGCAGTATTTCCACATGCTGCGCCGCCAGGTGCATCGCAACTTCCGCAAGCCGCTGGTGGTGATGACGCCGAAGTCGCTGCTGCGGCACAGGCTCTGCGTGTCCACGCTGAAGGACATGGGGCCGGGAAGCCATTTCCACCGCGTGCTGCCGGAAACCGACGAGCTGGTCGAGAACGCGAAGGTCAGGCGCGTGGTGCTGTGCTCCGGCAAGGTCTATTACGACCTGTATGCCGCCCGGGCCGAGCGCGGCGTCCGCAACGTCGCGCTGGCGCGGGTGGAGCAGCTCTACCCGTTCCCGATCCGGTCTCTGACGGAGGAGCTGACGAAATATCCCAACGCCGAGGTCGTCTGGTGCCAGGAAGAGCCGCGCAACATGGGCGCCTGGTGGTATGTCGACCGGCGGATCGAGGACATACTGGCGCAGCTCGACGGCGAGGCGGACCGGCCCGTCTATACCGGGCGGGACGAGGCGGCGTCGCCCGCGACGGGCTCGAGCAAGCGCCATGCGAAGGAACAGGAAGCGCTGGTCGACGCTGCGCTGACCCTCTGACCGCGGTCTAGGAAGGAACGCGTTATGGATATCAAGGTGCCGGCCCTCGGCGAATCGGTGACCGAAGCGACCGTGGCCAAATGGTTCAAGGCCGTGGGCGACACCGTCGCCCAGGACGAGCCGCTGGTCGAGCTGGAAACCGACAAGGTGACGCTGGAAGTACCGGCGTCGCAGGCCGGAACGCTGTCCGAGATCGTGGCCCAGGAGGGCGCCGAGGTCGAGGTCGGCGCGCTGCTCGGCGTGATCGGCGAAGGCGAGGGCAAGCCCGCTCCGGCCGGGGACGACGAGAAGGAAGAGAAGAAGAAGGCGGCCGCTCCCGCGAAGGAGGAGAAGGCAAAGACCGGGCCGGCCAGGGCGGAAAAGTCCGGCGACGAGGCGTCGCTTTCGCCGGCCGTGCGCAAGATGGTCGCCGAGACCGGCGTGGATCCGGAGCAGATCGAGGGCACGGGCAAGGACGGGCGGCTGACCAAGGCCGACGTGGAGAAGCATCTGGAAACCGGCGCCGCCGCTCCGGCGAAGGCGGACAAGCCCGCCGAAGCCAGGGAACAGGCGCGGGAAGAGAAGCCGGCGGCGAAGCCGCGCCCGGCGGACGAGCGCGGCGAGGAGCGGGTCCGGATGACCCGGCTGCGCCGGCGCATCGCCGAACGGCTGAAGGAGGCGCAGAATACCGCCGCCATGCTGACCACCTTCAACGAGGTGGACATGACGGCGGTCATGGCGGCCCGCGAGAAATACCGCGACCGGTTCGAGCAGAAGCATGGGGTCCGCCTCGGCTTCATGTCGTTCTTCGCCAAGGCCTGCATGGTCGCGCTGAAGGAGATTCCGGCGGTCAACGCGCAGATCGACGGCGACGAGATCGTCTACCGCAGCTTCGTCGATCTCGGCATCGCGGTCGGCACCGACCAGGGGCTGGTCGTTCCCGTGCTGCGCAACGCCGACCGGCTGTCCTTCGCGGAGGTCGAAAGGCAGATCGGCGCGCTCGGCCGCAAGGCGCGGGCGGGCGAGCTGTCGATCGACGAGCTGACCGGCGGCACGTTCACCATCACCAATGGCGGCGTCTACGGCTCGCTGCTGTCCACGCCGATCCTGAACCCGCCGCAATCGGGCATCCTCGGCATGCACAAAATCCAGCCGCGCCCGATGGCGGTCGGCGACCGGGTGGAGGTGCGCCCGATGATGTATCTCGCCATGTCCTACGACCACCGCATCATCGACGGGTCGGACGCCGTGACCTTCCTGGTCCGCGTCAAGGAATGCATCGAGGACCCCGAACGCATCATGCTGGACATCTGATGGCCGGGACGTCCTACGACCTCGTCGTCATCGGCGGCGGACCCGGCGGCTATGTCGCGGCGATCCGCGCCGCCCAGCTCGGCATGTCGGTCGCCTGCGTGGACAAGCGCGCCGCCCTCGGCGGCACCTGCCTCAATGTCGGCTGCATCCCGTCCAAGGCGCTGCTGCAGAGCTCGGAAAAGTTCGTCGAGGCGAGCCATGAGCTGGCCGGGCACGGCGTCGCCGTCTCCGGCGTCGCGCTCGACCTCAAGACCATGCTGGGCCGCAAGGACAAGGTGGTCGACGGGCTGACCAAGGGCATCGGCTTCCTGTTCAAGAAGAACAAGGTGGAGCAGATCGTCGGCGTCGCGACGCTGAAGGGCAAGGGCGAGGTGGAGATCGCGCCGGCCGACGGCAAGGGCGCGAAGAAGACCGTCTCGGCGAAGCGCATCCTGATCGCCACCGGCTCCGAATCGATGCCGCTGCCGGGCGTCGAGGTGGACGAGAAGCAGATCGTCTCCTCCACCGGCGCGCTGTCGCTGCCGAAGGTGCCGGAACATCTTGTGGTCGTCGGCGGCGGCTATATCGGGCTCGAGATGGGCTCCGTGTGGGGCCGGCTCGGGGCGAAGGTCACGGTGGTGGAGTTCCTCGACCGCATCCTGCCGGCGATGGATTCGGACGTCGCCGCCGAGATGGGCAAGATCCTGAAGAAGCAGGGGATGGAGTTCCGCCTCGGCGCGAAGGTGACGGCGGCGAAGACGGCGAAGTCCGGCGTGACGCTGACGGTCGAGCCCGCCAAGGGCGGCGACGCCGAGGAAATCGCCTGCGACGTGGTGCTGGTCGCCATCGGCCGCCGGCCCTACACCGACGGGCTGGGCCTCGACGAGATCGGGGTCGAGCGCGACAATCGCGGCTTCATCCAGGTGGACGGGACGTTCCGGACGAACGTCGACGGCGTCTACGCCATCGGCGACGTCATCCCCGGCCCGATGCTGGCGCACAAGGCCGAGGACGAGGGCTATGTCTGCGTCGAGATGATGGCCGGTCAGGCCGGCCATATCGACTACAACACCATTCCCGGGGTGGTCTATACCGCGCCCGAGGCCGCTTCCGTCGGCAAGACTGAGGACGAGCTCAGGCAGGACGGCGTGAAGCTGCGTATCGGCAAGTTTCCCTTCATGGCCAGCTCGCGCGCGCGGGCGGCCGGATTCGACACCGCCGGCTTCGTCAAGATCATCGCCGACGCCGAGACCGACCGGGTGCTCGGCGCCCACATCGTCGGCCCCGACGCCGGCACGCTGATCGCCGAGCTGGCGCTCGCCATGGAGTTCCAGGCCAGCGCCGAGGACGTCGCGCGGACCTGCCACGCCCATCCGACGCTGAACGAGGCGGTCAAGGAAGCGGCGCTGGCCGCCGCCGGACTGGGCGCGATTCACGTCTGACCCCGATTTTTCGGGTCTGCGCGTCGTCATGGTTGATCGGCGTTGCGCGACCCGTTAAGCCTGTGCGCCCGCGCCTCGACCTCCCCTCCGCGCGGCCTGAGAGACCTGTCGCCGCCATGCGAAAAGCCGTTCGCCGCATCGTCATTCTGACCCTGGGCTGGATGTTCATCCTGATCGGGATCATCGGGCTGTTCCTGCCCATCCTGCAGGGGTTCCTGTTCTTCGGCATCGGCCTGGCGCTGCTGTCGAAGGAATCCGCCTGGGTGCGCGGCCGCATCGCATGGGCGCGCCACCGCTGGCCGAAGCTCGCCGCGATGATGGACAGGACCGAAGCCAAGGCGGCGGAGGTCGCGCAGCGCATCTTCAGGCGCGGCCCCAAAACCGGCTGAGCCGTCATGCTGCGCTTCGTCCTCGCCATGTGCGCGGCCGAAGTGCTCGGCATGCTGAGCTTCGCCAGCTTCCAGGCGCTGATTCCCACCTTCACGGCGGAATGGGGACTGTCCAACAGCGAGGCCGGGCTGATCAGCGGCGTCTATTTCGCCGGCTATGTCGCTGCGGTTCCGGCGCTCGTCAGCCTCACCGACAGGATGGATCCGCGCCGGGTCGTTCTCGGCTCGCTGGCGCTGGGGGCGGCGGCGAGCGTCGGCTTCGCGGTCTTCGCCGAGGGGTTCTGGTCGGCGCTGCTTTTCCGCACGCTGCACGGCATCGGGCTGGCCGGCACCTACATGCCCGGGCTCAAGGCGCTCAGCGACCGTACGGAAGGGCCGAAACAGTCGCGCTACGTCGCCTTCTACACGGCCAGCTTCGGCATCGGCGCGGCGCTGTCCTATGTGATGGCCGGCGGCATCGCGCCGCTGCTCGGCTGGGGCTGGGCGTTCGCCGCGACGGCGCTCGGCGCGGCCGCCTCGGCCGCCATTGTCCTCGCCGCGCTGCCCGCCGGCGCTCCGCACGAGCGGGCGCCGCAGCCGCAGACCCATCTGCTGGATTTCCGCCCGGTACTCCGCAACCGGCCGGCGATGGCCTATATCCTCGGCTATTGCGGCCATAACTGGGAGCTGTTCGCCTTCCGCTCCTGGGCGGTGGCCTTCCTCGTCTACGCCGCCACCGCCGACGGCGGCACGACCACCGGCTTCGGCGCCACCGGCATCGCCGCGCTGGCCACGCTTCTCGGCGTGCCGGCCAGCATATTCGGCAACGAGCTCGCCCTGCGCATCGGCCGGCGGCGGACGATCGCCATCGTCACCGTCGCCTCCGTTCTCCTTGCCGCCGTCACCGGGTTCGCGGGCGGAATGTCATGGCCGCTCGCGGTCGGGCTCTGCCTGGTCTACGGCGCGCTGCTGACCGGCGATTCGGCGGCGCTGACGGCGGGCACGGTGGCGGCCGCCGCCGCCGGACAGCGCGGCGCCACGCTGGCGATGCACGCCTTCATCGGCTTCCTCGGCGGCGTGTTCGGGCCGGCGGCGATGGGGTTCACGCTCGATCTCGCCGGCGGCCAGTCTATGGCCGGGTGGGGCCTCGCCTTCCTGGTCTGCGGGGCGGGCAGCGCCTTCGCGCTGCTCGCCGTGATGGCGCTCGGCCGGCGCGAGTGAACGCGACGGTCAGGCAGCCATGACCTCGGCCGCGTCCTCGATGGTGACGCGGCGCAGCAGCCGGCGCTGCTCGCGCGGGAAGTCGGTGCGGGCGTGCAGCAGGCAGCGGTTGTCCCACATGACGAAGTCGCCGACCTGCCAGTTATGGGCGTAGATGAAGTCCGGCCGGCGCTGCAGTGCGTAGATTTCCGACAGCACCGCCTCGTTCTCCTCCGGGCTCAGCCCGACGATCTCCTCGGTCATCAGCTCGCAGACATACACGGTGGTCCTGCCCGTCTCCGGATGCCTGCGCAGCACCGGGTGCGCGTGGTGCGGCACCTTGCTGCGGTCGTAATGGGCGAAGGTCTTGACCGTGGTGCCGAACTCGTAGGCGTTGATCGCCATCTTGCCGGCCAGCTTCTGCTTCAGCGCGTCCGACAGCGCGTCGTAGACCAGGTACTGGTTGGAGAACAGCGTGTTGCCGCCGGTATCCGGCACCTCCACCCCGAACAGCGTGGTCGCCATATGCGGGTGCGCCGCATAGGCGGTGTCGGTGTGCCACATCATCTCGCCGTCTGGATGAGCGCCGATATGGCGGCCCTTGTCGTCCTTGACGTTGCTGACCAGCATGATGGTGTCGCTGGCGTGGTCCGGGTTCTGGCGCTCCTTCGGCCGGTTATAGGCGCCGATCTGGCCGAAATAGCCGCAGACGCGCTTCTGGTCGTCCGGGCGGAGGTCCTGGCCGCGGAAGCAGATCACCAGGTTCTCCATCCAGGCCGCGCGGATCGCGGCCACGGTCTCGGCGTCGAGCTCCTCGCGCAGGTCGACGCCGGAAATCTCGGCGCCGCAGGCGGGCGAAAGCTTGGTGACGGTGATGGACATGACGATTGGCTCCGTTTCTCGAATGGTCGGGGTCGGCGTTGCGTTCAGGCGGCGCGCGGCATGGCGCCGTCTTCGACGGTAATGCGGCGCAGCAGCCGTCGTTCCTCGCGCGGGAAGTCCCGCCGCGCATGAAGGGTGCAGCGGTTGTCCCACATCACCAGGTCGCCGACGCGCCAGCGGTGTTCATACAGGAATTCCGGCCGCTTCTGGAGGGCGAATATCTCGTCCAGCAGCCGGCGGCTTTCGGCCTCGTCCAGCCCCTCGACCTGCTCGGTCATCAGCTCGTTGACGTAAAGCGCCATGCGTCCCGTCTCCGGGTGACGCAGGAAGACGGGGTGACGGGCGCTGCGCATCTCCGGCGCGTCGTAGCGCTCCTTGGTCTTGATCGTGGTGCCGAACTCGTAGGCGTTATAGGCCACGCAGCCGTCGAGCCGCTCGCGGATCGCGGCGGGCAGGGCGTCATAGGTCATGTACTGGTTGGCGAACAGCGTTTCGCCGCCCCGGCTCGGAATCTCGATGGCGTAGAGCGTGGTCGCCTTGTGCGGCTTCTGATCGTAGGTGGTGTCGGTGTGGAACATCATCTCGCCGTCCGGCAGCGCCCCGATGGGCTCGCCGTCCTCGCGGATGTTGCTCACCAGCATCACCGATTCGTGGTAGTCGGCCAGCGCCTTGCTGCGCATCGTCTTCGGCCGCTTGTACTCGCCGACCTTGCCCATGTGGTTGCCGAAGCGGATATGGTCCTCGTCCGACATCGTCTGATCGCGGAACACGATCACCTGATGCGCCAGCCACGCGTCGTAGATGCCGCGCACCTCCGCCTCATCCAGTGGACGGGACAGGTCGACGCCGCGGATTTCCGCGCCGAGCGCCGGTGAGAGGGTATGAACGGTGACAGCCATCGCGGGGCTCCCATGCTTCTGAAGGGCGGTGAAGAACTACCGTATGGAACCAAATATGGGGCCGCCGGGCAAGCCGCACGAGAGGTAGGGGCTTTATTTACCCTCGCGCCCGCGGATGCGCCGCGCGGTGGACCGCGGCGAGACGGTCGGAATCGACGCTGGTGTACCGCTGGGTGGTGCTCAGCGAGGCGTGGCCGAGCAGCTCCTGGATGGTGCGCAGGTCGCCGCCGGCGCCCAGCAGATGGGTAGCGAAGGAATGGCGCAAAGCGTGCGGCGTCGCCGTTTCGGGCAGCGCCAGCGCGCCCCTGATCTCGCGCATTCGCCGCTGCACTACGCCGGGGTTGAGCCGTCCGCCGCGCGCGCCGCGGAACAGCGGCGAGTCGCGGGTGACGGGGAACGGGGTGGCGGCCAGGTAGGCGCGGATCGCCTCCGTCACGACGGGCAGCAGCGGCACGATGCGCTGCTTGTTGCCCTTGCCGGTCACGGTCATGACGTCGCCCTCCGGCACATCGCCCGCGTCCAGCGACAGCGCCTCGTCGATGCGCAGCCCGCACCCGTAAAGCAGGGTCAGCAGCGCGACGTCGCGCAGCCCCATCCACGGCTCGCCCGCGGTTTCCGCCGCCGCTTCCAGCACCTCCAGCGCCTCGCCCTCGGTCAGCGGCTTGGGGATCGGCGGTTTCGGGCGCGGGGCGCGCACGGTGGCGATGACCGGGTTGGCGCCCCGGCCGGTGCGCTCGAGGAAGCGGAAGAAGTTGCGCAGCGTGGATATCGCCCGCGCGGTGGAGCTGTGCGCCAGCCCGGACCCGGCGCGGCGGGCGAGGTAGCTGCGGAAATCGGCCGCTGTCAGCCGCGCCAGCGCGGCGAGGTCCGGCGGGCCGCCCAGATGGTCGGCGAGAAATTCCAGGAAGGCTGCGAGATCGCGCGTATAGGCGTCGAGCGTGTGGTCGGAGGCGCGGCGCTCGTCGGCGATCCAACGCCGCCAGGCCTCGATGGTCTCGGTGAGGTCGGCCGCTATCGGCGCGCGGATCAGGACCCCAGCACCAGCCATCGGCGGATGCTGTTCTGGATGACATGGGCGAGGAAGGACAGGAGCTCGGTGCCCTGCCGCTCGTCGAACCCGTCCCGCGCCGCGGCGCCGAGCGCGAACAGCCCGGCGGGCGAGCCGACCCCGAAGCGGAGCCGCATCATGGCCACCGAACGCACGCTGCCCGCCCGGCTGCCGAAGACGGCCTTGTCGCCGGGCGTGTCGGATTTCAGCGCGATGTCGCGGCCGGCGGGCAGCAGCCTGTCGATCGCGCCCGGCTTCAGCACGACGACGCCCACGTCGCGCGCCCCGGGCGGCAGCGGCTCCGCCGTCTCGACGCAGAGCGCGGTGGCGGCGAGCTCGAGGATTTCGGGCAGCTCGCCGGTGACGATCTCGATCAGATGCTCGAAGGAGCGCGCGGCCAGCAGCTTCCGCACCGACAGATGCACCCGGGCCTGCACGTTGGCATTGCCCTCCGCCGCCGACAGCAGGGTGCGTTCGCGCGTCTTCGCCTGCGCCAGCTCGCCGCGCAGCCGCTCCAGCATGAAGTGCTGCATGTCCACGACCGATTCGCCGTGGTCGAAATCCGGCGGCACCAGCGCGGCGATCAGATCGGGGTGCTCGTTCAGGAAGTCCGGATGGCGGCGCAGATAGGCGGCGACGGCTTCAGGGGCTATGACCTCCGGGCTCAGCGCCTTCGCGTCCTCGGGGGAGCCTTTCATCGCTCAGTCGTCCAGAATCGACTGGCCGGTCTTTTTCCAGTCGGCCAGGAAGGCCGCCAGCCCCTTGTCGGTCAGCGGGTGGTTGTAGAGCTGGCGCAGCACGCCGGGCGGCAGGGTGGCGACGTCGGCGCCGATCCTGGCGGCATCCACCACGTGCATCGGGTGGCGGATGCTGGCGACCAGCACCTCCGTCCGGATGCTGTCGTAATTCCGGTAGATATGGCAGATATCCGCGATGAGCTGCATCCCGTCGGTGCCGACATCGTCCAGCCGGCCGATGAAGGGCGAGATGAAGCTGGCCCCGGCCTTGGCCGCCAAGAGCGCCTGTCCGGGCGAAAAGCACAGCGTCACGTTGACCATCGTGCCCTGCTGGCTCAGCGCCTTGCAGGTCTTCAGCCCGTCCGGCGTCAGCGGCACCTTGACCGCGACATTGGGCGCGATCTTCGCCAGCTTCTGGCCCTCCGCATGCATCGTCTCGAAATCGGTGGCGGCCACCTCCGCGCTCACCGGCCCTTCGACCATCTCGCAGATCTCGCGCACGACATCGAGGAACTTGCGCCCGGTCTTGGCGACGAGGGAGGGGTTGGTGGTCACGCCGTCGAGCAGGCCCGTCGCGGCAAGGTCGCGGATCTCATTCGTATCCGCGGTGTCGACAAAGAATTTCATGGCGCCTTTCGGGTTCGAGCCGGTTACGGAACTTGCGCGGCTCCCGGCCACGCGGCGGCGCTGCTTGTCCGCCCGGGAACCTCGGCGTAAGTGTATCGCATGGCAGAGAGCCACGCCAGCACGAGCCCGATAAAGCCCGATGATCGGGTCAGCGTGCTGCTGCCGCTGCCGCTGGCCGGCGCTTACGACTACCGCGTGCCGGAGGGCCTGCATCTCGCGCCCGGCGATTTCGTCGCCGTGCCGCTCGGCAACCGCACCGTCAACGGAGTCGTGTGGGGGCCGGGCGAGGGCGGGGTCGCTCCGGAAAAGGTCAAGGATGTCATAGCACTGCTGGATGTGCCGCCGATGGCGGACGGGTTGCGCCGGCTGATCGACTGGGCCGCCGCCTATACGGTGAGCGCCCCCGGCGCGGTGCTGCGCATGGCGATGAGCGTGCCGGGGGCGCTGGAGCCGCCGCGCGCCGTCACTGCGTGGCGGCTGGCCGCTTGCGCGGACCCGGACGATTCCGATTCGCGAATCAGGCTGACCCCGGCGCGAAGGCGCGTGCTCGCCGTGCTGGCGGAGGGCCCGCCCCGCCCGGCGGCGGAGCTGGCCCGCGAGGCGGGGGTCTCGTCGGCGGTCGTGCGCGGGCTGGCCGATGCCGGGATGCTGGCCCCCGTGCGGCTTACCCCGCAAAGCGCCGCGCCGCGGCCGGACCATGCCCGGCCCGGCCCGGTGCTGTCGGCCGCCCAGCAGGACGCGGCGGCGGCGCTGATCCGGACCGTGCGCGCCGCCGCCGCGCCGGGCGACGAGGCGGGGTTCGGCGTCACCCTGCTCGACGGGGTCACGGGCTCGGGCAAGACCGAGGTCTATTTCGAAGCCATCGCCGCGGCGCTCGCCTGCGGGCGGCAGGCGCTGGTCATGGTGCCGGAGATCGCGCTGACGGCCCAGTGGCTGAAGCGTTTCCGCGACCGCTTCGGCGCGCCGCCGGCGCAGTGGCATTCGGACATGACGGGGGCGGAGCGGCGCGAGATCTGGCGCGACGTCGCCAACGGGCGCGTGCCCGTGGCGATCGGCGCCCGCTCGGCTCTGTTCCTGCCCTTTCCCGATCTCGGCCTCGCCGTGGTGGACGAGGAGCACGACGCGTCCTTCAAGCAGGAGGACGGCGTCATCTACAACGCCCGCGACATGGCGGTGGTGCGCGGCCGGTTCGGGGGCTTTCCGGTGGTTCTGGCCAGCGCCACCCCGGCGCTGGAAACCGTCGCCAATGTCGAGTCCGGGCGCTATGGCCGGCTGCATCTGCCCGAACGTCACGGCGTGGCGGAAATGCCGGCGGTTGCGGTCGTCGACATGCGCAGCGAGCCGATGGCGCGGCAGAGCTGGATTTCGCCGACCCTGGCCGAGGCAGTGAACGAGACTCTGGCGGCCGGCGAACAGTCGATGCTGTTCCTCAACCGGCGGGGCTATGCGCCGCTGACGCTGTGCCGCGGCTGCGGCCACCGGCTGGAATGTCCGCAGTGCACCGCGTGGCTGGTCGAGCACCGGCTCGGCGGGCGGCTGCAATGCCACCATTGCGGCTTTTCGACCGGGCTGCCGTCCTCCTGTCCCGAATGTGGGGCGCAGGACTCCTTCGCGCCCTGCGGCCCCGGGGTGGAGCGGCTGGCGGAGGAATCGGCGGCGCTGTTCCCTGACGCCCGCATCGACATCATGGCGTCGGACACCATCCAGAGCCCGGCGCTGGCGGACGCGCTGGTGCGCCGCATGCAGGACCGCGCCATAGACGTGCTGATCGGCACCCAGATCATGGCCAAGGGGCACCATTTTCCGTATCTCACCCTCGTCGGCGCCATCGACGCCGATCTCGGCCTCGGCGGCGGCGATTTGCGCGCGGCGGAGCGCACCTATCAGATGCTGCACCAGCTCGGCGGGCGCGCCGGGCGCGGCCATCGCCCGGGCCGGGTGCTGCTGCAAAGCTACATGCCGGACCATCCGGTCATGAAGGCGCTGGTCTCCGGCGAGCGCGACCGCTTCATGGCGGCGGAGGCGGAGGCGCGGCGGTCGCGCGGCCTGCCGCCGTTCGGCCGGCTGGCGGCGCTGATCGTCTCCGGGCGCGACGCAGGCGCGGTGGACGCCACCGCCGGGGCGCTCGGCCGCACCCGGCCGGAGGCCGATGGCGTGCAGGTGCTGGGACCCGCCCCCGCGCCGCTGGCCATGCTGCGGGGCCGCCATCGCCGCCGCCTGCTGCTGAAGGCGCGGCGCGACGTCAACATCCAGCGCGTGCTGCGCGACTGGCTGTCGCGCACCCGCCCGCCCGGCAGCGTGCGCGTGCAGGTCGACGTCGACCCCTACAGCTTCATGTGATCCGATCGTGCGACAGGGCCTGAAACGCGACGTCCGCCTTTCGTTTTTCCGGGGAACCATTATGCTCGTTCGTACGGCCCGCAAGGCCGCACCGGGAGCGAACAAGGACCCAGATGCCCGTCTTCGATGAGATGTATCTGCCGGATCGCACTGTCCGGCCGGCATTCAAGGGGCTGATGGAATGGCTGGACAGCCTGCCGCCGGAACAGCTGCGTCAGAAGGGCAGCGAGGCGGAGATGCTGTTCCGCAGGCTGGGCATCACCTTCATCGTCTACGGCCAGGAAGGCGGCACGGAACGGCTGATTCCGTTCGACGTCATCCCGCGCGTCTTCGCCGCGGCGGAATGGAACAAGCTGGCGACCGGCTCGATCCAGCGCGTCCGCGCGCTCAACATGTTCCTGCACGACATCTATCACGGCCGCGACGTGATCCGCGCCGGGGTGGTGCCGGCCGACCTGATCCTCGCCAACGAGCACTACCAGCCGCAGATGCACGGGCTCGACCTGCCGGGCGGCATCTACACCCATGTCGCCGGGATCGACATCGTGCGCACGGGCGAGGAGGAATTCTACGTCCTGGAGGACAATCTGCGCTCGCCGTCCGGCGTCTCCTACATGATGGAGAACCGCGAGGTGATGATGCGGCTGTTCCCCGACCTGTTCCAGACCCAGCCGGTTGCGCCGGTCAACCACTACCCGGACGAGCTGCTGCGCAACCTGCGCGCCGTGGCGCCGCCCGGCGTGGACGATCCCGTGGTCGCGGTCATGACGCCGGGCTTCTACAACAGCGCCTATTTCGAGCACGCCTTCCTGGCCGACCAGATGGGGGTCGAGCTGGTCGAGGGCCGCGACCTGTTCGTGCGCGACGGCGCGGTCTACATGCGCACCACGGAGGGCCCGCAGCGCGTTCACGTGATCTACCGGCGCATCGACGACGAGTTCATGGATCCGCTGGCGTTCCGGCCGGAATCGACGCTGGGCGTGCCGGGGCTGATGTCGGTCTACCGCGCCAGGGGCGTGACGCTGGCCAACGCGGTGGGCACCGGGGTCGCCGACGACAAGTCGGTCTATCCCTACGTGCCGGACATCATCCGCTTCTACCTGGGCGAGGAGCCGATCCTCGAGAACGTGCCGACCTACATGCTGCGGCGCAAGGACGACCTGAACTACGCGCTCGAGCATCTGCACGAGCTGGTGACCAAGGAGGTGCACGGCGCCGGCGGCTACGGCATGCTCGTCGGCCCGGCGGCCAGCAACGGGGAGATCGCCGCCTATCGCGAGCGCATCCTGGCCGATCCTGCCAATTTCATTGCCCAGCCGACGCTTGCGCTTTCGACCTGCCCGACCTTCGTCGAATCGGGCATCGCGCCGCGCCATGTCGATCTGCGCCCCTTCGTGCTGGCCGGCGAAAGCTATACCGTGGTGCCCGGCGGGCTGACCCGCGTGGCGCTGAAGGAAGGCTCGCTGGTGGTGAACTCGTCGCAGGGCGGCGGGACCAAGGACACCTGGGTCCTGGAGCGCTGAGCGCATGCTGGGCAGGGAAGCGGATCAGCTCTACTGGATGGCGCGCTACACCGAGCGGGCGGAAAACATCGCGCGGCTGCTCGACGTCGGCTACCGCATGAACCTGATGCCCGGTGACGGCGCGAGCCAGCAATCGGTGTGGTCCTCGGCGCTGGAGGTGACGGGCACGCAGGATTCGTTCGCGGAAAAGCACGACGGGGCGACGCGCGACGACGTGATCCAGTATCTCGCGCTCGACCGGGAGAACCTCTCGAGCATCGTTTCCTGCATCTATGCCGCCCGCGAGAACGCCCGGGCGCTGCGCGGCACGATCACGACCGAGATGTGGGAGGCCCTGAACACGACCTGGCTGGAGATCCGGGACACGGATTTCAGCGCCGTCCGGCTGCGCGGCTACCGCGACCTGTTCGACTGGGTGAAGGAGCGCGCCAACCTGTTCCGCGGCGTGACCGAGGGCAGCATGCTGCAGGACGACGGCTATGCCTTCATGCGGCTGGGCTGGTACCTGGAGCGCGCCAACAACACCGCCCGGCTGCTCGACGCCAAGTACCACGTGCTGCTCGGCTCGGCGGACGATGTCGGCGGGGCGGTGGACTATTATCAGTGGGGCGCGCTGCTGCGCTCGGTCAGCGCCTTCCGCGCCTATCACCATGTCTATTCCAACGTCATCACGCCGTCGCGGGTGGCCGAGCTTCTGATCATGCGGGACGACATGCCGCGTTCGCTCCATGCCTGCCTGAACCGCATCAACGACGCGTTCGACCAGCTTTGCGCAAGACGGCCCTATGAATGCCGGCGTCTGGCCGGCGAGCTGCACGCCAGGCTGGAGTACGGGACGATGAAGGACATCTTCGATCGCGGCCTGCACGAGTTCCTGACCGATTTCGTGGACCGCAGCACCGATCTCGGCGCGCAGATCCAGCGCGACTTCATGATGCTGGCCTGACCGACATGAAAATCGCCATCGAGCACCGCACCCATTACCGCTACTCCGCCGCGCTGGTGCACAGCGCGCAGTATCTCCGGCTGACGCCCTACAACAATCCGAGCCAGCGCGTCCTGTCCTGGCGCATCGACGCTCCTGGCCAGCTCACCGCATGGACGGACGCGTTCGGCAACATGTCCCACACGCTGGTGGTGGAACGGCCGAGCCACGAGATCGAGATCGTGGCGGCCGGCCGGGTCGACACCACCGATACCGGCGGCGTGTTGCCCCAGCCGGATGACGGGCTGCCGGTCGAGGTGTTCCTGCGGCCGACCCCGCTCACGCGGGCCGACGCGCGGGTGCGCGACTTCGCCGAGGGCTTCCGCGGCCGGCTCGACGCCGACCGCGTCAAGGGGCTGCACGCGCTGATGGGCGGGATCCGCGAGAAGGTGGACTACCGGGAAGGGACGACGGGGGTGCACTCCACCGCCGCCGACGTGCTGGCCGACGGGGCCGGCGTGTGCCAGGACCACGCTCATATCTTCATCGCCTGCTGCCGCGCGCTCGGCGTGCCGGCGCGCTACGTCAGCGGCTATCTCCACGCGGGCGACGAAGCCGATTATTCGGCCGGCCACGCCTGGGCCGCCGCCTGGGTGGACGACCTGGGCTGGGTCAGCTTCGACGTGGCGAACACCGTCTGCGGCACGGAGCGGCATGTCGGCGTCGCCGTCGCCACGGATTATTCGGGCGCCGCGCCGGTGCGCGGCGTACGCAACGGCGGCACCGCGGAGGAGGAGCTGGAGGTCACCGTCCGCGTGGGCGACGTCCAGCAGTAACCGCGCTCCGCTCGCTTGCATGGGCTTTCCGCGGCGCGTAGAAGGAAGACCGGCCGTCGCAGGGCGGCCGCTTCCGTCTGTTTATCCAGAGCGCCCAGATGACCTATTGCGTGGGAATCCTGCTCAGGGCCGGGCTGATCTTCGCCGCGGATTCGCGGACCAATGCCGGCGTCGACTATGTGACCACCGTGCGCAAGCTCACGACATTCGAGGTGCCGGGAGAACGGTTCATCGCGCTGATGTCGGCGGGCAACCTCGCCACGACCCAGGCCGTGGTCTCGATGGTCAGTGAACGGCTGGAAGAGGGGACGGAGGAAACCAGCCTGTTCAAGACGAAAACCCTGTTCGGCGCCGCCCGCATCGTCGGTCAGGCGCTGCGCGAGGTGATCGCGACCGACGGCGAGGCGGTGCGCGGCGAGGGCGCCGACCCCCACGCCAGCTTCATCGTCGGCGGACAGATGCAGGGCCGGCCGCACCGCCTGTTTCAGGTCTACCACGCCGGCAACTTCATCGAAGCCACCCACGAGACGCCTTTTCTGCAGATCGGCGAGACCAAGTACGGCAAGCCGATCCTGGATCGCGTGGTCGATCCAGACATGGCGCTGGTCCATGCGGCCAAGGCGGCGCTGATCTCGTTCGATTCCACCATGCGCAGCAATATCTCGGTCGGGCTGCCGATCGACCTGATCGCCTACCGGCGCGACGGGCTCCAGTCCGGGCCCTACATGTCCGTCGAGGTCGGCGACCGCTATTTCCGGACCCTGCGGCGGCGCTACGGCGAGGGGCTGATGCGGCTGTTCGAGCGGCTCCCCGATCCGGAAATCGACGGGGTCTGACCGCGCAGGCCGGCCGAATCCGGGGCCGCTTCCCTCGCCGAGGGCCGGAAAAGGCCGGATTACCGCCCCTCTTGCTTGCAAGGCAGGAACAGGTGTGTTAGCAAACAGCGCCCTTCGAGGGCGGCGGTGGACCGGGCATATATGCCGGTCCTGGGAAACCCGCAAATCGTTATTGTTATCAGTCAGATACGGATTCTCCGTCAGGGGTTTCGAAGGCCAAACCGGTGTCATCCCAGTCAACACTCACATCCGGTCTCGCGGGTCGCTACGCGACAGCGATTTTCGAACTCGCAGAGGAAGCGCACGCCATCGACGGGGTCCATGACGACCTCGTCGGGCTGCAGGCGATGATCGACGAGTCGGACGATCTGCGCCGCGTGCTCCGCAGCCCGCTGATTCCGCGCGACCAGGCCGGCAAGGCGATGGACGCCCTGCTGGACGCGGCCGGCGTCTCCGACCTGACCCGGCGCTTCGTCGGTCTGGCGGCCAAGAACCGCCGGCTGTTCGCGCTGGAGAACATGATTTCCGCCTTTCGCACGCTGCGCGCCCGTCATCGGGGCGAGGTGACGGCGGAGGTCACCTCGGCCACGCCGCTCAGCGACGCACAGCAGGCCGCCGTGCTGGATGCGCTCAAGCGCGTCATGGGCAGCGCGGTGGCCGTGGACCACAAGGTCGATCCCGACCTTATCGGGGGGCTGGTCGTCCGCGTCGGTTCGCGGATGGTCGATTCCTCGCTCAGAACCAAGCTGCAGAAACTGCAGATCGCCATGAAAGGGGCAGCGTGATGGATATCCACGCGTCGGAGATTTCCGGCATCCTCAAGCAGCAGATCGCCAATTTCGGCACCGAGGCCGAGGTGGCCGAGGTCGGCCAGGTGCTCTCGGTCGGCGACGGCATCGCCCGCGTCTACGGGCTGGACAACGTCCAGGCCGGCGAGATGGTGGAGTTCCCCGGCGGCATCGTCGGCATGGCGCTCAACCTCGAATCGGACAATGTCGGCGTCGTCATCTTCGGCGACGACCGCACCATCAAGGAAGGCGACACGGTCAAGCGGACCGGCACCATCGTCGATGCGCCGGTGGGCATGGGCCTGCTCGGCCGCGTGGTCGACGGGCTCGGCAACCCGATCGACGGCAAGGGCCCCATCGAGGGCGCGACCCGCCAGCGGGTGGAGGTCAAGGCGCCCGGCATCATCCCGCGCAAATCGGTGCATGAGCCGATGCAGACGGGCCTCAAGGCGATCGACAGCCTGATCCCCGTCGGGCGCGGGCAGCGCGAACTGATCATCGGCGACCGGCAGACCGGCAAGACCGCGGTCGCCATCGACGCCTTCATCAACCAGCGCGCCGCCCACCAGGGCGACGACGAGAAGAAGAAGCTTTACTGCATCTACGTCGCGATCGGGCAGAAGCGCTCCACCGTGGCGCAGATCGTCAAGGTGCTGGAGGAGAACGGCGCGATGGACTATTCCGTCGTCGTCGCCGCCACCGCGTCCGATCCCGCGCCGATGCAGTTTCTCGCCCCCTATACCGGCTGCACCATCGGCGAGTGGTTCCGCGACAACGGCAAGCACGCGCTGATCGTTTACGACGATCTGTCCAAGCAGGCCGTGGCCTATCGCCAGATGTCGCTGCTGCTGCGCCGCCCGCCGGGGCGCGAGGCCTATCCCGGCGACGTGTTCTACCTGCATTCGCGCCTGCTGGAACGCGCCGCCAAGATGAACGACGAGCACGGCGCCGGCTCGCTGACCGCGCTGCCGGTGATCGAAACCCAGGCCGGCGACGTCTCGGCCTATATCCCGACCAACGTGATCTCGATCACCGACGGCCAGATTTTCCTCGAGACGGAGCTGTTCTATGCCGGCATCCGCCCGGCCGTGAACGTCGGCATCTCGGTGAGCCGCGTCGGCTCCGCCGCCCAGATCAAGGCGATGAAGCAGGTCGCCGGCTCGATCAAGCTGGAGCTGGCGCAGTACCGCGAAATGGCGGCCTTCGCGCAGTTCGCCTCCGATCTGGACCCGGCCACCCGCCGCCTGCTGAACCGCGGCGAGCGGCTGACCGAGCTGCTCAAGCAGCCGCAGTACCAGCCGATGCCGGTGGAAGAGCAGGTGGTGTCGATCTTCGCCGGGGTGAACGGCTTCCTCGACCAGCTGCCGGTTTCCGCCGTGACCCGCTTCGAGGCGGGGCTGCTGTCGGATGTGCGCGCCAACCACGCGAACATCCTGGCCGGCATCCGCGAGAAGCAGGAACTGACCGAGGAGCTGCGCGACCAGCTCAAGTCGGCGGTCACGACCTATGCCAAGGGCTTCTCGGCCTGATCGGACCGGGTGGAATGACGAGCCGGAAACACGGGAGCTGACGCGGTCGCATGCCTAGCCTCAAGGACCTCAGGGGCCGGATCAACAGCGTCAAGTCGACGCAGAAGATCACCTCGGCCATGAAGATGGTCGCCGCCGCCAAGCTGCGCCGCGCACAGGAGCAGGCGGAGGCGGCGCGTCCCTTCGCGGAGCGGATGGAGCGGATGCTGAGCTCGCTCTCCGCGGCGCTGCCGCAGGGCGCGGGCGGCCCGGCGCTGCTGGCCGGTACCGGCAGGGACCAGGTGCATCTGCTCGTCGTCGCCACCTCCGACCGCGGGCTGTGCGGCGGGTTCAACTCGACCATCGTGCGCGGCGCCCGCCAGCGCATCCGGCAGCTGCTGGACGACGGCAAGGAGGTCAAGGTGCTCTGCGTCGGGCGCAAGGGCCGCGACCAGCTCCGCCGCGACTTCCGCGATCGCATCCTCGGCACCGTCGAGGACGTGGGCAAGCCGCGGCTGACCTTCGAGGACGCCGACGGCATCGCTTCGCGCGTCACGGCGATGTTCGAGGCGGGCGAGTTCGACGTCTGCACGGTGATCTACAACCGGTTCCAGTCGGCGATGAGCCAGATCGTCACCGCGCAGCAGCTCATCCCGTTCGTCGCGCCGCCGCCGGCGAAGGACGCCGGCGATGCGGCCGCGGAGGACGACGCGGCCGCCGGCGGCGCGGTCTACGAGTTCGAGCCCGACGAGGAAGAGATTCTCGCCGCGCTTCTGCCGCGCAATCTGGCGGTCCAGATCTATCGCGCGCTGCTGGAGAACGCGGCGTCCGAGCAGGGCGCACGGATGACCGCGATGGACAGCGCCACCCGCAACGCGGGCGAGATGATCGAAAACCTGACGCTGACCTACAACCGGACGCGCCAGGCTTACATCACCAAGGAACTGATCGAGATCATATCCGGCGCCGAGGCGATCTGAGCGCCCGCCGGGAAATAGCGAGGAAGAAATGGCTGACTCAACCAACAGCGTCGGACGGATCACCCAGGTGACGGGCGCAGTCGTCGACGTCCACTTCGAGGGCGTGCTGCCCAACATCCTCAACGCCCTGAACTGCAAGCGGGAAGGCGGCAGGCTGGTGCTCGAGGTCGCGCAGCATCTCGGCGAATCGACGGTCCGGACCATCGCCATGGATTCCACCGAGGGCCTCGTCCGCGGCATGGAGGTGGAGGATACCGGCGAGCCCATCATGATGCCCGTCGGCCCCGAGACGCTGGGGCGCATCCTCAACGTGATCGGCGAGCCGGTGGACGAGCGCGGCCCGGTCGAGACCAAGCTGCGCATGCCGATCCATCGCTCGGCGCCGGCCTTCGTCGATCAGTCGACCGAATCCGAGGCGCTGGTGACGGGCATCAAGGTCGTGGACCTGCTGGCGCCTTACGCGAGGGGCGGCAAGATCGGCCTGTTCGGCGGCGCCGGCGTGGGCAAGACGGTGCTGATCATGGAGCTGATCAACAACATCGCCAAGGCGCATGGCGGCTACTCGGTCTTCGCCGGGGTGGGCGAGCGCACGCGCGAGGGCAACGACCTCTATCACGAGATGCTGGAATCCGGCGTCATCAGCCTCGAGGGCGACTCCAAGGCGGCGCTGGTCTACGGCCAGATGAACGAGCCGCCCGGCGCCCGCGCGCGTGTCGCGCTGTCGGGGCTGACGCTGGCGGAATACTTCCGCGATCAGGAAGGCCAGGACGTGCTCCTGTTCATCGACAACATCTTCCGCTTCACCCAGGCCGGCTCCGAAGTCTCGGCGCTGCTGGGCCGCATCCCTTCCGCCGTGGGCTACCAGCCGACGCTGGCCACCGACATGGGCACGCTGCAGGAACGCATCACCACCACCAACAAGGGCTCGATCACGTCGGTGCAGGCGATCTACGTGCCGGCGGACGACCTGACCGACCCGGCGCCGGCCACCTCGTTCGCCCATCTGGACGCGACCACCGTGCTGTCGCGCCAGATCGCGGAGCTGGGCATCTATCCGGCGGTGGACCCGCTCGACTCCACGTCGCGCATCCTGGACCCGCGTGTGCTCGGCGACGAGCATTACGAGGTCGCGCGCAGCGTCCAGGAAGTGCTGCAGCGTTACAAGAGCCTGCAGGACATCATCGCGATCCTGGGCATGGACGAGCTCTCGGAAGAGGACAAGCTGGTCGTGTCCCGTGCGCGCAAGATCCAGCGTTTCCTGTCGCAGCCCTTCCATGTGGCCGAGGTATTCACCGGCTTCCCCGGCGTGTTCGTCGAGCTGGAAGACACGATCAAGGGCTTCAAGGGGCTGGTCGCGGGCGATTACGACGACCTGCCGGAAGCGGCGTTCTACATGGTCGCCACCATCGAGACCGCGGTCGAGAAGGCCAAGAAGATGGCCGCCGAAGCCGCGTGACGGACCGGATTTAAGGACGAGCGACGCATATGGCCGACACGGTCGAATTCGAACTGGTCTCCCCCGAGCGGCTGCTTGTCTCGGCATCCGTCGAGATGGTGGTGGTGCCGGGCGCCGAGGGCGATTTCGGCGTGCTGCCTGGACATGCGCCGCTGATTTCCACCGTGCGTCCCGGCGTCATCAGCACGTATGAGGACGGCCGCGTCGTCTCGCGCATCTTCGTCGCCGGCGGCTTCGCGGAAGTGACCGCCGCGCGCTGCACCGTGCTGGCCGATGAGGCGGTGGAGCTCGAAGGGGCCGACCGCGCTGCCGTGGAAGGCCGGCTACGGGCCGCCCGCGAAGAGTTCGCCGATGCCGATAACGACGCCGAGCGCGCCGCGGCGGAGGCCGAGATCGCCGTCGCCGAAGCCTTTCTCGCGGCCATCGACGGCGTCGGCCGGACCTGACCGGCGGCCCTTGCGCGTCCTGCCTTCGGCGGCGCGGTTTTCCGGCGCATTTCACGTTCCCGGCTTGCCGACCGCCCGGTGATTCGCCGACAATGCCCACGCGGCGCGCACAGGGTGGCGGGCTGCGCGTAAAAGCGGCACGCACGGTCCCGGGGCAAAACGGCCGCGCATCGCCGGCAAGCGCATTTTCTGGACGCTGAAAACCGGGGGAGGGTTTTATGGCGCTGCCGATGCTGCGGATCGTTTGCGGTTCCGCACTTCTTTCATTCGTTCTTTTATTCGCCGGCGACGCAGCGGCCCAGGACGCGGCCAGGCTCAACAGCGGCGACACGGCGTGGATCATCACCGCGACGGCGCTGGTCCTGTTCATGACGCTGCCCGGGCTGGCGCTGTTCTATGCCGGTCTGGTGCGGTCGCGGAACGTGCTGTCGGTGCTGATGCACTGCGTCACGATCGCGTGTCTCTCATCGGTGCTGTGGCTGGTCTTCGTCTACAGCCTCGCCTTCGGCGACGGCGGCGCGGCCAATGACTGGATCGGCGGGTTCGGCAAGGCGTTCCTCGCCGGGGCCGGCACGGACGCCCTCAGCGGCACGATCCCCGAGAACGTGTTTTTCATGTTCCAGATGACCTTCGCCATCATCACGCCGGCGCTGATCGTCGGCGCATATCCGGAGCGCGTGAACTTCGTCGCCGTCATGCTGTTCAGCTCGCTGTGGCTGATCCTCGTCTATGCGCCGGTGGCGCACTGGATCTGGGGCGGCGGCTGGCTGGCGAAGATGGGCGTGCTCGATTTTGCCGGCGGGCTCGTCGTGCATCTCACCGCCGGGGTTTCGGCGCTGGTGATGGTGGTCATGCTGGGCGCCCGAAAGGGCTTCCCGCGCGAGATCATGCCGCCCCATAACCCCGGCATGGTGGTGACCGGCGCCTGCATGCTCTGGGTCGGCTGGTATGGCTTCAACGGCGGCAGCGCGCTGGCGGCCAGCGGCGCCGCCGGCATGGCCATCACGGTGACGCATATTTCCGCCGCCACCGCTTCGCTGACCTGGATGGTCATCGAATGGGCCAAGCACGGCAAGCCGAGCCTGATCGGCTTCGTCACCGGCACCATTGCCGGGCTGGCGACCATCACCCCGGCCTCCGGCTTCGTCGGCCCGGTCGGCGGGCTGGCGCTCGGCGTGGCCGCGGGCGCGCTCTGCTATTTCTGCGTCTGGCTGATCAAGCAGAGGCTCCAGATCGACGATTCGCTGGACGTCTTCGCCGTCCACGGCGTCGGCGGGCTGCTCGGAACTGTCCTGACCGCCTTCTTCGCGTCGCCGCGCCTCGGCGGGCTCGGCTTCGCCGACGGCATGAACACGATGAAGCAGCTCGGCGCCCAGCTGACCGGGGCGGTCGCCGTTGCGGTCTGGACGGTAGTCGTCTGCTACATCATCATAAAGATCGTATCCGTCATGACGCCGCTGCGGGTCACTCCCGACGACGAGACCGAGGGACTCGACATCACCACCCATGGCGAGCGCGGCTACAACCTGTAGCCCGGCGGGGGAAAGGAAATCACGCCATGAAGTTCATTGTTGCCATCATCAAGCCGTCCAAGCTCGACGACGTCCGCGAGGCGCTGACCGGGCTCGGCATCACCGGCATGACGGTCAGCGAGGTCAAGGGTTTCGGACGGCAGGGCGGCCACACCGAGATTTATCGCGGCGCCGAGTACGAAATCCATTTCGTGCCCAAGCTGAAGCTGGAGGTGGCCGTGCCGGACAACGTGGCCGAGCAGGTCGTGGGCGCGATCCGTGATCACGCCAATACCGGCAAGATCGGCGACGGAAAGATCTTTGTGTTCGATCTGGCGCAGGCGATCCGCATCCGCACGGGCGAAACCGACGCGGAAGCGATCTGACGGGCGGCGAAGCCGTCGTTGCCGTCGGCCGGCCCTGCCCGCGCGGCACGTTTTCGCGGGCGAGAAAGGCGCGCATCTCTTCAGGCGCCGTTGAAATGCCTGGAGCATGATAACTATATGTAAGGTCGTGTAATTATCGGGGCCGGTGCGGCGCTGGACGGGCGCGGGCCGGCTCCGGAACGGCGGCGCGAGAGATGTATGGCGGGCTGGGCCCTTGGCGATATCCCCTGGAAGACGTTCGACCCCGATAAGGTCGAGCCCGACCTGCTGAAGCTGGTCAAGGCGGCGAGCCTGGTCGAGGGCAATGCCGCCGATTACCGCACCTATCTCAACCGCATCTTTGCCGACGACGCCCGGTTCCGCCACGCGGTCGACAACTGGGCGCGGGAAGAGCAGCAGCACGGCGCGGCGCTGGGGCGCTGGGCGGCGCTGGCCGATCCGTCTTTCGATTTCGATGCGGCGCTGCGGCGCTTCGCCGAGGGGTTCCGGATCGACATCGACGCGGAGGAATCGGTGCGGGGCTCGCGCACCGGCGAGCTGGTCGCGCGCTGCATGGTCGAAACCGGCACCAACTCGTTCTACACCGCGCTGGCCGAGACCGCGGACGAGCCGGTGCTGAAGGACATATGCCGCCGCATTGCCGATGACGAGCAGGCGCATTACTGGCTGTTTCACCGCTATATGCGGCGCTACCTCGAGCGCGAAAATCTGGGATTATGGCGCCGGCTCCGCGTCGCGCTGAGCCGCATCGCCGAGTCCGAGGACGACGAGCTCGCCTACGCGTATTACGCCGCCAACGGCGGCGCGGCGCCGTACGACCGCCGGAGCTCCAGCATCGCCTATGAGCGCCGTGCGCTCGCCTGTTTTACGCCGTCGGTGATGCGGAACGCCGTGTCCATGATCTTCAACGCCGTCGGGCTGAAGCCGCACGGCGTCGCCGGGCGCGTCATGACGGCGCTGGCATGGCGGTTTATCCGCCTGCGCCGGTTCTGGATCGCCCGCGCGATGCGCGTTTAGACTGTTCCGGCGCGGATACGGTCGCGCAGCGGCATGAACTCGGCCACCGCCTCTTCGTAGACCCGGCGCTTGAAGGGAACGATCAGCCCGGGCAGCGCCTCCAGCTCTTCCCAGCGCCAGGCGCGAAATTCCGGATGCGCCGTGTCGATGTCGATCTCCGTCTCCGGACCGGCGAACCGGTACGCGACGAAACACAGCGTCTGGCCGCGGTATTTTCCGCGATAGCCGCCGGCGCCGGCACCCGGCAGGTCATAGGGCCGCCAGAGGGCGCTTTCCGCCATCAGAGCGGCGCCGGTCACGCCGATTTCCTCCGCCATTTCGCGCGCCGCCGCTTCGGCGGCGGTCTCGCCCTCGTCGACGCCGCCCTGCGGCAACTGCCAGGCAGGGCCGTCGATGTCGATGCGGTCCGCCACCAGAACGCGTCCATGCCGTTCGAACAGCAGGATTGCGGCGCAGGGCCGGTAGCGTCCGTCCCGCGGCACCCCTGTCACCGGGGCAGCGCCCTTTCCGCGAGCGCCGAGACCGGGACCAGCACGAAGCCGCGGGATTCGACCTTTGCCGCCCAGGCGGCGATGCGCTCTATCGTCACGGGGTAGGGCCGCGCCATGGCGACGACCCGGCCCTGCTGCCGGGCCCGGCTTTCCAGCTCTTCCAGCCGTGCGTCGATCTCGGCGGGCGAGAGCCTGCCGTCCACGAACATCGCGCTGCTCACCAGCGGCAGCGCGCCCTGCCTCGCGATTTCCGACAGTACCGACTTGTTTCCGTGGCCGGCATCCAGCAGCAGCAGGCCGCGCGCCTTTATTTCCTCCAGCGTGCCCCGCACGTGGCGGCGCGATGCGGCGAAGCGGGAACCCATATAGACGGCGACTCCGACGTAACCCGTGGAGCGGCTCAGCAGCCAGTGCAGCCGCTCGCGGTTCTCTTCCGGCTTCAGCGTGGTCATGAGCGCCCGCGGGCCGGGATCGGAGACGGGATAATCCGCCGGCTCCATCGGGATCAGCAGCAGCGTCTCGTGCCCCGCCGCCCGCGCGGCGCGGAACCAGCGGTCCACCCCGTCCCCGTAGGGCGAGAAACCGAGCGTTATGGGCCCGGGGAGACCCTGGATCGCCGCCTGCGTGACGGCGCCGCTCACGCCCAGCCCGTGGATGACGATGGAAATGCGGGGGCGCTTGTCGTCGGCGTTGAAGGGCCGGGCATAAACCCGCCAGGATTCGCGCCCGTCGAGCCCGGCCTTCGGCAAGGGACCGAACGGCGACTGCTCCACGAGGTCCGGATCGGGTGCGGGCGGTAGCGGCGGGCTGGTGGGCGCCGGCGGCAGTCGCAGGACCGGCGGCGCGGCGGGCGGGGCAACGCCGTTCGCGTCCGGAGCCGTCGGCGCCGGCAAGGCGGGCTGTTCCGGCACGGTCTTCGGCGCGGCCGCCTCCGGCGCCGTCTCGGGCTCCGTCGGCGTTTCGGCCTGCGGCGCAGCGGCGGGATCGGGCTCGGTGCGCGATCCCTCGCCAAGGGCGATCTTCATCTCCGGCATCTCGCCGGCGCCCGGTTCGTCGCGGGCGGGGCCGGCCAGCGTCAGCCAGAGCACCGTGGCGCCGACCAGCGCGAGGAACGCCAGAAGCAGCGTGGCCGGAAGCAGGGCGGGCCGCCTCTTCTTGTCCGGGCGGGGCAGGCGTTGCACGTGTCTGGCGCGGCGCGGCCGTCCCCGCGCCCCGATCGGGCGCGGGAATGCCGTCCCCTAGTTGGCGAGACGCTGGTTATACAGCGCGATTCCGCGGATCAGGTCGAGCGCCCGGGCCAGCTGGAAGTCGAACGGCGCTTTCTCGCCCTCGGCGGTCTTGGCGTCCTCGTCCTGCGGGGCGTCGGAGTCCACCGGCGCGGGCGTCGCCGGCGCTATGTTGGGATTCTCCAGCGCGCCGCGCAGGTCGGACTCGCGCCGCCCCTGGCGCTGGGCCATGGCCTTCAGCTCCGCCTGCTCGACCTCGATGTCGGGCGAGATGCCCTTGGCCTGAATCGAACGGCCCGACGGCGTGTAGTAGTGGGCCGTGGTCAGCCGCATCGCGCCGTGCCCGCCCAGCGGAATGATGGTCTGCACCGATCCCTTGCCGAAAGACTGCGTGCCCAGGACGATCGCGCGGTTGTGGTCCTGCAGCGCCCCTGCCACGATTTCCGATGCCGAGGCGGATCCGCCGTTGATCAGCACCACCAGCGGCAGCTTGGCGGCGAGATCGCCCGGCTCCGCATTGTAGCGTTGCGCGTCGTCCGCCCGCCGCGACCGGGTGGAGACGATCTCGCCCCGGTCCAGGAACTGGTCGGAAATCTTCACCGCCTGATCCAGCAACCCGCCGGGGTTGTTGCGCAGGTCGATGATGATGCCCTTCAGATTGGAGCCGGCCTTCTCCCTGATCTGCTTGATCGCGCGGTCGACCCCGGCGTCAGACTGTTCGCTGAACGAGGTGATCCGCAGATAGCCGATATCGCCCTCGGTGCGCCAGCGCACGGACTGGATCTTGATCACCGAGCGGGTGAGCGTGACGTCGAAGGGTTCGCGCCCCTCGCGCCGGATGGTCAGCTTGATGTCGGAATCGACCTTGCCGCGCATCCTTTCGACCGCCTGGGTCAGGGTCATGCCCTGGACGGGCTCGTTGTCCAGATGGGTGATGAAATCGCCCGGCTGCAGACCGGCGCGAAAGGCCGGGGTCTCGTCGATGGGCGACACCACCTTGACGAGGCCGTTCTCCATCGTCACTTCGATGCCGAGCCCGCCGAACTCGCCCTTGGTGTTGACCTGCATGTCCCGGAAATTCTTCGGGTTCATGTAGCTGGAATGGGGATCCAGCGAGGTCAGCATCCCGTTGATCGCCGACTCGATGAGCTGCTCGTCCGTCACGTCCTTGACGTAGTCGGCGCGCACCCGTTCGAACACGTCTCCGAACAGGTTCAGCTGACGATAGGTTTCGGAAGTGTTGGACTGTGCGTCCGCCGTCAGCGGCGAGCACGCCAGGGTCACCGCGGCGCAAGCCGCCATCAGATGTCTGCGCATTATCCGTTTACCTCAGTCCGTCCTGCGGCAAGCCACGGCAGCGGATCGACCGGCCGTCCCTTGCGGCGTAATTCGAGATACAGAGTCGGGCCCGGCGTCGCTGCGTCGCCCATAATGCCAACCGGCTCGCCGGCCATCACCTTGTCGCCCACGGCGGCATCGATCCGGGCCATCCCCGCAAGCAATACATGATATTCCCCGCCATGCTCTATTATCAAGAGTTGCCCGAACCCGCGGAAGGGCCCGGCGAACACCACCTCGCCGGCGCGCGGGGCGACGACCTGCGCCGCGGCGCGGGTCTGGAGCGAAAGCCCGCGCGCGGGCTGGCCGGATTCGTCATCGCCGCCGAAGCGCCGCTGGATGGCGCCGCGCACCGGCAGCCCCATCTGTCCCAGCGGCACCGTGCCGGCGGATGGCGGCGGCTTCGGAGCCGGTCCGGGATCGGGCGGGCGCAGCACGACCTTGCGTTCCCGGCGCAGGGCCTCCTGGCGCGCTGCCTCCTTGCGCCGCGCCTCCGCGATGCGGGCCACGAGCTCACGCAGCGATTTCGCCTCCTCGCCGAGCCGCGCGGCGCGCTGCTGGGCGGCGTCGCTTTTTTCGCGGGTCCGGTCCGCAAGGCGCGATTTCCTGTCGACCAGCGCGGCCAGTGTCCGTTGCTGCTCCTGCAGCCGGGTCCGCTCCGCATCCAGCTTCTCGCGCGCGCCCGCCATGGCGTCGCGAACCTCGCCCAGCACGCGCAGGTCGTCGCGCAGCCGCCGGGCGCGGTCCTCGATGGCGGGTACCGCGGCGCGCAGCAGGATGGCGCTGCGCACGGTTTCGGTGGGGGTGGCGGGCAGCGCCGCCAGCGCGACCGGGGGGTGGCGCGACATACGCTGCAGCGCGGCCAGCACGTCCGCAAGCTGCGCCCGGCGCCGCGACAGGCTCGCCGAGGTGGCGGTTTCCGTCGCCTGCAGATCGTGCAGCTCGCCTTCCAGACGGGTCAGCGTTTCCTCCTGCTCCTGCGCCCGGGCGGCGACTGCGACCGACCGCCGCTGCAGGGCGGCAACCTCGCGCGCCAGTTCGCCGGCCTTGCTTTCGAGCGCCTTCTGGGCGCGCTTCGCGTCCTCCAGCGACCGCTCGACGGAATCGAGCTTGTCCCGGCCTTCCTGCGCCGTGGCGGGCACGGCGGCGGCGCAGAGGAGCGCCGCGGCCAGAACCGCGGCCAGGGCGCGCCCGGTGCAGCGGTCAGGCGGAAATCTGTTCACGCGCCGAGCCACGCGGCGCTTCCGCCGCCGTCAGCAGTGACCGGCCCGTCATCTGCTCCGGCCGCTCCAGCCCCATCAGGGCAAGCAGGGTCGGCGCCACGTCGGCCAGCCGGCCGTCCTCGAGACCGAACGCGTCGGCATTGACCAGGACGGATGGCACCACGTTGGTGGTATGCTGGGTGAAGGGCTCCCCGGTTTCGGGGTCCTTCATGGTCTCGATATTGCCGTGGTCGGCGGCGATCAGCATGGCCCCGCCGGCGGCCCTGATCGCCGCCTCCAGCCGGCCGAGGCAGGCGTCGATGGTCTCAACCGCCCTGATCGCCGCGTCCAGCACGCCGGTATGGCCGACCATGTCGGGGTTGGCGTAGTTCACCAGAATGAAGTCGTACCGGCCGCCCTCGATGGCCGCGACCAGCCTGTCGGTGACCTCGCCCGCCGACATCTCGGGTTGCAGGTCGTATGTCGCGACCTTGGGCGAGGGTACCAGCTCGCGGTCCTCGCCCTCGAACGGCGTTTCCACGCCGCCGTTGAAGAAGAAGGTGACATGGGCGTATTTCTCGGTTTCGGCGATTCGAAGCTGCTTCAGCCCCGCCTCGGCGACGATCTCCGCCATGATCCGGTCGAGCGAGAGCTGCGGGAAGATGGCGGCCATGAGCGCGTTCAGCCTGTCCGAATATTCCACCATGCCCAGCGCGGCGGCGATCCTCGGCGTGCAGGGCCGGTCGAACCCGTCGAATGCGGGGTCGAGCAGCGCGCCCAGTATCTCGCGCGCCCGGTCGGCGCGGAAATTGGCCATCAGCACGCCGTCGCCGTCGGCGATCCCCGCGAAGTCGCCGATCGCTACCGGCTTGACGAACTCGTCGGTCACGCCGGCGGCATAGGAGTCGCGGATCGCGGCGACGGGGTCGCCGGCCCGTGCGCCCCGTGCCTCGACCAGCATCGACCAGGCCTCGGCGACGCGCTCCCAGCGCTTGTCGCGGTCCATCGCCCAGTAGCGGCCGCAGACGGTGGCGACGCGGGCGTTCGCGATCCCGGCGATATCGTCCAGAAAGGCCTGCATGAAGCCGGCGCCGGACTGGGGCGCGGTATCCCGCCCGTCCAGATAGGCATGGATGGCCACCGGCACGCCCGCCTCGCCCAGGATGCGGGCCAGCGCGGCGATGTGGTCCTGGTGCGCATGGACCCCGCCGTCCGACAGCAGCCCCATCAGGTGGCAGGTCCCGCCGGATTTCCTCAGCGCGGCGATGAAGCCGGTCAGCGAGGGGTTCTGGGCCAGCGTGCCGTCCTCGATGGCGGCGTCCACGCGGCGGATGTCCTGGTCGACGACCCGGCCGGCGCCCAGGTTCATGTGCCCGACCTCGGAATTCCCCATCTGGCCGGTCGGCAGTCCGACATCGATGCCGCTTGTGTCGAGGAAGGCGTGCGGCCAGTCCTTCAGCAGCCGGTCGTAGACCGGTGTCTCTGCCAGCGCGATGGCGTTGTCCTCCCGCTCCGGTCGGTAGCCCCAGCCGTCCAGCACGCAGAGCATGACGGGGCGGGGCCTGTTTTCAGCGGTCATCGGCATTGGCTCGCAGTTCGAACGGACGGGAAACGGTGCCTCGGCACCGAGTATACAGTGATTTATGGACGATTTCAGCGATTGCCACCCCTGATCGCACGCTAATCCCGGTGATAGGGGTGATTGGCGAGGATCGACTGGGCGCGGAAGAGCTGTTCCAGCAGCATCGCGCGCGCCAGTTGGTGCGGCCAGGTGGCGCGGCCGAAGGACAGCGTCAGGGCGGCCTCGGCCCGCAGCCCGGCGTCCAGCCCGTCCGCTCCGCCGATGACGAAGGCGACATCGGCCACGCCGTCGTCCTGCCAGCGTTGCAGCGCGGCGGCAAGCTCGCGGCTGGAAATCGCCTTGCCACGCTCGTCCAGCGCCACGATGGCAGCGCGGTCGGGGATGGCCCGGCGGATCAGCGCCGCTTCCGCCGCCTTGAGCGCGTCGCCGGCGAGCTTCTTCTTCTCCTCGACCTCGCGGATCTCGATCGGCCATGCGATGACGCGTCCGGCATAATGGTCCTGCAGGATGCGTTCCGGCCCGCCGCGCGAGCGGCCGACGGCGATCAGGCTGAGGCGCATGAAACAGAACGATGGCGGGCCGTGCCGCGGTTCACACTGCGCCGGTGGTGGTGTGCTCCGGTTCCAGCAACTCGGCCTCCCACATCTTCTCCAGGCTGTAGAAGGCGCGGACCTCGGGCCGGAACAGGTGGACGATGATGTCGCCCGCGTCGATCAGGACCCAGTCGCCCTGGCGCTGCCCTTCCGGCGTCAGCCCGACGAGCCCGTGGTCCTTCAGCGCCTGCAGAAGCTCGGTGGCGATGGCCGAAACGTGGCGGCTGGAGGTTCCGGTGGCGATCACCATGAAGTCGCCGATGGTGGATTTTCCGCGCAGATCGATGACCACGACGTCTTCGGCCTTGTGGTCATCCAGCACCGCGCGGATGAGGGTCAGCATTTCCTCTGGGCCGGGAACGGCCTTGCGATTGTTAGCTATCGCTCTCTCCGTGTGTGTGGGGACGGACCGGCCGCCTCGCGTTCGCGAACCGCCGTCGCCGATTCAGGATGCAGCCGGGCGTGGAAGAAACTCCAGGCGGGAGGCTCACGTTCGGCGAGGCGTCTTGCATGCGCACCATGCAGCTGATGCCGGGCAAACCGGTGCGCGGCCTTAGAGGCCAGCGCCCTTGTAGAATAGGGAGCCCGGTCGAAAATCGCAACCGGAACGAGTCGAAAGATGCGCTCCCAGCCCTTCCACCGGTCGATCTGGGCCAGGTTGTCGGCCCCCATCAGCCAGACGAAGCGGGCGCGGGGGAAGCATTCGGTGAGCCGGGCCAGCGTGTCCACCGTGTAGCGCGTGCCCATGCGGGCCTCCAGATCGGTCACCACGATCGCCGCGCTGCCCGCCGCCTCGCGCGCCCGTGCCAGGCGCTCGGCCAGCGGTGCGTTCCCGGCGTCGTCCTTCAGCGGGTTGCCGGGCGAGACCAGCCACCACACCGCGTCGAGCCGGAGAAGCCGGAGCGCCAGCAGGCTGAGATGGCGGTGCCCCTCATGCGCGGGGTTGAACGATCCGCCCAGCAGCCCGATACGTCCGGAGGTGCGCAGCCCCGAAGCCGCGGCGTCGCGGCGGATGAGGGCGCCGATTGTCAGGGCCGCACCTGCCCCGCCCCGCGGACCACGTATTTGAACGTGGTCAGCTGCTCCACCCCGACGGGGCCGCGCGCGTGCAACCGCCCGGTGGAGATGCCGATCTCGGCGCCCATGCCGAACTCGCCGCCATCGGCGAACTGGGTGGAGGCGTTGTGCAGCACGATGGCGGAATCGACCCGCTCCAGGAAGCGCCCGGCGGCCGCCTCGTCGCCGGTGACGATGGAATCGGTGTGGTGCGAGCCGTACCGGTTGATATGCGCGATGGCCTCGTCCACATCTGCGACCTGCTTCACCGAGATGACGGCGTCCAGGTATTCGGCGCTCCAGTCCGCTTCCGCGGCGGGGACGACCCGGGGATCCAGCGCCCGCGTCGCTTCGTCGCCCCTGATCTCGCAACCGGACGCGGCGAGGTCCTCGATGATGGCGGGCAGGATGCTCGCCGCCGCGCCCCGCGCGACCAGCAGGCTTTCCGCCGCGCCGCAGACGCCGGTGCGCCGCATCTTGGCGTTGTGCACGACGGACACCGCCATCGCCGGATCGGCGGCGCCGTCGACATAGACGTGGCAGTTGCCGTCCAGATGGGCGATCACCGGGATGCGGCTCTCGTTCTGCACCCGCTCGATCAGCCCCTTGCCGCCGCGCGGCACGATGACGTCGATATGCCCGCTCATCGTCAGCATCTCGCCGACGGCGGCGCGGTCGCTGGTCGGCACCTGCTGCACCGCGGCTTCCGGCAGCCCGGCCTCGCGCAGCCCCCGGTGCAGGCAGGCGACGATGGCGGTCGAGGACCGGAAGCTTTCCGATCCGCCGCGCAGGATCGCCGCGTTGCCGGATTTGAGGCACAGCCCGCCGGCGTCGGCGGTCACGTTGGGGCGCGATTCGTAGATGATGCCGATCACGCCCAGCGGCACCCGCACGCGGGCGATGTGCAGCCCGTTGGGGCGGTCCCATTCGGCCATCACGGCGCCCACCGGATCGTCCAGCGCGGCGATCTCCTCCAGCCCCTTGGCCATCGCCTCGATACGGGCGTCGTCCAGCATCAGCCGGTCGAGCATCGCCCCGGTCAGGCCCCTGGCCCCGGCGGCCTCCATGTCCTCGGCGTTGGCTGCCTTCAGCCCGGCGGCGCCGGCGCGGATGGCGGCGGCGCAGGCGCGCAGCGCGGCGTTCTTCCGGTCCGCCGTCGCCGATGCGAGCTCCTGCATCGCGGCGCGCGCGGCCTCGCCCAGCGCGATCATCTGCGCGTGCAGGTCGTTGCGGGTCGCGGTCGCGGTGTCGGGAGGCGTCATGGCGGCCGGCTCCTTATCCGTCCAGCACCAGGTCGTCGCGATGGATCATCTCGTCGCGGCCACGATAGCCGAGCAGGGCCTCGATTTCACCGCTCTTGTGACCGGCGATGAGCCCGGCGTCGACGGCGGAATAGGCGACCAGCCCGCAGCCGATCCGCCGACCGTCGGCCGTCAGGATCGCCACCGCGTCGCCGCGGTCGAAGGCGCCTTCGACCGTCGCCACGCCGGCGGGCAGCAGGCTCTTGCCGCCGGCCAGCGCCTTCGCCGCGCCGTCGTCCACCACCAGCGCCCCGGCGGGGGTCAGCGCGCCCGCGATCCAGCTCTTGCGCGCGGTCGCGGGTTCCGCGACGGGGACGAACCAGGTGCAGCGCCGCTCGCCGCCGATGGCGTGCAGGCTGTGCAGCGCCTTGCCGTCGCCGATGGCGACGCGGCAGCCGGCGCGCATGGCGATCTTGGCTGCGGCGATCTTGGTCACCATCCCGCCGGAGGAGTAGCCGGGATTCACGCCGCCGGCCATCGCTTCGACCTCCGGTGTGATCTCGTTGACCTCCGGCACGAAGGCGGCTCCCGGGTTGTGGCGCGGGTCGGCGGTGTAGAGCCCGTCGATATCGGACAGCAGCACCAGCACATCGGCGCTGATCATCTGGGCCACGCGGGCGGCCAGGCGGTCGTTGTCGCCGAAGCGGATTTCCTCGGTGCCCACGGTGTCGTTCTCGTTGATCACCGGCACCGCGCCCAGCCGCAGCAGGGTTTCCACCGTGTTTCGCGCGTTCAGATGGCGGCGGCGCTGCTCGGTATCGCCCGGCGTCAGCAGCACCTGGGCGACGGCGATGCCGTGCCCCGCCAGCGTCTCCTGCCAGGCATGGGCGAGGCGGATCTGGCCGATCGCGGCGGCGGCCTGCTTTTCCTCCAGCTTGATGCGCGCGCCGGCGAGGCCGAGATCGAGCCGTCCGATCGCGATGGCGCCGGAGGATACGATCAGCACCTCCGTGCCGCCCGCGCGCAGCGCGGCGATGTCTTCCGCCAGCGCGGCCATCCAGTCGGCGCGCAGCCGGCCGCCGGTCTCGTCCACCAGCAGGGCCGAGCCGATCTTGACGATCAGCCGCCGCGCCCCGGCGAGGGCCGGCCGGCCGGCCAGCGCCTGTTTCGCCCCGGCGCTCACGGCGCGTAGGCCGTGTCGGGGACGGCGCCCTCTTCCTCGCGCCAGCGGCGGATCACGGCGAAGATGGCCTGCATCGCCTCGGGCACGCCCTTGCCCGTGGCGCCCGACAAGGTGACGATATGGGCGGCACCGGCGGTTTCGAGCGCGGCGCGCTTCTCCGCGACCGCCGCGGCGTCCAGCGCGTCCGCCTTGTTGAGCCCCACGATCTCCGCCTTGCCGGCGAGGCCGTGGCCGTAGGCGGAAATCTCCTCGCGCACGGTGCGGTATGCCGCGGCGACGTCGTCCTGGGTGCCGTCGATCATGTGCAGCAGCACGCCGCAGCGCTCGACATGGCCGAGGAACCGGTCGCCCAGCCCCGCGCCGTCATGCGCGCCCTCGATCAGGCCGGGAATGTCGGCGAGGACGAATTCCTGATCGTTGATGTAGACCACGCCCAGGTTGGGTGTGAGGGTGGTGAACGGGTAGTCGGCGATCTTCGGCCGCGCGCGGGAGACGGCGGCAAGCAGGGTCGACTTGCCGGCGTTCGGCAGCCCGACCAGCCCGGCATCGGCGATCAGCTTCAGCCGCAGCCAGACCCAGCGCTCCTCGCCTTCCTCGCCGGGATCGGTGCGGCGGGGGGCCTGGTTGGTGGACGACTTGAACCGCGCATTGCCGCGCCCGCCCCGCCCGCCGCGGCAAAGCACGACGCGCGTGGTGTCGCCCGCCATGTCGGCGATCACGGAACGGCGGTCCTCGTCGAGGATCTGGGTGCCCGGGGGCACGCGGATGATCAGGTCCTCGCCGCCGGCGCCGGTGCGGTTCTTGCCCATGCCGTGCTGGCCGGTCTTCGCGCGGAAATGCTGCCGGTAGCGGAAATCGATCAGCGTGTTGAGCCCGTCGGCGACCTCGACGACCACGTCGCCGCCCCGGCCGCCGTCGCCGCCGTCAGGGCCGCCGAACTCGACGTACTTCTCCCGCCGGAAGCTCATGCAGCCCGCGCCGCCGTCGCCGGAACGCAGATAGATCTTGGCCTGATCGAGAAACTTCATCGTCCCTGCCTGAACGAAACAGGGGGGAATGCCGCCATTCCCCCCCGAAAACGGCCGTTCGCCGGCGCGCTGCGGAGGACGCTTACGCGCCCGGCTCCACCGACACGAAGACCCGGTCCTTCGCCCGGCGGGCGAAGGTCACCTTGCCGCCGGCGGTGGCGAAAATGGTGTGGTCCTTGCCGATCCCGACATTGTCGCCGGGGTGATACTTGGTGCCGCGCTGGCGGATGATGATGTTGCCGGGGACGACGTCCTCGCCGCCGAACTTCTTGACGCCGAGCCTGCGGCCGGCCGAATCGCGGCCGTTGCGCGAGCTGCCGCCTGCTTTCTTATGGGCCATCGGTGCTTCTCCTCGGTCCTGATCCGGAACTACGACTTCTTGGCCGGGGCCTTCTTGGCCGCCTTTTTGGCTGGGGCCTTCTTCGCCGGAGCCTTCTTCGCCGGGGCTTTCTTCGCCGGGGCTTTCTTCGCGGCCTTCTTCGCCGGGGCGGCGGCCTTCGCCTCGCCCTTCGTCGCGGCTTCGGCGGCCGGGGAGGCGGGCTTCGCCTCGGCCTTCGGGCTGGCCTTCTGCCCCTTGGCCAGAATGTCGGTCACGCGCAGCACGGTGACGTGCTGGCGGTGGCCCTTGGTCCGCCGGTAATCCTTCCGCCGCTTGCGCTTGAAGACGATGATCTTGTCGGCGCGGCTCTGGTCCAGCACGGTGGCGGCGACGCGCGCGCCGTCGACCAGCGGGGTGCCGATCACGGGGGCGCTGCCGTCGTCCAGCATGAGCACCTGGTCGAGCTCGACATCCGCGCCGGCCTCGCCCGCGAGCTTCTCGACGACGATCACGTCATCCTTGGCGACGCGGTACTGCTTACCGCCGGTCCTGACGACTGCGTACATGGTTAAGGTCTTTCATACGCAAAATTGAACGCGCGAGCAGGACACGTCCACCGCCCGCTTCGGGAGCGCGCAATATAGCCACAGCCGGCGCCCTGTCAAGCGTTGCGGGCGGTTTCCGGCAGCGCCGCGGGGTGCGCCGTCAGCCGCCGAGGCGCAGCGTTTCCGTCGCCGCCGCCCCGGCCTCGAACCCCTGCGCCACCAGCGCGCCGGTGGCCGCGTTCATCATGCAGGCCATGCGCGTCTTGCGGTTGAGCATCGGCTCGGCCAGCCATTCCAGCCCTTCGGCCGGTCCGGCGTACACCCCGGCCATTGCCGTCCGGCGGGCGCGGCTGCGCCGGCCGCGCTCTCGGCCGTGGAGATCCAGGCTGAGCCAGTGGTTGGTCACCGTCTCCGGCGCCGGATGAACGCGGGCGGCGGTGGCGGTGCGCTCTA
>WHUE01000179.1:305-1187 GCA_009377375.1 Alphaproteobacteria bacterium | reverse complement strand
CATCAGGACCATGTAGGGATAAATGCTGATCTTGATGCCAAAGCCGCCCCCGATGTCCGGCGGCACGATCACCCGCAGCGCGTGGGTTGGCAGCCGAAGCGCCTTGGCCATCACGTGGTGCAGGCTGAACGGGCCTTGGAAGTTGGCCCACACCGTAACGGAGTCGTCCGGCGCCCAGTCCGCGATCACCCCGTAGGTCTCGATCGGCGTCGAGCTGACCTTCGGGTATACATAGCGGCCGCGCACCACGTGGTCGGCCCGCTCGAACGCGGCGTCGACGTCGCCGTAACGCAGCACGCGATCGATGACCACGTTGGTACCGAACTCCTCGTCGAGTGCCGGAGCCCTGTCGCTTAGTGCGTCGGCCACCGAGGCGATGCTGGGCAGTGGGTCGAAGTCCACCTCGATCGCGGCGAGCGCATCCTCGGCCTGACGTCGGGTCTCGGCAGCCACCACGGCAACCGGCTCACCGACGAAGCGCACCTTGTCGATCGCGATGGGGTAGTAGCGCTGCGGCACCGGCGCCTGCACCACCAGCGGATTACCGAGACTCTTCGCGTCCGAGCCGACGAACACTCCGCTCACCCCCGGCAGATCGAGAGCGGGCGCCGCATCGATTCTGGCGATCCGTGCATGGGCGTGCGGGCTGCGCAGGATCGCCACCTCCTGGGTGCGGGTCGGAGCGGGCAGGTCGGCGATGAACTCGCCCCGCCCGCGCAGCAAGCGGAGATCCTCCTTGCGGGCCACCGGCTGGCCCACCCAGAGCCCGTCGGTCATCCGCGTGTCCCTCCGCGATCCGGCTGTGCAGAGACACGGGAGCGGTCCCAGTCGCGGTCGGCGGCCTGGATCGCCTCCACGATGCCCTGGTAGCCGGTGCAGCGG
>WHUE01000179.1:0-295 GCA_009377375.1 Alphaproteobacteria bacterium | reverse complement strand
ACTGCAGGCCGTGATGTTCGGTGAAGGCACGTTGCACCGGGTGCAAGTTCGTCGGATCGCTGGCCAGTCCCTCCACCGTGGTGACACTTGCCCCGTCGGCCTGCACGGCCAGCGTGATGCACGACCGGGCGGTCGCGCCGTCCAGCAACACGGTGCAGGCCCCGCAGGCCCCTTGCTCGCACCCTAGGTGCGTGCCAGTGAGGCCCACGTCGTCGCGGAGCAGGTCGGCCAGGCTGATCCGGGGGTCAACGGCCCGCTGGTACCGCCTGCCGTTGACCGTCAGCGAGATGTCCCG
>WHUE01000178.1:351-1269 GCA_009377375.1 Alphaproteobacteria bacterium | reverse complement strand
CGTCGGAACATACAAGAAGGGACACCGCCACGGCGCCGACTTCCACGTCTATGCCGTCACCGGCCAGGGCTACTCTCTGCTCTGGTATGAGGGAGACGAAGACTTTCACCGGGTTGACTGGCGCCACGGTGTGGTCTACGCGCCGCCGGACATGATGTTCCACCAGCACTTCAACATCAGCCCTGGGCCGGCGCGCTACCTCGCGGTCGCCTTCGGTGGCCTGCGTTACCCGTTCACCGCGGACAAGGTGAGGACGTTCCAGGGGATGGACGTGTCGGTCAAGGACGGCGGACGGCAGATCGAATACGAGGACGAAGACCCCCGCATCCTCGAGACCTACCGAGCGGAACTCGCCAAGACGGGAGCCGAGTTCCGCATGACGCAGTTCCACTCCAGGCCGAAGAAGTGACGGAGTCGCTCAACCTCGGCCGTGGAGTGCGCGCTGAGGACCTGGCTATCTACGACCACCACGCTGACCCCGACGAAGACCACCACACGCACGCAGCGGGCGAGGATGAATACTGGGACTTCGAGAACGTTGAGCTGACCACCGTGGGCATCGACATCGGTTCTTCGACGTCCCACCTTATGTTCGCCCGGGTGCATCTGCAGAGGCTCGCCCAGGCATTGTCGAGCCGTTTCGTCGTGGTGCGGCGTGAGGTGCTCTGGCGTTCCCCGGTGACGCTCACGCCGTACCTGCCGGACGACACCATCGACGCGGAGGTGCTTGGCGACTACATCCGGGCAGCTTACGCGGAAGCGGGCATCGCCCGTGGTGACGTGGACACCGGCGCGGTGATCCTCACCGGCGAGGCGCTGAAGCGACGCAATGCGCAGGCTATCGCCGAGCTGTTCGCGGAGGAGGGAGGACGCTTCGTCTGCGCATCTGCGGGACATCACCTCGAAGCGCTCCTGGCC
>WHUE01000178.1:0-341 GCA_009377375.1 Alphaproteobacteria bacterium | reverse complement strand
GCGGCGGAACGAGCAAGCTCGCGATCTGCCGTGACGGCGAGGTCCTCGAGACTGCAGCCATGGCCGTCGGGGGCAGACTCGTCGCACGCACCGGTCGCCGCATCGTCCGGATCGACGGGCCAGCGCACCAGGCCGCGGCGGCCGCCCGGCTACAGCTCGAGCTTGGCGGCGATCTGTCGCCTGACGCGGAGAAGTCGCTCGTAGGCGTGCTCGCCGACGCCCTCCTAAACATCATGACAGGCGGGGACGGCGGACCACTCGGGCGCGAACTTCTGGTCACCGATCCACTGTCGCGGACCGAGGTCCCCCGCGCGCAGGTCATCACCTTCTCCGGGGGAGTC
>WHUE01000177.1:305-1379 GCA_009377375.1 Alphaproteobacteria bacterium | reverse complement strand
CCCTGACCCGAAGCCCGTATCCGATTGGCCGCGTCTACGCTGCCGACCTCGCAGGCGCGGCGATCGGGTGTCTCGGCGTGTTGGTTCTGCTCGAAATTGCCGACGGCCCGAGCGCCATTCTATGGGTGGCCGCAATGTCGGCGCTCGCGGCATCGCTCTTCTCCCGTTCAGGAATCGGGGGACGACCATCGATCCAGCCCCCGTTTGCCTCGGTGCTGCAACGGCCGCTGACGATATGTGCAGTTCTGATCGTCGCAGCCATTGCCAACGGGCTCGTGAGCCCGAGGGGGCTTCACCCTGTGTTCGTCAAGGGACAGGCGGAGCGGCTGGACAACCGCATGTTCGAGGAATGGAACTCGTTTTCGCGCGTCCTGGTATTCGATCCGGGACATGACAGCCCGCACATGTGGGGTCCGTCGCCACGCTTTCAGCCAGAAAGATGGTCCAGCGAACACCGCGGCATGAATCTCGACGGTTCGGCGGGTACGACGTCATTGCGCCTCGACGGACCGATCGCCGATGCCGGCTTCCTGAGGTATGACGTCACGAACCTCGCCTATCACCTGCCCGGTCGGAAGCGCGCCGGCATCATCGGCGTAGGAGGCGGACGCGACCTGCTCAGCGCGCGCGTGTTCGGTGTTCCGGACATCACCGGCGTGGAGATCAATCCGATCCTCCATCGTCTACTGACGCGCGAACCGGGTTTTGCCGATTTTTCGGGGCTGAACCAGGTCGATGGCATGAACGTGGTCGTGGATGAAGCGCGCAGCTGGTTTGCGCGCACCCGACAAAATTTCGACCTCATTCAAATGACCCTTGTGGACACTTGGGCCGCAACCGGCGCCGGCGCCTTCACGCTCACGGAGAACGGTCTCTACACGGTCGAGGCCTGGCAACGCTTTCTCGATCGGCTGAACCCAGGCGGCCTGTTTACGGTGAGCCGCTGGTACGCGCCCGGCGAAGTGAACGAGACCGGGCGATTGGTCAGCCTTGCCGTTGCGACCCTTCTTGCGAACGGCGCCGCCGAGCCCAGGCGTCATCTGTTCCTCGCCGCGGCAGGGAACGTAGCGACAG
>WHUE01000177.1:0-295 GCA_009377375.1 Alphaproteobacteria bacterium | reverse complement strand
GGTACTCCCCGGAGAATGTGGAGGAGACGGGGCGCATGCTCAGCTTGGCCGTAGCAGCAGCTTTCGCCACCGGTGCGGATGACCCGCGCCGCCACATTTTCCTGGCCTCGTCGGGACAGGTTGCAAGTCTCGTTCTGTCGCGCTCACCGTTCTCCGAGGTCGCGCTCGAAGCGCTCGAAAGCGCTGCCCGGGAGATGGACTACACCGTATTGGTAAGCCCGAGCAGCGTGCCGCAATCCGCGGTTCTTCGGGACATCGTCGACTCGAGCAGCCGAGAGGAGCTCGTTCAATACAC
>WHUE01000176.1 GCA_009377375.1 Alphaproteobacteria bacterium | reverse complement strand
AAGAAAGCGTGTTCGACCGGTCGATGCTGTCGCACAAGGTCAACCTGTTCGACATGCACCACAAATACGCCGACGTGATGCATGTGGACGAGATCGCCGAGCATCTGCGCAGCACGAACCGCGTGTAGGGCGATGGAGCCCCGTCCTTCCGGTCCCTTCCCCTACACCCCGATCAACCGGCGGCCGCGGATCGAGTGGCCGGGCGGCGCGCATGTCGCGGTCTGGGTGATTCCCAATATCGAGGTCTTCGCGCTGAACGAGAAGATGCCGGGCGGCAGCGGCGGCATCCCCGACGTCTCCGTCTGGTCGGTGCGCGATTACGGCGCCCGCGTCGGCGTGTTCCGCATCATGGACGTGCTGTCGAAGCGGGGCATCCGCGGCTCCGTCACCCTCAACTCCGAGGTCTGCGACGCCTATCCGCAGATCATGGAGGATGCGATGGCGCTCGACTGGGAATTCCTCGGCCATTGCCAGTCCAACACGCGGCGGCTGGTCGACATCCCGCCGGAGACCGAAAAGCAGGTGATCGCCGACACGCTGTCGCGCATCACGCGCGAGACGGGCGAGCGGCCGCGCGGCTGGCTCGGCTCCGGGCTGCAGGAGACGTGGAACACGCTCGACCACCTCGCCGACGAGGGTATCGACTACGTGTGCGACTGGATCAACGACGATCAGCCCTACCTGATGGATATCGGAGGCCGTCAGATGGTCTCGCTGCCCTATTCGACGGAGATCAACGACCTGCCCGCCTTCCACCGCTACTACCAGACGGTGGAAGGCTTCGAGTCCATGATGCGCCGCCAGTTCGACACGCTGTACCGCGAGGGCGCGGAATCCGGGCGGGTCATGGCGATCTGCCTGCATCCGTTCGTGATCGGCATGCCCCACCGCATCTGGGCGCTGGAATCCGCGCTGGATTACATCATGGGACACGACAGGGTCTGGTTCGCCACCGGCGCCGAAATCGTCGACCACTACCTGCAATCCGGCGCGACGTTCTGACGTCTCGCCGCGTCGCGTCTCTTCCCGTGGCCTTTCCGCGATCCGCACGGGCCTTGCGTTCGGTCGCCGGCGGAGGCAGCATGGATGTCGAAGCTGCGCGTCAGGCGGGAGGGCCGAGGCCGCAGCGCAGGTTTCCTTGCAAGGGGGGAAGATCGATGAAACGGATTTCCAGGATTCTGCTGACCGCGATCCCGCTGGCGCTGGCCACGGGCGCGGCGGGCGCGGATACGTTCGTCCGCATGCTGGCGGGACCGCAGGGCGGCGCGTGGTACCCGTACGGCGCCAAGATGTCCGAGATGTTCCAGAAGAACATAAAGGGCATCACGACCTCGACGGGGCCGGGCGGCGGCGTCGGCAACATCCGCGACGTGGACAAGGGCAATGCCGAGATCG
>WHUE01000175.1:277-1394 GCA_009377375.1 Alphaproteobacteria bacterium | reverse complement strand
CAGCGCGTCGAGCTCCTTCCTGATCTCGATCTCCTCCAGCCGGCGCAGCGCGCGCAGCCGCATGTTCAGGATCGCCTCGACCTGGTTGTCGGTCAGCTTCCACCGCCTGATCATCACCGGCTTGGGCTCGTCCTCCTCGCGGATGATGCGGATCACCTCGTCGAGGTTGAGATAGACGATCATGTAGCCGGCCAGCACTTCCAGCCGGCGGTCGATCTTCTCCAGCCGGTTCTTCGCGCGCCGGACCAGCACGTCGTGACGATGGTCGAGGAAGGACTGGATCACCTCGCGCAGGTTCATCACCCGCGGGATCGCCCCGGTCTCCAGCACGTTCATGTTCAGCCCGATACGCACCTCCAGATCGGTGTGCATGAACAGCGATTCCATCAGCATCTCGGGCTCGATGCTGCGCGACTTCGGTTCCAGCACGAGGCGCACGTCGGCGGCGGATTCGTCGCGGACGTCCTCGAGCATAGGCAGGCGGCGGGCGGCCATCATCTCCGCGATCTTCTCGACCAGCCGGCCCTTCTGCACCTGGTAGGGAATTTCGGTGACGACGATCTGCCAGGTGCCGCGGCCGAGATCCTCCTTCTCCCAGCGCGCGCGCAGGCGGAAACTGCCGCGCCCGGTGGCGTAGGCCTCCTGGATGTTCGCCGCGCTCTCGGCCAGGATGCCGCCGGTGGGAAAATCCGGGCCCGGGGTGAACGAGGTCAGCTTCTCGATCGTCGCCTTGGGAAACTTGATCAGGTGCAGCGCCGCGCGGCAGACCTCGTCCAGATTGTGCGGCGGGATGTTGGTCGCCATGCCGACCGCGATGCCGGCGGCGCCGTTGCACAGCAGGTTGGGCACGCTCGCCGGCAGCAGCACCGGCTCGGATTCGGTGCCGTCGTAGTTTTCGCGGAAATCGACCGCGTCCTCGTCGATGCCTTCCAGCATGGCGATGGCGTAATCGGTCAGCCGCGCCTCGGTGTAGCGCATCGCCGCCGCCGAATCGCCGTCGATATTGCCGAAATTCCCCTGCCCCTCGACCAGCGGATAGCGCACCGCGAAATCCTGCGCGAGGCGGACCATGGCGTCATAGACGGCGGTGTCGCCGTGGGGATGGTACTTGCCGATC
>WHUE01000175.1:0-267 GCA_009377375.1 Alphaproteobacteria bacterium | reverse complement strand
GCGAACAGCAGCCGCCGGTGCACGGGCTTCAGCCCGTCGCGCACGTCGGGCAGCGACCGCGAGGTGATGGTCGACAGCGCATAGGCGAGGTACCGGTCGCCGAGCGCCTTGTCCAGCAGGACATCCGTAGGCTCGCGCGGCGGCGGTGGGGTCTTGGTCTTTGTCCGGCTCATGGCGCGTCCTTATACACCATATCTTGTATCCAATCACGGGAAAGCCGCAAGAATGACGGCAAATCCGCGCCCGGTCCGCGCGGGCTATATCTCG
>WHUE01000174.1 GCA_009377375.1 Alphaproteobacteria bacterium | reverse complement strand
CCAGCGTGCCGCCGCAGGGCGGCCGCAAGCACCCGCAGCAGGAATTCCTGCAGGTCGACACGACCAATATCCTGTTTATCTGCGGCGGTGCATTCGCGGGGCTCGACCGCATCATTTCCGCGCGCGGCCAGGGCAGCTCGATCGGCATCGGCGCCAATGTCGCGGCGCCGGACGAGCGCAAGACGGGCGAAATTCTCCGCGAGGTGGAGCCCGAGGACCTGCTGAAGTTCGGGCTGATCCCTGAGTTCGTCGGCCGGCTGCCCGTGATCGCGACGCTCGACGATCTGGACGAGGCCGCGCTGGTCGAGATTCTCGTCAAGCCGAAGAACGCGCTGGTGAAGCAGTATTCCATGCTGTTCGAGATGGAAGACGTCTCGCTGACCTTCTCGGAGGACGCGCTGCATGCCATCGCCAAGCGGGCGAACCAGCGCAAGACAGGGGCGCGCGGATTGCGCTCCATCCTTGAAGCGATCCTGCTGGACACCATGTACGATCTGCCGGGGCTCGAGGGCGTCGAAGAGGTCGCGATCAACAGCGAAGTGGTCGAGGGGCGGGCGAAGCCGCTCTACATCTACGCGGACCGTCGCGAGGACATAGGCTCGAGCGCCTGACCGTCGGGCCTGCGCCTTGATCCGGGCGGCGCAGGGTCCCATCTTTTAATAAGAAAAATTAAAGAGTGTCCCGGTACCATAGGTACGGGGCGTTTCCCGTTGAACTGAGCGAGTAGAGGTACAATGTCCGAGCAGTCGCAAGGCGTCGTTTACCCCGTTCTCCCACTGCGTGACATCGTTGTCTTCCCGCACATGATCGTCCCGCTCTTTGTCGGGCGCGAGAAGTCCGTTCGTGCGCTGGAAGATGTGATGAAGGACGACAAGCAGATATTGCTGGTTGCCCAGAAGAATGCCAGTGACGACGAGCCTACAGCTGCGGATATCCACAGCGTCGGGACCGTTGGGACCGTGCTGCAGCTCCTCAAGCTGCCCGACGGCACCGTCAAGGTGCTGGTGGAAGGCAGCCATCGCGCACGCATTCTCGATTTCACCGAGAACGATCGCTTCTTCGAGGCGACAGCGCGCAACATGGAGGATGCCGGCGAGGATCCCAAGGAGTTCGAGGCGCTGGCGCGTTCCGTGATCGCGCAATTCGAGCAGTATATAAAGCTGAACAAGAAGATTCCGCCCGAAGTCCTTGTTTCCCTGAATCAAATCGAGGACCCGAGCAAGCTGGCTGACACGGTCGCCTCGCATCTGGCGCTGAAGATCTCCGAGAAGCAGGAGCTGCTGGAACTGCCGACTGTCGGCGAGCGGCTGGAACGGGCCTACGGCTTCATGGAATCCGAGATCGGGGTGCTCCAGGTCGAGAAGCGCATCCGCAACCGCGTCAAGCGGCAGATGGAGAAGACCCAGCGCGAGT
>WHUE01000173.1 GCA_009377375.1 Alphaproteobacteria bacterium | reverse complement strand
CCAGCGTGCCGCCGCAGGGCGGCCGCAAGCACCCGCAGCAGGAATTCCTGCAGGTGGACACGACCAACATCCTCTTTATCTGCGGCGGCGCCTTCGCGGGGCTCGACCGCATCATTTCCGCGCGCGGCCAGGGCAGCTCGATCGGTATCGGCGCCAACGTCGCGGCGCCGGACGAGCGCAAGACCGGCGAGATTCTCCGCGAGGTGGAGCCCGAGGATCTGCTGAAGTTCGGGCTGATCCCCGAGTTTGTCGGCCGGCTCCCTGTGATCGCGACGCTCGACGATCTGGACGAGGCCGCGCTGGTGGAAATCCTCGTCAAGCCGAAGAACGCGCTGGTGAAGCAGTACTCCATGCTGTTCGAGATGGAAGACGTCTCGCTGACCTTCTCGGACGACGCGCTGCACTCCATCGCCAAAAGGGCGAACCTGCGCAAGACCGGCGCACGCGGATTGCGCTCCATCCTTGAAGCGATCCTGCTGGACACCATGTACGACCTGCCGGGGCTCGAGGGCGTCGAAGAGGTGGCGATCAACAGCGAGGTGGTCGAGGGGCGGGCAAAACCGCTTTATATCTACGCCGACCGTCGCGAGGACATGGGCTCGAGCGCCTGACGGCGGGGGACTGCGCCTTGATCCGGGCGGCGCAGGGACCCATCTACCAATAAGAAAAATTAAAGAGTGTCCCGGTACCATAGGTACGGGGCGTTTCCCGTTGAACCGAGTGAGTAGAGGTACAATGTCCGAGCAGTCGCAAGGCGTCGTTTACCCTGTTCTTCCACTGCGTGACATCGTTGTCTTTCCGCACATGATCGTCCCGCTCTTTGTGGGGCGCGAGAAGTCCGTTCGTGCGCTGGAAGACGTGATGAAGGACGACAAGCAGATCTTGCTGGTCGCCCAGAAAAACGCGAGTGACGACGAGCCCACCGCTGCGGACATCCACAGCGTCGGGACGGTTGGCACCGTGCTGCAGCTCCTCAAGCTGCCTGACGGCACCGTCAAGGTGCTGGTGGAAGGCAGCCATCGCGCGCGCATTCTCGATTTCACCGAGAACGACCGCTTCTTCGAGGCGACGGCGCGCAACATGGAGGATGTGGGCGAGGACCCCAAGGAGTTCGAAGCGCTGGCGCGTTCGGTGATCGCTCAGTTCGAGCAGTATATAAAGCTGAACAAGAAGATTCCGCCGGAAGTTCTTGTTTCTCTGAATCAAATTGAGGATCCGAGCAAGCTGGCCGATACGGTCGCCTCGCATCTGGCGCTGAAGATTTCCGAGAAGCAGGAGCTGCTGGAGCTGCCGACCGTGGGCGAGCGCCTGGAGCGGGCCTACGGCTTCATGGAATCCGAGATCGGAGTGCTCCAGGTGGAGAAGCGCATCCGCAACCGCGTCAAGCGGCAGATGGAGAAGACCCAGCGCGAGT
>WHUE01000172.1 GCA_009377375.1 Alphaproteobacteria bacterium | reverse complement strand
CGAAACCCTCATGCTCTAGCTCAGCGCGCGCAGCTCCACCGGCTTGCCGCTGCGGGCGACGATCATGTGGTTGGGCGGCACCTCGTCCCAGTCGCCGGCCTCGTCGGTCAGCGGCTCGGAGGCGACGATCAGCGCGCCCGGCGCGCCCGTGCCGCCGCCTGCGCCGATCATGCGATAGCCGGACTCCCCGTGCTGGAACTTTTCGCCCTGCGCCATGTAGAGCGAATGCGGCCGGTCGGCGCTGTCGTCCACGTAGCGGGTGGCGATCACCGTCTCGCCGTCGGTGACGGCGAAATTGTAGTGCGACGCCACGCCGATGCCGCCGTTCGCCCGCCAGGATTTCAGCCGCAGCAGCGTCTCGGCCAGCGCCTCCGCCATGTCGTCGGCGGTGAAATCGCCGCCGTGGCGCAGCAGCAGGTCGAGGAAGACGGCGAAGGCATGTTCGGTGTCGGTGGTGCCCTGGATCATGTTGTAGGTGCGGTCGGTCAGGCTTTCGCGGATCTCGCGCCGCAGCCGCGAGAAGCCGGAGACCGCGCCGTTATGCATCCACAGAAGCCGGCCGTACTGGAACGGGTGGCAGTTCAGGTCGTTGACCGGCAGCCCCGGCGTCGCCGCGCGCACATGGGCGAAGAAGCAGCCCGAACGGATCTTCTCCGACAGTCTTTGCAGGTTGCGGTTGCTCCAGGCCGGGCTGACGCTGGTATAGACGCAGGGGGTGGGATCGATCTCCGGCGCGTACCAGCCGACCCCGAACCCGTCGCCGTTCAGCGGCTCCTCCCACTCGCGCGCCTTGAAGCTCTGGCGGATCAGCGACCGCTCGGGCTGCATCAGCAGGTCCGACATCAGCATGTCGTGGCCCTTGTAGACGAAGAATCGGCACATGGCGTTCGGCTCCCCCTCGCCGCGTCAGAACCAGCGCCGGCGGCGCAGGAACCAGACCAGGACGGCGCCGAGCGCGATCAGGATCAGGCAGACCGCGGCGAAGGCCCACGGCCATTTCTCGCCGGGGATGCCCCCCACGTTGATGCCCAGCAGTCCGGTGAGCAGGCCGAGCGGCAGGAAAATGGCGGCGACCAGCGACAGCAGGTAGGTGTTGCGGTTTATCGTTTCGGAGATGCGGCTGGCGAGTTCCTCCTGCACCACGGCGGCGCGGTCGCGGGCGGAATCCAGGTCCTCGATATAGCGGGTGATGCGGTCCGACACCTCGCGCAGCTGCATGCGGTGGCGGTCCTCGATCCAGGGCGGCGGCTCGGTCAGCAGCCGGGCCAGCGCCTCGCGGTTGGGGCCGATATAGCGGCGCAGCGCGATGGCCTGGCGGCGCAGCTCGGCCAGGCTGCGGCGCAGCTCGGCGCTCTGGGCCGTCAGCACCTCGTCCTCGAGCTCGTCGACCCGGTCGTCGATCTCGCCGATGACCGACTGCATGCGGGTCAGCAGGTTCTGCGCC
>WHUE01000171.1 GCA_009377375.1 Alphaproteobacteria bacterium | reverse complement strand
GCGCCAAGATCCGCAAGACCCAGGTGATCGTGGAGACCACCCATACCGAGATGGGACGGCCTGTGGACCCGCCGACGCGCAAGGCCTGCGCCATCGCCGTGATCGCCAACCCCTGCGCCGGCGGGTTCTCCGACTCCCTCGCGGAGCTGGAGGATATCGGCGCCGAGCTCGGCGGGCTGCTCGGCGAGATGTGCGTGACGGCGCTGGGCATCGCGCCGGAGCAGGCGCAGAGCTACGGCAAGGCCGCCATCGTCGGCGAGAATGGCGAGTGGGAGCACGCCGCAGCCATCCTGCATCCCAAGCTCGGCGCACCGCTGCGCAAGGCGGTGGAGAAGGGGGCGGCGCTGGTGCCGTCGGTCAAGAAGCTGGGCGGACAGGGGGCGCGTATCGACGTGCCGCTCGGTCACAAGGACGCGGCCTATGTGCGCAGCCATTTCGACGGGATGGAGGTCGGGCTGCCCGACGCGCCGCGCGCGAACGAGATCCTGGTCGCTGTCGCCGTCACCGACTCCGGCCGCCCGTTCCCCCGCGTCGGCGGGCTGACCCACGAACAGGCGGAAGGCAAGGACGGGCTGCGTTAGAACGCAGCCCTCCCATCCGCGAATGCGCGGCGGCGGGCTCCGGGTCCGCCGCCGTTGTTTTTGCGTTGCCGCCGGGCGCGTATTGGGCTCAAACTCCATCGGCGCCGCGCGTCATGGACATGCCCGGAAAAAATGGGGCGGCCCGGACGGGGAGCGGCGTATCCTTACGGGAGGTATCCGATGAAATCGACACTTCTGCGCACCGCCTGTGCGTCCGTCGTCCTGCTCGCCTGCGCGACCCAGGCTTCAGCGGCCGAAAAGGTCCGCCTGATCATCTTCCAGAGCGCCTCGGCGCTGGCGAGCTACGTGGCGGAAGACCAGGGCATCTTCAAGAAGCACGGGCTGGACGTCAGCATCAAGCCGACTCCGAACTCGACCTACATGATGACCAGCCTGATCGACGGCAAGTACGACATCGCCTCGTCCGCCTTCGACAATTTCATCGCCTATAACGAGGGCCAGACCAAGCACAAGACCAAGAACAAGTCCGACCTCGTGGTGTTCCTCGGCGCCACGACGCAGAACCTGCCGGTCATCGTCAGCCCGGACATCAAGACCCTCGCGGACCTGAAGGGCCAGGCGATCGGCGTGGACGCGCCGAACACCGCCTTCGCCTTCGTTCTCTACAAGATTCTGGAAAAGAACGGCCTGAAGACGAGCGACTACAAGATCGTCCCCGTCGGCGGGACGACGAAGCGCTGGGAAGCGATGCAGGAAGGCAAGGTCAAGGCGGCCATCATCAGCGGCGCCTATGCGACGCAGGCGCAGGACAAGGGCTTCAAGCGCATGGCCGACAGCCAGAAGGTTCTCGGCGTGTACCAGGGTTCCAGCCTCGGCGCGCAACGCGACTGGCTGCAGAAGAACCGCAACACGGCCGTCGCCTTCGTGCGGGCGAACATGGAGGCCCTGCATTGGGCCGCCGACAAGAAGAACCATGCCGCCGCGGCCA
>WHUE01000170.1 GCA_009377375.1 Alphaproteobacteria bacterium | reverse complement strand
AATACGTATGATGAGCTTGCCCGAGTCCTTCCACGCTGCGGAGAGCCTATGAAGAAGTTCGCGGTAACGCCCGAGGAGTATGTCGAGATCCTGAACCTCTATTCGGCCTACAACCTATCCAGCGACGCCGGCGAGGCGGAGTGGTACGCAAGCCTCTTTACCGAAGACGGCGAGCATCATGGTACTTACGACGTGAAGGGACGTGCGGCGCTGGTGGCCTACAAGAAGAAGGACAAGGCCAGCCGGACGCACCTCTATCGCCGTCACTGGAACGGCAGCATCCATCTGGAGAAGATCGACGCGCACACGATACGGGGCCGGTGCTATCTCTTCGGCTACAACGGCGAACCCGGGAAGCTTCCGCACACCACGCATGCCGGGGTCTACACCGATACGATCAAGCTCGTCGACGGGGAGTGGAAGTTCGCGGAACGGCGCCTCGTTTTCGATGGCGTTGCGACATGAATGACCGCAGCGACGCCCCCGCGTCCGCCGCGACGCCAGCGCGTTCCGGGGCGGGCGCCAAGACAGCGGCTGCCCAGTACGCTACGGTCGCCGAGCTGATTGCGCTCTATCGCCGGCGCGCCGTATCGCCCGTGGAGATCGTCAAGGATCTGCTGGCCCGCATCGAAAAGCACGAACCGAGTCTGCACTGCTTCGTCACGCCGACTCCGGAGCTCGCCCTGGCGCGTGCTCGCGAAGCCGAGGCAGTCCTCCTGCGCGGCGGGCCCGCCGATCCGCTGCGCGGGATTCCCTATGGGTTGAAGGACGTGATCGAAACGGCCGGTGTGCGCACGACCGGCCAGTCGAAGATTCTCGAGCACAATATCCCGCAACGCGATGCGGGAGTCGCCGCGCGAATGAAGCAGGCGGGCGGAGTTCTTCTCGGCAAGCTGACCACCTATGAGTTCGCCCACGGCGGTCCGTCCTGGGATCTGCCCTGGCCGCCGGCGATGAACCCGTGGAAGGCGGGCTATCTGCCGGGCAGCACGAGCAGCGGTGCCGGTGCCGCGCTCGCAGCGGGCCTGCTGCCTGCGGCCATCGGCACCGACACCGGTGGGTCCATACGCATGCCGGCGGCCGTATGCGGCATCGTGGGCGTCAAGCCGACTTACGGCCTGGTGAGCCGGCGCGGCGTGCTGCCGAACACGTTCACCTTCGATACCTGCGGGCCGATGGCGCGAACGGTCGAAGACGCCGCCATCGTGTTGAACGCCATCGCCGGATACGACGACGAAGACGTGAGCAGCGTCGAGCGAGCGCCGGCCGATTACACGCGCGATCTCTCGCTCGGCGTCAAGGGCCTGCGCATCGGCTGGGTCCGGCACTGGTACGACGGCGACGAGCGCTGTCATCCCGATATCGCGCCGGCCGTTGCGGCGGCGATGGATGTGCTCGCTCAGGCGGGCGCCATCGTCGAGGAGATCCGGCTGTCCGATCTTCTCGTGTACCAGGACTGCAAGACGACCATCTCCATCACCGAGATGTTCAGCGCATACGAGCACGAGTTTCGCACCCGTCCCCAGGATTTCGGGCTCATGTTCAGGAACAAGGTTCTTTCGGGCGCCCTCATCCGGGCGGAGGACTATTTCCAGGCGCTGCG
>WHUE01000016.1 GCA_009377375.1 Alphaproteobacteria bacterium | reverse complement strand
GTTCGAGCTGATCGAGAACTATCCCGGCTATGGCTACCGGTGGCGCGAAAGCGACTCCACGGCGGTCGCGATTCCACGGAGTCCGGCGAGGAATCCGGGGGACGAGACGCTGTCCGACTGCGCGCCGTGCAGCCCCGGATGAGGCGGCATATCAGTCACAGCTTGATCACTGGCGAGGCTGCGCGGGGAAACCCACTATCGGCGGGTTTCCGATCCACAGCATCAACGGTCGCATCCCATGGACAGCCATCATGACGCCGTCACCGATCCGGACGCCGAAGTGCGCCGCGGCGACCACAGTCACCGAAGCACGCTCGCGACGGGCGGCAGCCGGACCGGCGACGCGAAAGGTGAGGACGAACTCGGCCAGACGGTCGAGCGGCCCTGGGGCCACTACCGTTCCATCGACCGCGGCGAACGATTCCAGGTCAAGCAGATCGTCGTCGAACCCGGCGGGCGGCTGAGCCTCCAGAAGCACCACCACCGCTCGGAACACTGGGTCGTCGTCGCCGGCACCGCGCGGATCGTTCACGGCGAGGAAGAAGCGCTGCTCTACGAGAACGAGCACGTCTTCATCAACGCGGGCACGACGCACCGGCTGGAAAATCCCGGCAAGGTCCCGCTTCGCGTGATCGAGGTCCAGTCGGGCAGCTATCTCGGCGAGGACGACATCGTCCGGATGGAAGACGTCTACGGCCGGTGCGCATCATGAACAGAGCGGTCCTGGTCACCGGCGGCGCCGGCTTCGTCGGCAGCCACGTCTGCAAGGCACTCGCCCAGGCAGGCTTCCAGCCGGTCGTATATGACAACCTTTCGCGCGGCCATCGCTGGGCCGTGCAGTGGGGCCCGCTGGAAGAAGGGGACCTCGCGCAGCCTGCGCGGCTCGACCAGGTCATGCGCGACTACCGGCCTGCGGCGGTGATGCATTTCGCGTCGTCGATCGAGGCCGGGGAGTCCGTCACGGACCCGGCAGCGTTCTATGCGAACAATGTATGCAATACGCTCTCGCTGGTCCAGGCGATGCGGCGCAACGGCATCGACCGCCTCGTCTTTTCGTCCAGCGCGGCGGTGTACGGCAATCCCGCGACGCTGCCGATAACCGAGAGCCACGCATTGAGCCCCGTCAATCCCTACGGGGCGACCAAGCAGTTCTGCGAGGTCATGCTGCGCGACTTCGCCGCCGCATACGGCGTCCGCTCGGTTTCCCTGCGCTATTTCAACGCCGCCGGCGCCGACCCCGACGCCCAGATCGGCGAGGCCCACGACCCGGAGACGCACCTCATCCCGCTGGTGATGCAGGCCGCGGCGGGCGACCGGCCGTTCGTTTCGATCTACGGCGACGATTATCCGACTTCGGACGGCACCTGCGTGCGCGACTATGTCCATGTCTCCGACCTGGCCGCGGCGCATTGCCTGGCCCTCGACTACACCGAACGGGCGCCAGGCGCCCATGTCTTCAATCTCGGCAACGGATCGGGATACACCGTGCGCGAAGTGATCGACACCGTGCGCCGCATCACCGGCCGCACCATAGGCGTGCGCGTGGAACCGCGCCGGCCCGGCGATCCCTGCAGCCTGCTGGCGGACCCCGGCCGGGCGAAGGAATGGCTTGGCTGGGCCCCGTCCCGTGCCGGGCTGGACGTCCAGATCGCCGACGCATGGCGCTGGTTCAAGCGCCGCCGCGCACTGAGCGATCGCAACGGCGCCGCCACAACCGACGACAACGTGCGCCGATTCCCGGTGAAAACGGTGGCGGAATACCGACCTTGGGCCGCCAGTTGAGCCGCGAGGGCTCCGGCGCCTTCAACGGAAGAAGCTAGAGAAGCCAAGAGGCACAAATGCGCCATATTCTGACTGACCGACCGTCGCCCCTGCCGTCCATCGTTCTCGCGGCGCTGCTTGTCCTGCCCATAGCGGCCGCCTGCGCGGAGCCGCAGGTGTCGCCCGGCCACGCGGAGGCCGCCGCGGCTCGCGGCGGAAGCCCCGGCGCCCAGGGCGGAAGCAAGGCGGCGCTTCCGGCCGACATTGCGGGCTACCAGCTGGGCGCCGGAGACAGGATTCGCCTTGTGGTTTACGGCGAGCCGAATCTGACGGGCGAATTCGGAATCGACGGCGGCGGACAACTAGGCGTGCCGCTAATCGGCAAGATCAAGGCCGGCGGGCTGACCGCCGCGCAACTCGAGCAGCATATCGCGAGCAAGCTGTCGCCCGATTACCTGAAGGACCCGAGCATCACTGTCGAGGTCATCAGCTACCGCCCCTTCTACATTGTCGGCGAGATCAAGAATCCTGGCAGCTACCCCTATGTGAACGGCATGACGGTGATCAACGCCGTGGCTCTCGCGGGCGGCTACACCTACCGCGCCCGTGAGAACGATTTCAAGATCGAGCGCGGAGCGAAGAACGGCATTCGTACAATCGAGGGCGCGCCGGGCACGGAAGTCCTGCCCGGCGACGTCATTACCGTCGACGAAAGGTTTTTCTGATGCGCAACGACTTTGCGGGTCTGCCGACATCCATTGGCGACAGACGCAACCCTCCGACGCCGTATTACGAGCTCGACGCCGCGTACCGGTCCCAAGGCGGCGAACTGGCCGAGACGCTGCGCAAGCTGTGGCGGCGGAAGGGTCTCATTCTCGCCATCACCGGCGGCACCGTCGCCGTTGCGCTGATCGTCGCCACGCAGATCACGCCGCGCTACACCGCTGAGGCGCAACTGCGGGTTGGCCTGCCAGAGGCGAGGCTGACGAACATTCAGTCGGTCATGGCGGGGCAAGGCGCCGACACCGCGACCGTCCAAAGCGAAGGATATTCGCTGCAGTCGCGGGAACTGGTGGGGCGAGTCGCCGACAGGCTGGCGCTCGACAAGTCGCCGGAGTTCAACCCGGCGCTGCGCGAGCCGAGCCTGCTGGACCGCGTGCATCCGGCACGGCTGGTGGCGATGCTCCGTCCGCGGCCGGATCAGGGCAGCTCCGCCGGTCAGGGCCCGGGCGATGCGGACGCGGAGCCGCAATCCGATCCGAAACGCGAAAAGGTCATCAATTCGGTGCTGTCGAACATCGGGATAGAGCCGATGGGCCGGTCGCATGTCATCGCGATTCGGACGGACTCGGAAAATCCGGCCACGGCCGCGAGCATCGCGAACTCTCTGGCCCGGACGTATATCGAGGAAAAGATGGTGCGTGGGCTGGAGGCGACCGACCGCGCGGACGAATGGCTCAGCCGCCACATCAGCAGCTTGCGCAAGCAGCTCGAGGAGGATGAGCGGGCGGTGGAAGAATACCGCCGCACGCACGGGCTCTATATGAGCCGCTCCGACACCATCACCGCGCAGCAGCTTGCCGAGCTGAACACCCAGCTCATCATTGCCCAGGCTCAGAAGGCGGAGGCGGATGCGCGCCTCAATCAGGCGAAGTCGCTGAGCGGATCGGCGGAAACCGGCGCGACGATGCCGGAAGCGCTCCACTCGCCGCTGATCCAGGCGCTCAAGCAGCAGCAGTCCACGGTGCAGCGCCGCGCCGCCGAGCTGTCCACCCGCTATGGGCCCAAGCACCCGAGCATGGGCGATGTCCGCGCGGAGCTCAAGGACATCCGCGACAAGATTCGCGGCGAGGTCGCCAACCTCACCGCCGGGCTCCGCAACGAGGCGGCGACGGCGAAGGCGCGCTACGAAGCGTTGCGGTCGAACATGGAGGCGATCAAGACGGAGATGGGACAGGACAACGCCTCGACGATCAAGCTGCGCGCCCTGGAGCGTGAGGCGGAGGCGAGTCGCGCCCTGTTCCAGCAGTTCCTGGAACGTTCCAAGGAAACCGACGTGCAGCGCGACCTGCGCCAGTCGGACGCGCGCATCATCTCCCATGCCGCCGTGCCCGGGTCGCCGTCCTACCCGCCCACCATGCTGCTGCTGACGCTGGCGCTGGTCGGCGGCGCCGTTGCCGGCATACTGCTCGTGCTGGTGCTGGATCAGCTCGACAGCACGTTCCGCACCGACGACGAGATCGAGGAACGGACCGCGCTGCCGGTGCTGTCCGTCATACCGCGCATCGCCCGGCGACAACTCGCCAAGGACCACGTGATGAAGCAGCCCACCTCCGAGTTCAGCGAGGCCATGCGCAAGCTGGAGATGACGCTGCGGCTGTCCGACAAGGAGGGCAAGGCCAAGGTGGTCATGATGGCATCGGCCGTGCCCAACGAGGGCAAGTCCGGCATCTGTCTGTCGCTGGCCCGCATAGCCGCGGCCAGCGGTCTGAACGTCATCGTCATCGACTGCGACTGGCGGAAGCCGCAGCTGCATTCGATGATGGACAAGGTGAACGGTCAGGGCGTGGGCGACCTGCTGGCCGGGCGCGTCGGCCCGGAGGATGTCGTCTACCGCGATTCCTCGGGCGCGCACATGATCTTCGCCGGCCAGCTTCGCCCGCGGCACGCGCATCTGCTGTGCTCGGACCGGATGCGGCACCTGCTGCAATCGCTGACGAAGCATTACGACCTGGTTCTGGTCGATACGCCGCCGGTCCTGGTGGGATCGGAAGTGCTGTACCTCTCGCAGCTGGTGGACAAGGCGGTCTACGTCATCCGCTGGGGCCATACGCGCCGGGACGTGGCGATGAAGGGGCTGCGCCAGCTCCTCGACATGCGGGCCCCGGTTGCCGGAATCGTGCTCAGCCAAGTCGACACGAGGCGATACCACCGCTACGTGCAGTATGGGGACGACTCGTCGTACCGGGGCGCCCCCATGGGCAGGGCCGCCTGAATGGTGGCCGCCCGGGACGCCGCCGACGCCCTGTTCATCAGCCAGTACTATCGGCCCGAGGCCATCGGCTCCGCGCCGTTCTGCGGCGATCTTGCCGAAGCGCTGGCGGAGTCGGGACTGCGCGTACAGGTGATGACCGCACGGCCGCACTATCCGGAAAACAAGGTCTTCCCCGGCTACGAGGACGGCTCGCGCGACCGGGAGCGGCTGAACGGCGTCGAGATCGGGCGCGTCCCCACACATACCGGCGCCTCCGGCTCGGCGCTGCACCGCCTCGCGGCCGAGGGATCGTTTCTGCTGCGCGCCGGCGCCACGCTGGCACGCGACCCGTCCCGGCGGGCGCCGCTGATCATCTCGCTGTGCCCGTCCGTGCTGGCGGTGCTTCTCGGCGGGCTGTTGCGCCGCCCGGGCGGACGCCACGTCGCGCTGGTCCACGATATTCAGTCGGGCCTGGCCGAAGGGCTCGGCATGACCGGCGGCGCGGTGTCCGGCATCCTGCGCCGGCTGGAACGCACCGCGCTGAACCGCTGCGACATGGTCCTCGTGCTGTCCGAGGAAATGCGGGACGCGCTGCGCGCCGCGGGCGTCCGCAGCCCGATCCACGTCCATCCGATCTGGATCGACACGGACACCATCCGGCCGCAGCCGGCGCCGGCCGGACCGGCGCGTATCGCGCTGTACAGCGGCAATTTCGGCCGCAAGCAGGGATTGATGCAGCTTGTCGACCTGGCGGAGGAGCTGGCGGACCGGGGATCCGCGCTTCGCGTGTTGCTGCGCGGCCGGGGCAGCCAGGACAGGCGGATCGCGGAGGAGGTCACGGCGCGCGGCCTGCAGAATGTCGAGTTCGGCGACCTTCTCGCGAGCGAACGGCTCGCCGATGGGTTGGCGGAGGGCGACATCCACCTCGTCCCGCAGGACCCGTCGGTCGCCGATTACGCGGTGCCATCCAAGATTTACGGCATCATGGCTGCGGGACGGCCCTTCGTCGCCACGGCACGCAGGGGCAGCACGCTCTGGCGGCTGCATCGCGAAAGCGGCGCCTTTCTGTGCGTGCCGCCCCACGATCGCGGCGCCTTCGCCAGCGAGGTCATGGGGCTTGCCCGAAACGCCGAGCGCCGCGTCGACATGGGCCGCCGCGGTCGTGCCTGGGTTACGGCCCATTGCGCCAAGAAGTCGAGCTTGAAGACGCTGGTGGGCGCCATCACAGCACCGAGCTGAAACGATGAAGTCTGACACGGCGCAACGCCATCTTCTGGTTTTCGAGCCGGATGCGCGAGGACACGCGCCCGAATGGATCGAGCACCTGCTCGAACGGCTGGTCCGGCTCCGCCAGGATCTGACGGTTTCCGTCGCCGTCCCGCCCGACCTGGCCGCCGAGCTCGCCGGATGGTCGCGACACCGCGGCCCGCCGGACGTGCGCATGCTGCCGCTTAGTACGCTGGAAATGAAGCTGTGCAACAGCGGCCGGCTGGCGGTCAGCGGCTTGGCCCGCTGGTGGACGATGCGCCGGCGCCTGCGCCAGACCGGCGCCGACCACGGGCTTTTCCTGGGCTTCGATCATCTGACGCTGCCCTTCGGGCTCGGTCTCGGCGCCGGCGGCGCGGAGGTATCCGGCATCCTGTTCCGCCCGTCGGTGCACTATCCGGCCGAACCCGGCCGCGAGCAGCCTTTGTCGGAACGGCTGCGCGACCTGCACAAGGCGCTCCTCTATCCGAGGATGTTGCGAAACCCCGCGGTGCGGACGGTGTGGTCGCTGGACCCCTATTTCCCGGCCTACGCCGTCAACCAGTACGACCACGGCCACAAGGTCCGGCCGGCGCCGGACCCGGCCTATCCGGTCCGGACGACCGCCCGCGCAGACGAGAACGCTTTCGCTTGCCTCGCCCCGCCGGACCGGACGCTGTTCCTGATCTTCGGCGTGCTCAGCGAACGCAAGGGCATGCTGGCGCTGGTCGACGCGCTGCGGCGGCTCGAGCCGCGCTATGCCTCGTCGGTCGCCGTGCTTGCGGCCGGGATGATCGATCCCGCGCTGGAGAAGCCGCTGGCCGCCGCGCTGGACGAGCTGCACGAGATGCGGCCGGAAATCTGGCTGCGCTTCGACAACCGCAGGTTGTCGATGGGAGAGATCGCGGCCCATGTCGTCAATGCCGACGTCGTGCTCGCCCCCTATCAGCGCTTCGTCGGCTCCAGCGGCGTCATGTTGTGGGCCGCCGGCGCAGGCAAGCCCGTGATTACCCAGAGCTACGGGCTGCTGGGCCGGCTGGCGCGCGACTACGGACTCGGCCTGGACATCGACACCACAGACCCGTCGGAAATCGCCGGCGCCATCGTCACCACGCTTCGCAAGGGACCCGGCTCGCTCGCCGATCCAGCCGGCATGGCGCGCTTCCTCGAAAGCCACTCGCCGGATGTCTTCGCCGCACGGGTGATAGAGGCCGGAACGGGAATTTCCCCGCCGCTGGATGATCTTTGCGAACCCCTGCGCGCCCGCGCCACAGATTGATCACACGACCGCTTCCAGGGCGTGTGAAAGAGTCCGCCGCAGCAACGCCCGCCGTCAAAGTTCGTAAATGAGGGACGTGCCGTGTCGACAGCCACAAGATCACTGCCCGCCGTGATAGGACAGAACGAAACGGAGACGAAACCGATCTCCACCGGATTCGTGTCCGCGCTGCTGCGTCTGTTCGACTTCGCCGCAATCGCGCTCAGCGGCGTTCTGGCATACGGAATCTGGCTCACCGGCGAGGTATCGCTCAACTGGATGACCTATGGGCTGGTGGCCGCGCTGGGCGCGTTGCTCGCCATAAATTCGTTTCACATGGCCGGCGCCTATCGCTGGCAGACGATCGGCGCGCTCGGCGATTCGCTGCGTCGGACGCTGCTGACCTGGATCGCGATGCTGGCGTTCCTCGTGGTGATCGCTTTCGTCACCAAAACGTCGGACCAGTTCTCGCGCGCATGGCTGTTCCTGTGGTTCGGGCTGTCGGGCGGGCTGCTCGGCGCGGCGCGGGTAATCCTGTATCTCGCCGTGCTGGACTGGAAATCCCAGGGCCGGCTGCGGCGCAACGTCGTGGTGTTCGGCGTCGGGCCCATCGGCCAGCGCCTTATCAGCGAGCTGGTCTGCAAGGCGGCCCCAGAGGTGCGTGTCCTCGCCGCTTTCGACGATCGGGCCGAGCGTACGCCCGACTATTGCTGGGAAGTTCCCGTCGCCGGCAATCTCGAGGACCTGATCGACTTCGCCCGCGAACGCCAGGTGGACGACGTGATAGTCGCCCTGCCGCAATCCGCGGCCGAGCGGCTGACCGAAATCCTCGACCGGCTCAGCACGACGCCGCTCAACGTGCGGCTGTGCCCCGACAGGATCGCCTTCCGCATCGGGCCGGTCGGCGTAAGCCACCTCTGCAATATCCCGATGCTCAACGTCATCGACCGCCCGCTCAGCGGCTGGCGCCAGGCCGTGAAGGCGATCGAGGACCGTGTGCTGGCCGCGCTGATCCTGTTCATGATCGCCCCGCTGATGGGTCTGATCGCGCTGGCGATAAAGCTCGACAGCCCCGGCCCCGTCTTCTTCAAGCAGAAGCGGTACGGCTTCAACAACCAGCTGATCGAGGTGCTGAAGTTCCGCACGATGTTCGACGACCGGCGCGACGACAACGCGGAGACGCTGACTCAGCGCAACGATCCGCGAGTCACCCGGCTGGGCGCGTTCCTGCGCAAGTCCAGCCTCGACGAGCTGCCGCAGTTCATCAACGTGCTGCGCGGCGAGATGTCGGTCGTCGGCCCGCGGCCGCACGCCTGCCGTGCCAAGGCCGCCGGCGTGCTCTACCAGGACGCGGTGCGCCGCTACGCGGCGCGCCACCGGGTCAAGCCCGGCATCACCGGCTGGGCGCAGATCAACGGCTGGCGCGGCGAGACCGAAACGCTGGAGCAGATTCGCGAACGCGTGAACCACGACCTCGCCTATATCGAGAACTGGTCGCTCGCCTTCGACCTCAAGATCATCTTCTACACGGCGTTCTGCGGGTTCACCGGCGGCAAAGCATACTGAGTCGGGATGCGCTGTCTCTGGCTCACACGGACCGACCCATTCCCCGGCGACACCGGAGAACTGATCTATTCCGGAAGGATGATCGAATCCTTCGCCAGGGGGGGCGCGGACATCACGGTGCTGTGCCTCGCCCGGCCGGAGGCGCCGAACGCCGAAGAACGCGGCGGCCCGGAAGTCCGGTGGAAGCGCGTGAACGGCGCGCCGCGCCCGTTATGGCAGAGCCTGTTTTCGGCGCTGCCCAACCTGGCCTGTCGCTGCGCGGTGCCGTCGCTGCGTCAGGGCCTGTCCGAGATGCTGGCCGCCAGGCCATGGGATCTCGTAGTGCTCGACAGCCTGTCGGTCTGCTGGGCGTTGCCGGCCGTCCTGTCGAGCACGGCGAGCGGGGGGCGTAGACCACGGCTGGTCTACGTCTCCCACAATCACGAGGAGACGACCCGCGCCCGGGTCGCCACCAGCTACCGCGGCAACCCGCTGAAGCGGATCGCCCTGCTGACCGACGCCCGCAAGGCCGGGCTGCTGGAGCGGCACGTCGTCCGCGCGGCCGATCTGGTCACGGCGATCACGCCGGCGGACCGCACGCTCTACGCCGCCGTCCGCGACGGGCGCCCGACGATCACGCTGCGGCCGGGCTATGACGGCCGGCGCGTGGAGACCCGGCACATTACCGCCGACACGCCACGCCGGGTGGTCATGGTCGGCAGCTACGAATGGATCGCCAAACAGGTCAACCTGCGCGATTTCGCCCGCGCGGCGGCGGGCGATTTCGACCGGAGCGGCGCAGAGCTTATGGTCGTCGGCAATGGCGGCGCCTTCCTGGACGAGTTGCGACGGGAGTTTCCCTCCGTCACGTTCACCGGCCGCGTGGACGACGTCTATCCGTACATGGACAATGCGCGCATGGCGGTGGTGCCGGAGATGCTGGGCGGCGGGTTCAAGCTGAAGACCCTGGACTACGTGTTCAACCGCCTGCCCATCGCGGCGCTGGACCGCGCCTGCGAAGGGGCGCCCCTGACCGACCGCGACAGCCTGTTGTCGTTTCCCGATTTCGGCCGGCTGGTCGACGGCATACTGGAAACCATCGACGATCTGCCGAAGCTCAATCATCTGCAGGAACGCGCCTATGCGGCCTGCGCCGGCCGGTTCGACTGGAGCACGCGCGGGCGCACCCTGTTCGACGCGGTTGAAACGCTGTGACCGGAACAGGGGAAATCCGCCGCCCCGACCGCATCGACACCTTCCTGATGCTGGTATTCCTGCTCGGAATCTATCTGGAATACTCGCCGAAGCTCGCGGCCGGAATCCCCGTGCCCGCGGCGCCGGCCGGCGTCGCCGGCCTCGTTATGCTGATGCGCAACGCGCGGCGCGTGGAAGAGCGCCAGTTCGTCGCGCTCGCGGGGGTAATCGGGCTCTATCTCCTGTCGGTCGTCAGCGTTGGCGACGTCGCCCATCTGGGCGAGCGGATCAAGGGCTTTCTCCAGCTTTCCTATTCGCTGGTGATCGGCTACGGCGCATGGCTGACGGCGACCCTTTACAGCCGTGAACGGCTCGCGCGGCTGTTTCTCGGCTTCTGTCTGTTCGTGCTGGTCGGCTGCGTGCTGGAAAATTATACCGGATTCCGCGCCGTCAGCGACGCCGTTCGCGGCGTGCTCTACGATGCCTTCATCTATGACGCCACGCTCCGCGATCACGACCTGTACGGCGGCGTGCGGCCCAAGCTGTTCACCTCGGAGCCCTCCCACCTCGCCTTCGCATTCACCGTCTTCGCCTTCATCTGGTATGTGCTCTCCACCCGGTCCGGCAAGATGATCGGCTACGTGGCCATGCTGGGCGCGGGAATGTTCCTGATGCGCAGCCCGACGCTGGTGCTGGGCTTCGTGCTGATCCTGCCCTACCAGTTGCTGGTCGCGGGACGCGGCGCGCGGGGCCGTGTCCGCGGCGCCGACGCCGCCGTCATCGCCGTGGTCGTCGTCACCTCCGCCGCGCTGGCGGGAGTCGTGCTGGCCGGCGGGCAGATGTTCTCCAGCCGCATGGCACAGGCGGAGGCCGGCGATGACGCCAGCTTCTTCTTCCGCGCGATCGGGCCTTTTCAGGTGGCGTTGGACACGATCCAGCGCCACCCCATCGCCGGCGCGGGCCTGACGGGCGAGGAGTACATCGCGGACCGGGTGCAGGAGATCTACGTCTCGGCGGCGGGGTTCAATCCGCAGTGGGTGTTCGACAAGGTCGCGGAGGTGCTGACCAATTATTTCTGGCTGCACTGGATTTATCTGGGCGCGGTGTGGGGCGTCGTCCTGCTGTTTGCGCTGACGCGCATGCTGCGCATGTTGCATGCGCCGTCGCTGGCGTTCTGCTGGATCGTCTGGGCGGTGATGGGCCAGGCGGCGGGCGCCTATGTGTCGCCCAAGCCCTGGGCCGTGCTGATGCTCGCCTGCGCCGCCTCGACGCTGCATTTCTACCAGCCCGTGGTCGCGGGACGGCGCGCCGCGCGGCGGCCGGTTCCGCGTCATCGTCGCCAGATCCGCGAGCCTGCGGCCGAGCCCCGGCTGCTATGATGCCGCGTATCCTCCATCTCGGCGCGACGGACATCGAGGGCGGTGCCGCGCGCGGCGCCTACTGGCTGCACCAGGCGATGGTCAGGCGCGGCATGGATTCCCGCATGCTGGTGGACCGCAAATACGCCGACGACGACTCCGTCATTGCCCCCGCGAACGGCGGGCGGGTGATGCGCCGGCTGCGCGCCTGCGCGGATGCGCTGCCCCTGATGCGCTATCGCAGGACCGGCGAGTCGTACTGGAGCGTCAACTGGATGCCGAGCCGCATCGACAGGGTGGTCCGCGCGCTCGACCCGGACATCATCCATCTGCACTGGGCCGGCGGCGGTTTCCTGCCGATCGACGCGATGGCCCGCTTCGGCCGCCCGGTGGTATGGACCCTGCGCGACATGTGGCCGTTTACGGGTGGCTGTCACTATACCGCCGGATGCGAACGTTACCGCGAAGGATGCGGCCGGTGCCCGCAGCTCCGTTCGGACAACGCAGACGATCTCAGCCATTCGGTGTTCGAGCGCAAGCGCCGCCACTGGCGGGGCATGCCGCTGACGCTGGTGCCGATCAGCACGTGGCTGGCGGAGGCGGCGCGCAGCAGTCCGCTGTTCCGCGATACCGCCATCGAGGTCATCCCCAACGGGCTCGATCTGACCCGGTTTCACCCGCTGGACGCGGCCTCCGCCCGACGCGCCTGGAACCTGCCGCCGGACCGCAAGCTGATCCTGTTCGGCGCGCTGCATGCGACCAGGGACCGCCGCAAGGGATATCCCGAGCTATGCCAGGCGATCGACTGCCTGGCCCGCGACGGGCTGACCGAAAACGCCACGCTGCTCGTATTCGGCGCCGATGACGGCGGCGGCGCCCCGCCGCCGGCGATGGATGTGCGGTTCCTGGGCCATGTCGAGGACGACCGGCAGCTCGCCCGGCTCTATGCCGCATCGGACGTCATGGTCACGCCGTCGCTCCAGGAAGCGTTCGGCAAGACGCTGATCGAGGCCATGGCCTGCGCCACCCCCGTCGTCGCGTTCGACCGCGGCGGACCGGCGGATATCGTGGAACACCGCCGCACAGGCTATCTGGCGCGGGCTTTCGAGCCCGAGGATCTCGCCGCCGGCATCGCCTGGTGCCTGGCCGAGGAGGACAGGCCGGAACAGCTCGGTCTCGCCGCCCGCGCGCGGGCGACCGCGCTGTACGATATCGAATCGGTGGCCGAGCGCTACGCGGCGCTTTACCGGCGCGTCCATGGGACAGCGCCGAGGGAGGAAGCGGCATGAAGAGACGGGAGCTCTTCCGGGGCGCTTCGGCGCTGGCCGTCGGCGCGGCAGCTGGAGCGGGCTTCGTCGCATCGCCCAGCCGCGCCTCGCGCGCCGCCGCGCGCTCCGCCGCCGAGTTCGGCGCGGTGGGCGACGGCCGGACGGACGACACGGATGCGCTGCAGGCCGCGCTGGACGCCGTGGTCGCGGGGTCCAATCCCGGCATACTGACGATCCCGCCGGGCATATACCGCGTCAGCCGCACCCTGCGCATCGATCTGGACCGGAAGCGCATCGGGACGATCACCCGCTTCGCCGGCATTTCCGCCTATGGCGCACAGATCCGGTCGTCCATCAGGGACGGCAGCGACGTGCTGTCGATCGACAGCAGGACCGTCGCGCGGTTCCTGCTGATCGAAGGGCTGGAAATCCGCGGCCGCGGCGCCGAGGGCGCGGGGCTCGCGCTGCATTGCGACGGGCGGGGCCACTACATCTACAACAGCTCGATCCGCGACGTGATGGTCGAGGGGTGCGGCGGCGACGGCTGCCGCATGGTCGGCAACATCTTCGAGAGCCAGATCTTCAACGCCTATTTCCGCGACAACGGCGGCAACGGCATGACGATGGGCCACGCGAAGGGCGGGGGCATCCTGTCGGCGATCCATGTCTTCGGCTGCGTGTTCGGCGGCAACAAGGGCCATGGCGCCATCCTGATCCGGAAGGCCAACGACGTCAGCTTCCACGGCTGCTACTTCCTGCTCAACGGCAGTTTCGGGCTTGTGGCGGGCAACGGCTGCACGCTGCTGTCGCATTGCGGTTTCGAAAACAACCATCAGGGCAAGAAGAGCGCCGCGACGGGTAACGCGGGGCTGAGCATCAACGTGTTCGGCACGCTGATCGGCTGCACCGCCTATTCGATATTCAAGCAGAAGCACCTCGTGCGCGGCTACATCACCAATCATCTGGTCATGATCGGCTGCACGGCGGCAGGTGACAGACAGGCGAAAGGCGCCACGCTGGCCCGGCTCAGGGGCAAGGATAGCGCCAAGATCACCGTGATCGGATGCCGCGGCGCCATCGAGGACGCCGGCGGGCCGGAACCGCTGGAGATCGGTCAGACCGGGTTCGGCGCCCGGTTCGGCGCCGGCTGGAACAGCCCCAACCAAGTCAGGCTCGGCGACTATCGGCTGTGGGTCGACGGCAACGGCGATCTGCGCATGAAGCAGGGCGCGCCGAACGATGACACGGACGGCAGGAAGATCGGCGCCTGACCGAAGGCTCAGGCCCTGGAATCGTGCGGAGTCGCCGCGCCCGGCGTCGCGCCGTTGGAGCCGCGGCGCACCACGACCCGATCATCCAGGACCTCCTCCGGCCGCGTCCGGATCAGCCCCTCGAAAATCCCGACGAGCCGTTCATTCAGGGCGCGGACGTCGAAGTTCCGGCTGACGGCGCCGCGCGCCTTCCGGCCGAGCGCCTCGCGCAGTGCCGGATCCGCGTACAGGCGCATCAGGGCGTCTGCAAGACTCTCGACGTCGCCCTCCTCCGCCAGCAGGCCCGATTTTTCGTTCTCGACCAGTTCCGGAATGCCGCTGTGGCGGGTGGACACCACGGGCAGCCCGACGGCCATCGCCTCCATCAGCGTGACCGGTATCCCTTCCTGATCGCCGACCCCGTCCGTCACGCTGGGCGCGAGCAGGGCCTGGTGCCCCTGCATCAGGGCAATCACGGTCTCCTGATCCTGCCACCCGGCGAAGGTGACCGAATCGCCCAGCCCCAGCTCGTCCGAGAGCGCCTCGAGGGTGCCGCGCAACGGCCCGTCGCCAACGATGGTGTAGCGTATCCGGGTGCCGCGCTCACGCGCCCGCGCCACCGCCCGCAATCCGTACTCGATGCCCTTCTTCTCCACCAGCCGGCCGATCGTCAGAACCCGGAACGAGCGATCGTCCGCGCCCCGGTTCGGCAGGAACGGGAAGCGCGGCAGCTCCACCCCCATATGGTGGACCTCGGCCCGGTTCGGATCGCAGCCGTGCAGGATCAACGCTTCGCGCCAGCGGTGCGATATCGGCAGGAACAGATCGCCGTGGCGGAAGAGGTGACGATACAGTCCGGGCCTTTGCGCCAGCACGGCGCTGACATCGACGCCGTGGAAGGCGGTCACCAGAACGCCCTCTATGGCGCCCAGCGCCCGCAGGAACGAGACGGTGCGGCCGATAAGGCCGAAATGGCAGAAGATGACGTCGAACTTCTGTCCGTGCCGGGCCAGCGTGTCCGTCCAGTACAGCAGTTCCAGCGACAGCGCCGAACGGCGATAGAGGAACGGGTTCATGGCGCCGAATATCCGCCGCGGATGCCGCTTCAGCCCCTGCAACACCATCGGAACGGCGCGGATCACCCTGCGCAGCCTGCTCCTGGGCATGCCGGGATAGTGAACCCTGCGCATCAGCCCGTAGCGCTCGATATCGGTATGCTCGATGGACTCATCGCGTCGGCCGGACGCGAAGATGCGCACGTCGCAGCCGAGGTCGAGCAGCCCCGTGATCTGGTTGAGCACGAACGTCTCGCTCAGCGCCGGAAATTCATGTACGAAAACAGCCACCCGTAACGTCATGTCCGTCCCTCCCCGTAAACTGCTGCCGCCACCAGCCGCCCGCTGGCCATCGCATGACACCGCGCCAGCGCGACCCGGCGCCAGTGTGCCGCGGCCCGGCCGTACCGCGTCTGCCCCAGCGCGCGGCGGCAGGCACGGTAGAGACGGCCGGCCGTCACCGTCTCGACGTCGCACAGCAATGCCTCGGCCTCCAGCTCTGTGAACAGCTCGCGCGTCTTGAATTCGTAGGCGATCGGCACCACCGGCACCCCCGCGCAAAGCGCCAGGATGCCGGCATGCATGCGGGTCGCGACGATGAGGTCGAACCCGCGCAGGTAGTCGATCAGCGCCGCCGGACTGCGGAAGCGCCCGTCCAGCGTCACGTTGTCGCGCAGGGCGGCAGGCAGCCGGTCGATGACGCGCGCCGCGACCTTCGAATCGTCGGTCCAGTACTCCGGGACGCCCTGGCAGGTGGATACCATCGTCACCCGGGCCCCGTCCGTCTCCACAACGCGGCGCACGAAGGCGGCCACGGCGTCGAGATACCGCTCCATGCCCTCCTCCGCCCTGCCCCCGGCGAAGAACGGCCAGTCGCGCACCGACACCGCGATGCGCGGCGGATTGATGCGGGGCGCATCCGACACGTGCTCATGCGGCTGGCTCAGCGCGAAGACGGCGTCGGGACAGCGCGCGACGCGCGCGGCGGGCACGCCCAGCTCGGCGACCAGCGCCTCGGACGGGCGGTCGCGCACCATCACCAGCGCGGCGCGGCGCAGGGCGAAGCGCAGCAGAAGCCGGTCGCGGCCGGGCGCGAGGGGGCCGATGCTCTGGGTGAACAGCACCAGCGGACGTCCCAGCGCGAGCACGACGAGGAAATCGAAGATGCGCGGCGCGATCCGGTACCGGTCCACGAGGTAGGTGCCGCCCGCGCTGACGACCACATCCGCGGCGCGGTACTCGGCGAGGCTCCGGCGCAGCCCGGCCGGCAGGGCGAGGAGCGCGACCTTCCAGACGCGGGCAAGCCGCGCGATCGCCAGCACCCAAAGCAGGGCGGGAAGCCGGGCGAAGCGCCAGCGAAGATGCGATGCGACCTGGTCGAACAGCGCGGCCCGCAGCGCCAGGGTCGGATGGTATCGCGCCGCGACGGCCGGGTTCGCCTCGTAGCAGGCGAAATCGACCTCGCCGCCGAAGCTGTGACGCAGAATCTGCATCGTCGCCTCGTTGATGGCGGCGTCGCCGGCGTTCAGCAGGGTCGTGTTCGCGATCACCACCTTCATGGCCGCGCCCCCGAGCCGAACAGCACGGAACGCAGGGCCAGCGCCCCGTGCATCGCCCGCCGGCTGCGCGGCAGCCCGGCGAAGCCGAGCAGCGACGCGATGGCGGCGATCAGGAAAGCCGCCCCCAGCGCCGACAGCGGGTCGGCAGGCATCAGCCCCGGCACGGTCCTCGCCCCGTATACGGCGCAGAACACCACGGCGGACACCAGCGCCGAGGGGGCCAGCGCGGCATAAAGGTCGCGCCCGCGCACCGGTCCCGTCCGCCCGACCATGTGAAACAGCAGCGGCAGGCACAGGACAAGGCCGCTGACCGCGAAAGCCGCCGCCACGGCTTCCGCGCCGTAGGGCAGCCCCGCGACGACGGCGGCGATGCGCAGCGCCGAGCCGGCAATGCTCCATCGCACCAACTCGCCGGTGCGGTCCTGGGTGACGAACAGCCAGCCCGTCGTATTGGTCGCGGGCTGGTAGAGCGCTGCGACGCCGAGCCACATGACGATTCCGGCCGCGCCCGCCCACTGGGGCCCGAGCAGCACGGCAACCGTCCAGTCCGGCGCCGCGATCAGCAGCGCCGCCGCCGGCATGGAAACCATGCAGACGCCCTCCAGCACGCGCAGATAGGCGGCCCGGTAACGGTCCGGCTTGTCGACGAGACGGCTGAGCATGGGCATGGCGATCGCCATCAGCGGCGTGTTGACGTTCTGAATCGGCGCCATCAGCAGGCGGTTGGCGCGCTCGTAGAAGCCCAGCGGCACGGCGCCCCACCACCAGCCTATCAGCACCTGATCGAGGTTGCGCGCGGCAAGGTTTACGATGCTGGCCAGCGTGATGTTGCCGCCGAAGACGAGCAGACGCCGCGTGCCCACCCCGCGCGTCGGCGGGCTCGGCCGCCATCCGCAAAGCGACCAGGACAGCGCGGTCAGCGCCGCAGACCACGCTATGCGCTGCGCGACCAGCGCCCAGAGGCCGCCGCCGTTCATCGCGACCCCGATCGCGGCGATGATGCCGATGACCGCCGCGCCGACTTCGGCCGCGGAGAGGGCGGCGAAGCGCATCTGCCGCCGCAGGATCGCGATATGCTGCGTCGCCAGCCCACCGATCGCGACGCCGAACCCGAGCCATATGGCGATCGGCATCAGCTCCTCGCGGCCGTAGAACATCGTCAGGGCCGGCGCCAGCGCGCAGATGACGGCGAACACGAGCGCGCAGACGGCCGTGTTCACCCAGAACAGCGCGCTGACTTCCTCATGCGTGATCGTCGGGCGCTGCACGGTCGCCATCGACAGGCCGAGATCGCGGAACAGCTCGAAAAAGGCGAGAACCGCAGCCACCATCGCGACGAGGCCGAACGCCTCGGGCGCGACCAGCCGCGCCAGCAGCACGACCGCGCCGAACTGGATTGCCATCTTCGCGAACTGCGCGATGGCGGTGACCGCCCCGCCTCGCACCGACCGCCCGACGAGATCGTCGTAAAGGTGATCGGTACGAAGGTGCTCGGCGGGATCAGGCGGTGACTCTGGCATCGCGTACCACCGAGTCATGCGCATCCAAGTACCACAGCCATGTCCGCGCGATGCCGTCGCGCAGCGATGTCCCCGCCCGCCAGCCGAGACCGTGGAGGCGGCTTACGTCGAGCAGTTTGCGCATGGTTCCGTCGGGACGCGAGGTGTCGAACTGCAACCCGCCGCTGTAGCCGGCGGCCTCGCATATCGTCCAGGCGAGATCGGCAATCGTGACTTCGCTGCCCGTGCCGACGTTGATCGGCGGCTCGTCGCTGTAGTGGCGCAGCAGATGCACCAGCGCGTCGGCGAGATCGTCGACGTAGAGAAACTCGCGGCGCGGGCGGCCCGTGCCCCAGACCTCGATGGTCCGGGCGTCGTCCTCCATCGCCTTGCGCACCTTCGCCAGCAGCCCCGGGATCACATGCGCCGAGGCGATGTCGAAATTGTCGCCCGGCCCGTACAGGTTGGTCGGCATCGCGGAGATGAAGTCGCAGCCGTACTGGCGGCGATAGGCCTGGCAGAGCTTCAGCCCGGCGATCTTGGCGACGGCATACCATTCGTTGGTGGGTTCCAGCGGCGCCGACAATAGTGCCTCCTCGCGGATCGGCTGCGGCGCCTCGCGCGGATAGATGCAGGACGAACCGAGGAACAGCAGCTTCTCCACGCCCGACTCGGCCGCGCCGGCGATCACGTTGTTGGCGATGGCGAGGTTGTCGTGCAGGAAATCCACGGGAAAGGAGTTGTTGGCGAGAATGCCGCCGACCCTGGCGGCCGCGAGGATGACCACGTCGGGCCGCAGGGAGGCGTAGAGAGCGTCGACATCGTCGCGCCGGCGCAGATCGGCGACATCGCGTCCCGCGGTCAGCACCTCGCACCGCTCCCGCGCCAGCCGGCGGACGAGGGCGGAACCGACCAGCCCTCTGTGACCGGCGACCCAGACCCGCTTCCCGGCAAGATCGAATATCGGGGCCTCAGGCATTTTCGAACACCCCGCGCTCGAGAGCGAGCCGGTCGGCATCGACCATCTCGGCGACGAGCTGCTCGAACCCCGTCCGGTGCTGCCAGCCGAGCCGCTCGCGGGCCTTCGTCGGATCGCCCAGCAGCTGGTCGACCTCCGCGGGGCGGAAATAGCGCGGGTCGATGGCGACCACCACGTCGCCGGTCCGGGTGCAGTGCGCGGTCTCGGACGTGCCCGCCCCCTGCCAGCGGATCGGCCGGTCGATATGCTCGAAGGCCAGATTCACGAATTCGCGGACCGTATGCATTTCGCCGGTCGCCAGCACGTAGTCGTCGGGCTCGTCCTGCTGCAGGATGCGCCACATGCCGTCGACGTAGTCGCGCGCATGGCCCCAGTCGCGCTGTGCATCGATATTCCCCAGATGCAGGCATTTCTGGATGCCGCGCTCGATCGCCGCGACGCCGCGGCTGATCTTGCGGGTGACGAAGGTTTCGCCTCGGAGCGGGCTCTCGTGGTTGAACAGGATACCGTTAGATGCATGCATCCCATAGGACTCGCGATAGTTGATCGTCATCCAGTACGCATAGAGCTTCGCCACGCCGTAGGGGCTCCGCGGATAGAACGGCGTCGTCTCGCGCTGCGGAACCTCCTGCACCTTGCCGAACAGTTCGGAGGTCGAGGCCTGGTAGAACCGCGTATGTTCCTTGAGGCCGAGGATGCGGATCGCCTCGAGCAGCCGCAGCGTGCCCAGCGCGTCGGATTGAGCGGTGTATTCCGGCGTCTCGAAGCTGACCTGCACATGGCTTTGCGCGCCGAGATTATAGAGCTCGTCCGGCTGCACCTCCTGAAGGATGCGGATCAGGTTCGTGGCGTCGGTCAGGTCGCCGTAATGCAGGAAGAAGCGCCCCTCCTCCACCTTCGGGTCGTGATACAGGTGATCGACGCGCTGCGTGTTGAACGATGACGAACGGCGTTTCACGCCATGAACGATGTAACCCTTCGCGAGCAGCTGCTCGGCAAGCAGGGCGCCATCCTGTCCTGTGATGCCGGTAATCAACGCTACCTTTTCCGTCATCGACGATGCTCCTTTTTGGGTCGGGTGCGGTCAGGACGACCGATCCCGCATGCGGCCGGTGCGCCCGGGCCCGATCAAACCCGCGCAGTCCCCGCACAACCAGTGATCAAGCTGTGACCGCCCGCGCGCGCAACGCACCGTTGCACTCATCGAAGCAGCCGCGACGTGTCGTCGTCCCGCCGACGGGTGCAACGGTGCGTTGCGCGCCGGCTTCGTTCGCCGCCACAGAACGATCACGCGCGGCCGACCGGGCCCGTCAGTACGGTCTCGCGGTCGGGCGACCGTGAAAGAGTCGACGACAACGGAACAGGCGATCCCCGTCATGCGATATCCGCGCCGAAGGGCCCCCAGGCCGCCCCCTCCGAAAAGGACGCTGCAGGTGAAGTCGCGCGGCCGGGTCAGGCACACGGCCCGCCCGGCGCCGCATGTGAGCTTTCACGCAGATGGCGCCGGCGGGCTTCTGTTCAACGGGCGGGCCCAGACCATCTTCCAGCTGGATCGTGCCGCGGCCTTCCTGTGGTGCTCGCTCGCCGAAGACTGCACCGCGGCGGATCTGGCGCGCGATTATGCACACCGCGCGGATATCGGGCTGGACGAGGCGATGGCGCATCTCACCGCGCTGATCGACCGCTGGCGCGAGATGGGGCTGCTGGCGGACAGCATGACCACCGACGACGCTGCATTCGGCGGACGGTCGCGCACAGGGGTGCGGATTCCATTGAACGTCTCGCCGCGCCGCCCCGTCAGCATCGCCTGCCGGGTGCTGAACGCCGATATCGCGGTGCGCTTCGTGGAGCCCGCGCTGGCCAGGCTCTGCGCGCCGCTGCTCGACGGGCTTGCCGGACCGCCGCCCAAGGCCTGGAACGCGCTCATCGACGTCTTGCGCGTCGAGCGCGGCGGCGCGGCGCTGCTCTGCCCCGGTCGGCCCCCCTTCAACGTGCCGAGCCTGCGGGAGCTGGCGCCGGCGGTGCTGGCGAACGTGGTCCGCGTCGCGCTGCAGCACAGCGCGGACTATCCGGCGATCCATGCCGCGATGGTGTCCACGCCGACCGGCGCGATGGTCTTGCCGGCGCCGTCGGGGCACGGCAAGAGCACACTGGCGGCAGGGCTGTGGTCGGCCGGCTTCGAGACGATGTGCGACGACACGATCGTCCTCGACCGGGAGACCATGGCGGCCAGTCCGGTGATCCCGTACATCTGTCTCAAATCCGGATCCTGGCCCGCCATCGCGGACCGGCTTCCCGGTCTCTGGCAGCATCCCGCCTATCGCCGACCCGACGGGATGCACGTCCGGTATATCCGCACCGGAGGAGGCCGGACCCTGCGGCACGCCGCATCGCGCCGCGCCCTGCCGGTCAGGGCGCTGGTCTTTCCCAGCTACGATCCGACGACACCGACCGAATGGCGTCCCCTGACCACGGCGCAGGCTCTCGACCGGCTGCTGCCCTGCCTCGACCCCATCGGCCACGGCTTCGACGCCGCTGACATCGACCGGCTGATCGCCTGGGTGGATGGGACCAGCCGCTACGCGCTGTCTCACACCTCCGTGGAAGACGGCATCGCGGCGATGAAGGAGATCGCTTCTTCATGACGGCCGGCGGCGACACGCTGGAGGCGCTGACCCGTGTGCTGCGTCCCGACGCCCCTGCGGACAGCCCTCTGCCGCTCCCTCCGGCGCGGTGGGACGCGATGATCGGCCTCGCCAACCGCCATCTGCTCGGGCCGGCGCTCCATGTCGCGGCGGCACGCGCGGATTATGCGGACGACGAAGCGCGGGACTACCTCGCGATGCTGCACGCGATGAACCTGCGACGCAACGCGGCGATCCGCCGCCAGGCGGTGGAGCTGGTGCGGGCGCTGAACGACGAGGGCATTGCGCCGATGCTGCTGAAGGGCGCGCTGGTGCTCATGGCCCCGCCACGCATCGGGCGCGGCGCGCGGATGATGTCCGACATCGACCTCGCCATACCGGCAGGGGCCGCTGCACCCGCCCTCGCGGTGCTGGACCGGCTGGGCTACCGGCTGCATGAGCGCTACCCGGACGGCCATCACGCCTACGGCGAATTCATGCGCAAGGGCGATCCCGCCTCCGTGGACCCGCATTTCGAGCTGATCGACCAGAGGGACGTCCTGCCCGCCGCCGAGATTTGGGAGCGGGCCGGCCGGGTCACATATCGCGGCCTGGACTTCCGGACGCCGTGCCCGACCGACCGGCTGCTGCACAACCTGCTGCACGCGCAGATTCACCACCGCGGCAATTTCTATCGCGGCGTGGTCGATCTTCGTCAGCTGCACGAATTCGCCGCGCTGGCAGCGGCGTTCGGCGCGGAGATCGACTGGCCGTTCATCCGCGAGCGCATGGCGCGGCACAGGCTTCTGACGCCGCTGGAAAGCTATCTGCTCCTGGCCCGGCGGCTGTTCGGTACGGCCTGGCCCTATGCCGAACCGCCGTCGATACGGGCGCGGCTGCATGCCGGCCGCTGCCTGGTGCAGCTGCGCCATCCCGCGCTCGACCGCCTGACCGCGCCGGCGGGCAATCTGCGGGCCGGATTCGCCTGGCACCGCATGTGCCGGCTGTATCGCGACTGCGGCGGCGGGCCGATGGCGTGGCGCTGGCGCCATCTGCGCCAGTTCCTGGCGCGGCACGGTGCCGTCTTCGCCTTCGACAGGCTGTTCCGGACCTGACGTCCCCCGCCCCGGACAAGCGACGGCCCGCGCGGCAAGCCGCACGGGCCGTCGATGCGGCGCCGGAACGTCCTGTCAGCGCGTCCGGTCCTGATGGTCCGACCGGCCCGGCACGCCGTCGTGACCGCCGTTGCCGAACCCGTTATTGGCGTGGCGGCGACGGGGCCTGCCGCCGCTGTGGCCACCGGACGACGCCACGGCGAAATTCTGCTGCGCAGAAGACAGCATGAAAGTCACGGCAGGCGGCGTTATCACCGCGAACCGGCCGCAGGACGCGAGAAACCTGCGCCGCGCCGCCACGAAGCCGTCCGTCTTCTCATCGGTATCCATCATGTCCTCCCTCGGTAGCCGCAACGGTTTTCACCCCGCCCCGTATGGAGAGGCGTGAGGGTCATGATGCGGAAGAGGAAAACGCGCGGCCAGTGACCGATCCGTGGCCGCGCCGGCCGTCAACGGGACCGAGCCGTCCGTCGGCTGGCGGATCGCGCCGGCGCGATCACCGCCTGCTTTCTCTCGCCGCGCGGGGCTCGGTCTTCGCGCGGCGGAGACTGACGATCAGCGCCGAGTCGATCCGCCCGGTCACCGTCATGTCCCTGGACCGCTGCCAGTCCCGGATGGCCGCGCGGGTGCGCGCATCGGCGCGGCCGTTGACCGGACCGTCGAAATAGCCGAGCGCGGTCAAGCGCCGCTGCAGCCACGCAACCAGATCGCCGACCGCGGCCACGTCGGCATCTCCCGCGCCTTCGGTCGTTGGCGTCTTCGGCGCCGGCTGCGGCGGCGGACGCGGAGGATCGGGGGTCTTCGCGGCCTCGCGCTGCGGCGGCGGGGTCGGGACGGGAGCGGGGCTCGGCGCCGAGGCCTTCTGCTCCGCCCTGCCCTTGCCGGCTGCGGGACTGTCCGGCTTCGGACGGGGCAGGGGCGGCGCAATCGCCGATTTGGCCGGCGCGGGCGGCTCGGTCACATCGGTCTCCGACGGGCCGAGCCGCGATTCCGGCGGCAGCGGCGGCATGCCGGGAGCCGGGGCCGTTTCCGGCACGGGCTCCGTCGGCGTCTCCAGCCCCGGAGAGGGAGACAGCGCGGGCGCTGCCGTCGACGGAGACGGCGCAGGCGCGGGTTCCGTCGGTGGAGACGCCGGTCCGGCATCGGCAAGCCGGCTTTGCCGGGACGGCGGGTCCGCGCCGAACCACGACCCGAACGGCAGAACGGCCAGGGCGACCGCCGCCCCTCCAACCACGCCGGCGGCAATCAGCGCGCCGCCGACCAAGTGGCGATTGGGCCTTCGCTCCGGCGGCTCCTCCGGGCTGGGTCCCAACCGGCTTACGCGGGCGAACGCCTCGTCGTTCCACGGCGGCGGACCGGCGCCGGTGTCCCGCACGCTGCCGGCCTCCGCCCGCTCGGGGCCTGCCTTCGCCCGCTCGGGGCCTGCCTCCGCCCGCTCGGGGCGAGCGGCCGCTCCGGGTTGCGACGCAAAAGGTTCCATCAGTACCCACCCGCATTGCCGACATCCGACGGCGAAACGCGGCAACGGTTCGCCACAGGACGGACAGATCACCCCCTCGTCAGGCACGCGCACCCCCCTGTCGCCGGATAACAGAAACGCGTGCGTCAGGGCGACGGGAAACAGTGCGGCACCGTAAATCCACCATGGGACGAATCCTCGGTCCTTGCGGTACGCCAAGGCCGCCGGAATCAGCCCCAGGAGCGCCAGCCCGGCAATCAGAAGAAGAGGGGCGATATCGGTGCTCATGTCGAGTCCGTTCGCGCCGCGGCGCTTTCAGCCAAGGACGATCCCGCAGGATGCTTATTCCGCACGCCCGGCATCACGCGTCCTCGAACGCGAAGCGGTAGAGCGACAGATCGCCCAGCGCCCGGCCGGCGCCACGGGCGACGTCCTCCAGGGCGGTGTCCGACACGACGACCGGCAGGTGCGAGCTATAGGCCAGCACCCTGTCGAGCCCGCGCAGCAGCCCGCCGCCGCCGGTCAGCACCAGCCCGCGATCCATGATGTCGGCGGCAAGCTCGGGCGGAATCACCTCCAGGCTGCTGCGCACCAGATCGACGACGGCGGTGACCTGCTCGGCGATGGCGATGGCAATTTCAGCCTCGCCGATAAGCACCTCATGTGGAACGCCTTCCGCGATGTCGCGCCCGCGGATCACCATGGCCGCGCCCTCGTCGTCATCGGGCAGATGGGCAGCGCCCACGGTCAGCTTGATGCGCTCGGCGGTTTCATCGCCGATCAGCAACCGGTGCTCGCGCCGCAGATACGCCGTAATGGCGGTGTCTATCGCGTCGCCGGCGATGCGGATCGACTGGGAGAACACCGTGCCGCCCAGGGACAGCACCGCGGTCTCGGTGGTGCCGCCGCCGATATCCACCACCATCGAGCCGCAGGGCTCGGTGACCGGCAGCCCGGCGCCGATCGCCGCCGCCATGGGCTCGTCGATGAGGAACACCTTGCGCGCGCCGGCCGCCTCCGCCGCCTCGCGAATCGCCTTGCGCTCCACGGGGGTGGAGCCGGACGGAATGGAAATGGCGATGTACGGACCGCGCAGATGGCGTCCGTTCCGCACCTTGCGGATGACGTACTCGATCAGCAGCGCGGCGACCTGAAAATCGGCGATCACGCCCTCCTGCATCGGCCGGATCGCACGGATGTTGCCGGGGGTCCGGCCTACCATGCGCTTCGCCTCCTGTCCCACCGCCAGAATCTTGTGAGTCCCCTCCTCATCGGCAATGGCGACAACCGAAGGCTCGTTGAGCACCACGCCCCGCCCCTGGCGGTAGGCGAGAATGTTCGCCGTCCCGAGGTCGATCGCGATCGCATCGTGCAGATCGCCAAATGGATTGCCCCACATTATGTATCCGTCTCCGCTTCCGGCCCGCCGCCGCTCCCGCGCCGTTTCCGTCACCCTTCATGGACCGGAATAGAGGCAATTTTCCGGCACGAACTGGGCAATCGAGACGGCGCCGCCGAGCCAGCCGCCGGAGGACTCTGGTTAACAACCGGCCAGAGCCGACACAATCACAACCGGGCCCGGACGCCGTGACCATTCTGTGGCGCATCGTCGGAGGCAGAAGCTGGTCACAGCATGGTCACCGGCGGCGCACCCGGCGGATTGCGCGGCTCGAGCCGAAATCGCGGCCGATTCCGCCCGAGTCGCAGCGGAAAGCCGGCCTACAGGGACGTCCGCGCCGGAACGATCCGTTCCAGCAGACGCTCCGGCGTCGCCGGCAGGCGGTCGACAAAGACGCCGAGATCCTTCAGCGCGTCGTTGATCGCATTGGCGATGGCCGCAGGCGGGCCGATCGCGCCGCCCTCCCCCAGCCCCTTCTGGCCGAACCGTGTGTAGGGCGACGGGGTTTCCATGTGCTCGATCCGCACAGCGGGCATTTCCATCGCGCTCGGCAGCAGGTAATCGGCCAGCGTCGTGGCCAGCGGCTGACCGTTGGCGTCGTAAGGCATCTCCTCATAGAGCGCCGTGCCGATCCCCTGGGCCGTGCCGCCATAGACCTGTCCGTCCACCACCATCGGGTTGATCAGCACCCCGCCATCCTCGACGATGACGTAGTCGCGGATCTCGACCTCGCCCGTCTCCGTGTCCACCGCGACCACGCAGCCGTGCGCGGCATAGGAGAACGTGCCTGTATCGCGCACCGGCTTGTAGCCCTGCGTGACCTCCAGCCCCTCCGGCGCGACGTCGGGCGGAAGGTCCTGCGGCCGGCGGTACCAGGTGCGGCATATGTCGGCGATGGACACGGCCGCGCCCGCGCCGCGCACCTCGCCCTCCGCCACATGCACCGAGGCGGCATCGGCCTGCTGCAGATAGCCGCCGATGGCCCGAAGCCGCCCGGCCAGCGTGTCGCACGCCGCGGCCACGGCCCCGCCCGCCATCACTGCGCAGCGCGAGCCCCAGGTGCCGGTCGAATAGGGCGTGCATGCCGTGTCGCCGTGCACCACCTTCACCGCGGCCATGTCGATGCCCAGAATCTCGTGCACCACTTGCGCCAGCGTCGTCTCCAGGCTCTGGCCGTGGGAATGGACGCCGACGCGCACCTCCGCCCCGCCGTCCGGGGTCAGCCGCACCGTCGCCTGCTCGTAGCCGGGTACCATCGGAATGCCCCAGCCCGCATAGACCGAGGTGCCGTGCGCGGCCTGCTCGCAAAAGATCGAGAAGCCGACGCCGATACGCCGCCCGTCCGGCTCGCCCGCCTTCTGGCGGGCGCGTAGCGCCGGAATGTCGATGGCGGCGGCGGCGCGCCGCAGGCATTCCGGATAGTCGCCGGAATCGAAATGCTTCCGGGTCACGTTCTCGAACGGCATGCGGCCCGGCGCCGGCAGGTTGCGCAGGCGGAACGCATGCGGCTCCATGCCGAGCGCGCGCGCCAGGTCGTCCAGCAGGACCTCCAGCGCGAAGCAGACGCCGGTGCGTGCGACGCCCCGGTAGGGCAGGATCGGCGGCTTGTTGGTCGCCGACGACCACGTGCGGCAGCGATAGCCCGGAAAGTCGTAGGGGCCCGGCAGGATGCTGGCCACCTGCGCGGCCTCCAGGCAGGCGGAGAACGGATAGGCGGAATAGGCCCCGGCATCCACCGTCGCCTCGCATTCGACCGCCAGCAGCCGACCGTCCGCGGCGGCATAGGCGGATATCTCGTAATGATGCTCGCGGCAGTTCGCGTTGGCGGTGAGCTGTTCGCGCCGGTCCTCGATCCAGCAGACCGGGCGCCCCGTCTTCATCGCGATCCAGCCGAGCGCGACCTCCTCCGCCAGCAATATGCCCTTGTAGCCGAACCCGCCGCCGACATCGGGGGCGACGACGCGGACCTGTCCCTCGTCCAGCCCCAGGCATTCGGCGAGGCCGGAGCGCACGATATGCGGCATCTGGGTCGCGGTGGTCAGGGTCAGCAACTCCAGCCGGCTGTCCCATTCGGCGACGACGCCGCGTCCCTCGATCGGCGCCATCGACTGGCGCGCGGTGCGGAAGCTGCGGGTGACGCTGGCCGCGGCCTCGCGCTTCAGTGCGTCGATATCCGCCTCGCCCTCGACGAAGGTCTCCAGGAAGACATTGTCGCCCCAGTGCTCGTGCAGCAACGCCGATCCCGGCCGCCGCGCCTCGATCATGTCGGAGACCACCGGCAGCTCGTCGATCCGCAGCTCCACCGTGGCCGCGAGATCCTCCGCCTCGGCGCGGCTGGGCGCGACGCAGGCGGCAAGAAGCTCGCCCACATAGCGCACCTTGTCGTGCGCCAGAACCGGCTGAAGCGACGACTTGAAGCCCGGCAGCGCCGAATCCGCCCGGATCGGAGAGACGCCGGCGAGGTCCGCGGCGACGAACACCGTGCCTTCCGCACCCGCCGGCTTGTCCACCGCGACGATGCGCCCGTGCGCGACCGGGCTGCGCAGGAACGCCACCTCCATCATGCCGAACCGCTTGATGTCGGCGACGAACTCGCCCCGGCCGCGAAGGAACCGCGCGTCCTCCTTGCGCCGCACCGCGGCGCCGACGCCGCCGGACCGGATCGTCTCCGTCGCCCCCATCGTCAGCCCGGCAGCATTGGACAGCCTGTCATGAGCCCCGATCTAGTTCGGCAGGATCGGCGCGTCGGCCTCGAACCGCGCCCCGTCGCGCAGGCAGAAGACAGGGGTGATCCGCTCCGTCGTCTCGATGCTGTCGCCGCTGTTGTCGGACAGCGTCCAGCGTCCCTGTTCCATACGCAGCACGGAGACGTCCGCGCCGCGGCCCGGCGCCAGCGCGCCCAGCGTGTCCGACATGCCGATGGCGGTGGCGCAGTTTGCCGTGGACATGGCGACCACATCGGCCAGCGGCACGCCCATCGCCAGCAGCTCGGTCATCGCGTGGCACAGGCTGAACTTCGTCTGTCCCGCGAACAGGTGCATCTCGTCGTCCGGATGGTCATCCGGCGTGCCGCCCTCGTGCGGGACGTGGGTGTTGTAGCCGTGCATGTCGGCGCCGACCGTGAACGGACGGATGCCGGCCTCCAGCACGCGCTGCGCCATCGCGAAACTGAAATGCGAGCCGTGGCCGACATCGACGCGCAGCCCGCGATCCAGCGCGGCGGCGATCACCGGGTGGACCTGGCCGTTGCGGCTGACGAAGCCGCCGGGATGGCGGGTGAAGGGATGGGCGAGGATATCGCCTTCGCGCAGCAGCGCGACGATGTCCGGCATCGCCTCGTCGATATCGACCGAGCCCTCCTCTCCCGCCCGCTCGGGCCAGAGCTGGCCGAGATGGACATAGACCGGCAGCCCCGTCTCGTCGCCGGCGCGGCGAGCGAGTTTCAAAGTCTCCAGCCCCCAGCGCGACATGCCGCCGGATTCGGCATGCGCCTTGATGCCCTTCACCAGATCGGCGTTGGATTTCGCGGTGCGCGTGCAGGCCTCGACGTCGATGCCGCCGGGGCCGTACAGCTCCGGGTAGTAATGACCCTCGAGCCCGCCGACGACATAGATGGAGACGAAGGCGAGCACGCGGCTCGTCGCCGGCTCGGCGATGAAATGGCGGAAGGCGGGGAAGGTCATGCAGCTCGGCCCGCCCTGGTCGACCAGCGTGGTCACGCCGGAGCGCACGCCGCAGAGATCGGCATTGAGCCCGAACCGGCCGCTGACATGCTGGAAGACGTGGGCATGGGTGTCGATCAGCCCCGGCACGACCAGCAGCCCGGCAGCGTCCACGGTCTCGGCCGCGCCGTTGCCGGCGAGGCCTTCGCCGACGGCAGCGATGCGGCCGTCCTTCACGGCGACGTCGCATACGGTGTCGATGCCGGAGGCGGGATCGATGACCCGGCCGCCGGCAAGGACCAGATCGAAGCTTGGCTGGTTCATCTCTCTGTGCGGCTCCACGCGGTTCGAAGCTTGAATCGGAAACGGCGCGGCATCACAGCCGCACCTGCGCGCGCATCAGGATATCGCGCACGCGCGCACGTTGCTCGTCTGAAATGATCAGCCGCTCGGCGAAGTCACGGCCGGTCGGCTTGGTCGCGTCGATGCCGACCTTGGTCAGGGTGTGGGTTTCGGAGTCCGAGGTCGGGTCGAGGATCGCCCCCATCGCGCCGTGGATCAGGGTGATGTCCCGGTCGGCCCGCGTGCGCGTGCTGACCGCCCACATCACGTCGGAGAGGTTGAAGATATCGACGTCCTCGTCGACCACGACCACCGTCTTCACGTAGAACTCCGTGCCCAGCGCCGACATGATCGCCTGCTGGGGCTGGCCCTCCGCGGTCTTCTTCATCTGCACGATCGCCATCAGCGCACCGACGGTGCAGAGCGGCACATGCACCGCCCGCACGTTCGGCAGGTTGCGACGCAGCGCGTTGAGGATCTCCGCCTCGCGGCTGATGGAGGAGACCAGGATATGGTCCGCCGCCGTGCCCGAGGCGACGCTGTGGAACATCGCATCGCCGCGCATCTGGATCCGCTTCGCCACGAACACGTTCTCGGTCGAGCGGTAGGAGGCGTAGCCGGTGAACTCGCCGAACGGGCCTTCCGGCTCGCGGTTGCCGGCGAGAATCTCGCCCTCGATCACGATCTCCGCCCCGGCCGGCACCTCGATATCCGCCGTTCCGCAGCGGGCGACGCGGTAGGACTCGCCGAACAGCGCGCCGATGATCTCGTATTTCCGGACCTGCGGCGGGTAGTGATAGGCCATCGAGCCCATGTAGTGGATCGGATGGACGCCGATGGTGATGGCCGCCGGCAGCGCCTCGCCCCGCGCCTCTGCCCGGCGGTGGAACTCGTACATCCGCCGACGGGAATGCAGCGACAGCCCCAGCCGGTTCTTGCCCTTGAGCATCAGCCGGTGGAACCCCACCGTGTCGACCCCCGTTTCCGGATCGCGCGCGGCGATCTGCCCGGCGGTGATATAGGGCGCGGCGTCGACCTGGAAATGCAGCGGGATCGGCAGCCTGGTCAGGTCGACCTCCTCGCCTTCCAGCACCACCTCCTGCCACGGCGCGTCGCCTACCACCTCCACCGGCCTGTAGTCCTGGCAGCGCTCGCGATAGGCCAGCGGCAGGTCGTCCGGAGCGGTGCCCATCGCGGCGGCCAGCAGCTGCCGGTTGCCCGCCACATTGGTCACCACCGGCAGGTCGAACCCTTCCACGTCCTCGAACAGCACGACCGGGCTCCTGCCGCTGCGCTCCAGCTCGAAGACGGCGGAGGTGATGTCGAACTCGCGCCGGACCGGGGCCGCGATGCGGACGAACTCGTCCGGAAAATCCCGCTGCACCATGTCGAGAAAGCCACGCAGGCTCTGGTCGGTCATCCTGTCCTCGTCAGTTCGGCCCGCGGGCCGTATTTCATGGTCCCGGCGCAACCGGGGTCCCGTCTATCAGAACCGCAATGCCCCGGCCGATCAAGCCGCGCTCTCCCGCCGCGTCGATCATCGCGAGATTGGCGCAGAACGGCGCTTCGCCGACGCGGTCGAGATCGAGCCCGACGCGGACGCCGAGCGCGCCGAATCCCTCATGCACCGCGCAGAGCAGCCTGTCCGGCGCCGACGCCACGCCGGCGGGCGCGGCATCGCCGAACGCGGCGCGCAGCCCCGGCGCGAAAGCGAACGCCTGCGCGCCGAAGCCGCAGGCGTCGATGACCGCGCTGTCGCCGATGGCCGGCAGCGCCGCCACATCCGCCAAGGCCGGCGACAGGCGCGGCCCGTCCGGCACGGCGGCGGGACGGACGATCCACCGGTCCGGCGCGCCCGCCAGCCTGATGCCGAAGCCGCGCCCGTTGCCGCCCGCCGCCGAGACCAGCCGGCTGCCGGCGACGCCGGCCCCCGCCTGCAGCATCAGCGCGCAGGCGGCCATCCAGACGTTGAGGAAGAACTGGCTGGCGGCAGCGACCTGATCCGCGGCGGGGCCCGGCGCTAGGCGGCGGCCCAGGATGCCGAGGATCGCCGCGCTGGATGCCGCGACCTGGCCGTGCAGCTCGTCGCCGTCGCGCAGCGCCGCCGCGGCGATCGGGATCAGCGGCACCGGATCGTCGCGCAGCGCGGCGTCGAGCGCGCCGGCGACGGTATCGTTGAGCCGCGTGAGGCGCGCGGCCGTGCCCGCGTCCGGCGCGCCGAAGCGCAACGCGCCGTCCGGGGGGCCGTCGTTGATCGCGGCAAGCGCGCCCCCGCCGCCCGCCGCGTCCGTCACCCGCAGCACGCCGGTGGACGGTCCGGCGACGAAGGCCAGCGGCACGACCAACCCGTTATCCTGCGCCGGCGCCAGCGCGATCCCGCCGGCCCGGATGGCGGCCGCGCCCTCCTCCGGCGTCGCCGCCCAGCCTTCGACGACCGCAGCGACCGCGGCGGAGCGGAGCACGGGCGGGGGAATCGGGGAATGGGCGTCGAACGGGGGCCCGGCGTGGAAGAGCGTCTCCGGCGGCAGGCGCGCCGCAGCCGGCAGCATGTCCGCGAACGGCCCGGCGCCGGACAGGGCGGGAAGAACGGAAGCCACCTTCCGAGCGGAGCGCGCGGTCGCATCGGATGTCATCGTCAACGGTTATCCGGAAAGTCGCGCACAGGCAAGCGGCGCCCGCCTGCCTGTGCGCGAATGGGTCGATTTGACCCGATTCTGCCCCGGGCCGCGCGGGGCACGGGATCGGCGTTACTTCGTGTTCCTGCTTTTCCAGAGAGTCAGGAGCCCGTTGCCGATTCCCGCCAGAAACAACGCTCCCGAACCCGCCAGCCCCAGCACCCTCAACACCTCTCCGACCTCGCCGTCGAAAAACAACGACGTGCCGAGCAGAACGACCAGAAGAAACACCGCCGCCGTCACCAATCCGCCGGCCTGCATGATAAAAAGGAACTTTCTGATCTTACGTGCTTCGGTTTCCGGCATAGCCCTCTCCATCCCGATGCATTACCGACGACAGCTCGCTATTCGAGCACCCCTTCGGGGTCGAGATAGCTGCTGTCGAACCCGGCGACCTCGCGCAGCGCCGCGATGTCGTGAATGACCACCCTGTTCTGGCGGAAGGTGACGATCTCCCGTTCGCGAAGCTGCCGCAGCACACGGTTTATGTGGACGACGCTCAGTCCCAGCGCGTCGGCGAGCTCGTGCTGGCCCAGCGGACAGTCGTAGGTCCAGCCGCTGGCGAGGCCGGACAGCCTCAGCCGATAGACCAGCTCGACCAGCAGATGAGCCACGCGTTCGAGCGCCGTGCGGCGTCCGACGCTGACGAGATGTTCCACGGTGATCGCTTCCTCATGCGCCTGGGTCCACAGGATGGAGGCCGCGATATGCGTGAAACGGGTCATCACGTCCACCAGGCGTTCGCGCGGGATCAGGCAGACCGTCACGTTCGTCAGGGTGATGCTGGCGTAGCTGGCGACCGGAAGGATCAGCGACCGCAACCCGATGATGTCGCCGGCAACGGGAAAGTTGATGATCTGGCGTCCGCCGTCTCGAGTCAGCTTGTAATTGTGGACCCAGCCATCCAGGAGGATGTAGGCGTCGGTTCTTTCCTCGTACTCGTCGCCGATTTCAGTGCCGCGGCTGAACTCACGGACCGGCCCCTGCAGCTCCCTCAGCACGCTCAAATCCGCCTGGTTGAGCGCGCAGTAACGGCTGAGCTTTTTGACGAACGCGTCGATATGGGGCATGCCCATCTCCCTCCCCCGCGGCGCCGTCGGACTCCTGGGCGTGCGCGCTCGCGGATTCACGATGGTCTACCTGTATCGGGGGTCCGGATCACCTATCCATCCGGATTAGAGGCGCGTTCGGAGCCCCCGTCAGGCAGGTTCGGAACCCGCCCTCGCCGGCGGAGTCCTCGCTGTTCTTGATCGTTCCCGCCTGCGACCGGCGCCGGTTGCGGCAACACGGGGCCGCGTGCCGCACCGGGACGACGCCCCTGCATTTCCGTCGGGGCCGGTCCCTAGATCGCGTTCTTCCCCTCGCGGATCTTCCTGATCAACGCCGCGCTCGCGCGATGGATGGCGGACGCCTCGTCTCCGTCCGCAGCACTGCACTGCGCACTCGCCGCGTCCGTCAGAAGATCGTCTATTTCGCTTTCGCTCAGTACGCCCAACTCCCGTAAAGTGATAATCAGCGACTCGCAGATCGTCAGCGCTGCACAGGCAATGGCCCTCGTGTTCTCTTCCGTTTCACCCGCCATGTCCGCGTCTTTCGAACGAGGTCGGGCCAGAACTGTTTCCTCGGAGAAAATTACGATCCTCCTCTATGGTCATTCTGTTCCGGAATTCTTTTGCAGCTTGTTCCGGGAAACGGGGCCGCCGAACAGGCGAACCAGCATGTCCGCCGTCCGGGGGTCAGGCGGCGGCACCCTCTTGCGCTGACGTCCCAATATGGATTTCTTGCGTTGCCGCCACTCATGGGCCGACCTGTCCTCGGTTTTCCTGGCGCCGGAATGGACGGCCGCAGGGGACGGCATTGCCGTCGCTCCGTTCCGCGGCGACCGGCCTGTATCCGCACGTGCCTGCCCGGAAGGCTGCGAGCCCGCCAGCAACGGATAAAGCGTTTCGTTCTTGAACTGCACGTGCATGCGGATGAACACGCAGAGCACGTTCGTCGCGAACACGAACCGGTTCACCGGCGTCGGAAAGCGGTTTTGCCCCAGCGCCCGCAGCCCGGCGACGACCGGCGCGGCCAGCCCCCGCAGCGCGGCGTATTCCCGCCGCGTCCGGTCCATCGCATTCCGGAGAGCCCCGACGCGTGGCTGGCCCAGCCCCCGCAGGACCGCCGCTTCCTTGTCCAGGCACGCCGCCAGCCCCGCGCGCAGGCCCCCCGCCAGCGCCCGGGCCCGTTCATCGGTGCCTGAAGAATTGAGATTGCCCGCCAGCTGCTCCAGCATGTCGGCCAGATTCAGCAGCGAGGCGCCTTCCGCCTTCAGCGGGGCGAGTTCCTCCCGGCAAAGGAAAGAAAACTCGCCGCTTACTTCCGTGTTTTTCTGTGTCGTCGGGGGGGACCCGTTCAGGACCATGACGCTTTCCTCTGCCGGCGACCGCATCGCGATCGCATGAAAACGTCCCCCACACCTCAATCAACACCCTGCTCATATGCGCAGTTCCGCGCATTAACATTTGTTAACTATTGCAACACAACGTATCGCATCGGACGAATGTCCCTAAAATGTCCCTACTCGCCGCCGATGAGCAGCGCGACGGGAAAGCGCGCGAACAGATCCGCCGCCCGAAGCGCTTGCGGCGTGCGGTGCACCGTCCCGGCGATCGTATCGCGCAGCGGACGGCCCCGGAGCGCCGCAGGCAGAAGGAGCGCCGTGTCGCCCCAGCAAGCGGGCGGCACAAGCGGCCGGTCGGCGCCCTTCATCAGGGAGAGGACGAAGCGCGGCACGGCCACCACCGCGGATGCCGTGTCCAGGATGCGGGCGAAGGCGACCAGATGCCGCGACCGCTCGCCCGATGCCGAAAGCGCCGTGTATCCGCCTTCGGCGAACAACGCAGGGCATTCCGCGCGCATCCGCAGCCCCGCGACGGTCAGCGCGAGCTTCGGCGCGCCCGATTTCCAGTCGGCGAGAAGCGCCGCCGGATCTGCCGGGCAGACCGCCGCGCCGAGCATCCGCTCGCAACGGTCGAAATCGACCGGCGCCCGGTTGTCGGGATCGACCAGACTCAGATCCCATAGCTCCGCCCCCTGGTAGAGATCGGGCACGCCCGGCGCCGCCAGCTTGAGGGCGAGCTGCGCCAGGCCGTTGACCGCGCCGGCCAGCCAGATCGGCCGGCACGTATCGACGAAATCCCGAAGGAAGTTGCCACCGGTATCCGGCGACAGAACGCCGGAAACGAACGCCGCCACCGCCTGTTCGTAGGCCGCGTCCGGACAGGTCCAGCTGGTGCGCGCCTTCGCTTCGCGCACCGTCTTTTCCATACAGGCGAGCATGCGGCTGCGCAGCGAGGCAAGCTGTGCAGCCCTCTCCCCGGTCGCACCGTCGGGCGCCAGCCCGGCCGGCCAGGCGCCGGCAAGCGCCTGATAGAACATCCATTCCATGTTGGCGCCGGGCGCCGGTCCGCTTGCGATCTCGCCGCGATGCGGGGCGTTGAGCCGGGCCCAGCGCACGACCGCGCGTCCCCAGGCTTCCGGCATCTCGCTCAGCGCGAACAGCCGCGCGCGGGCGTCCTCCCCGCGCTTCGTATCGTGGGTGCCGGTCGCCGACAGCCCGCCCGGCTGCGAGGCAAGCCGGCCGGCCATCGTGGCGTGAAACCGGGACAGCGGCGCGCCGTAGCTTTCGGGCGCGCCGCCGACTTCGTTCAGCGCGATCAGGCGGTTGTGGCGGTAGAACATCGTGTCTTCCACCGCCTTCGCCATCAGCGCCCCGGTCGTCTGCTGGAAGCGCGTCGCGAAGGCCAGCACGGCCTCACGATCCGCGTGAGGGCCGATGTCGAGCAGAAGCAGCCGCGCAATGAACTCCAGCGTCGCCTCGTCGTCCACCATGCGGGCTTCCCTGGCGGCGGCCAGCGCATCCGCGACCACGGCCCGGTCGGCCGCGCGCGCCCCGCCTGGCTCCACATAGGTGCGGTAGACCGGGAACGCGCTCGCCAGCTCGACGATGGCGCGCCGCAGGCCGTCGGCGCCGAAATCGCGCGTACGGAGATCGTTTGCCGCGATCGCAAGCGCGCGTGCGGTCAGAACCCCCAGCTCCGCCGCAAGATTGTGCGTCAGGATCTGCCGCTTGGCGGCGCGAACGGCCGGTGCGTAGTCGTCCGGCCTGCCGGTGAAATCCCGATAGGCGCGGCTCATCCCGGCTTCACGCCGCCGGTCGACGAACAGCCCGGCGAGCGCGGCAATGAATTCGTAGCCGGTGGTTCCGGCAACCGGCCAGTCCGGCGGCAGCCGCTCCTGCCGCTCGAGAATCTTCTCGACCAGCAGCCAGGCCGGCGCTGCGCCGGGCGCCGTCCGCTGGAAGCGTTCCAGATAGGCGCGGGGATCGGCGAGCCCGTCGATGTGATCGAGCCGCACGCCGGCGATGCGGCCCGCCGCCATCAGCTCGAAGAGGCGGGCATGCACCATGTCGAATACCGCCGGGTCCTCGACCCTGAGGCAAGCGAGTTCTGCGATCTCGAAGAACCGCCGGTGAGTCAGCGCCTCGCGCGCCAGGCGCCAGTGCGCCAGCCGCCATATCTGCGCCTCGTGGATTTCATGCAGCAGGCGCGGATCGGCGTTCGCCCCCGCGACGGCCTCGCCGAGCGCCGGCGCGTGAGGCTGCTCGCCGGCGAGTCCGGACAGGCGCTGCTTCAGGGCATCGGCTTCGCCAACCGATGTCGCGGCGAAGTCCCGCGCCAGGTCGGCGAAAACCTGCCCCGGAATCCGTGTCAGCAGCGTGCTGTAGGACGGGGGCGTGAGCGGCAGGCGGCGGTCGTAGCAGGTAAAGACGAAGCTGCCGGACGCGGCGTCGAAGGCAATGCCGAACGCGCCGTCCTGCAACGCCTCGCCATAGGGTGCGCCGAGCAGGGGCAGGATCAGCTTCGGCGCGGACCAGTCGATGTCGAAGACCGGCGCGAACGGGCTGTCCGCGCCCCATTCCAGCACCGCCTGCCACCACCGATTGCCGTCCGCCGCCGCCATGTGGTTGGGGACGAAATCGACCAGCAGGCGGAGTCCCGCGCTTTCAAGGGCGGCGCCGAGACGGTCGAATCCATCCTCGCCGCCGATCGCGGGCTCCAGCGCCGCGAAATCGATGCCGTCATAGCCATGCGTGGACCCCGGCGCGGCGGCGAAGGGCGGCGAGATGTAGAGATGGCTGACTCCGAGCCGCGCGAGGTAAGGGGCGAGCGCCGCCGCCCGCTCGAGCGTCATGCCGTTGCGGAGCTGCAGGCGATACGTGGCGATCGGCGCCGTCATGCGCTCCGTGGCCGCTCACGGGCCACGGCCGCGACGATCGCGCGCCACAGACCGCTATCGGTCACGTCCTCCAGCGCGGCGGGGGCGCGCAGCCGCCAGTTGGGATACTCGGCGCTGGTGCCGGGAACGTTGACGGGAGCTACCGCGCCGCACAGATCCTCGAACTGCACCCCGAGAAGGCGCGACGGCGTCCGCGCCAGATAGGCGTGGACGGCAACGACGAGGTCGGGCGTCAGACGGCTTCTTTCCGCCTCGTCATCGGCCGGCGCCGGTACCGTGAAACGGCGCCGTGCCGCCTCCCGCCCGAGCCGGGCGATCAGGCTCCGGCGGTCACGGTCGCGTTCCTTCCGCCGCTTCCCGGCTCCAGCGGCGTCGAGCTGGCCGAGCGTCTGAAACAGGGCGATATCGTTCCCCGTCCACCACGAGGCAAGCGGTGGCAGGTCGTGCGAGGAGACGCTGAGAAACGCGTTCCGCCGATAGGACGCCGGGGCGCGAAAGCCGCGCTTCGTCTGCTCGAAGTAAAGCAGGCGGCAGGACAGCATGTCCGCGCCCTGCATGAGCTCGCGGAATCCTTCCGGCACGGTGCCCAGATCCTCGCCGATGACTATGGCGCGCCGGGCCGTCGAGACCCCGGCGAGGCTCCGCAGCATGTCGGCCAGCGGGTACTGCACGTAGCAGCCCTCCTGCGGCGGCATGCCGTGCGGAATCCAGAACAGCCGGTAGACGCTCATCGCGTGGTCGAGGCGGACCGCGCCGGCGTGCCGCATGGCGGAATCCAGCATGTCCCGGTAGGGTGCGAACCCGCGGGCGCGCAGGACGGCCGGCGACATCGGCGCGAGGCCCCAGTCCTGCCCGCCGGCAAAGAACGCATCCGGCGGCGCCCCGATATTCGCGCCGGGGACGACCAGCTCGGGATCGCTCCACGTCGCCGAGCCGTCGGGCGCCGTGCCCACGGCGAAGTCGAGATACAGGCCGATGCGCATCCCGGCGGCGCGGGCGCGCGCCGCCGCTGCGCCGAGCTGCGCATCGGCGATCCATTGCAGCCACAGGTGAAAGTCGATCTCCCCCCGATTTTCGGCGGCAAAGCGCTCAACGTCCGCGCCGGTCGCGCTGCGATAGGCTTCCGGCCAGCTTCGCCAGCCCGCGCCCCTGCCCTCTGCGGTCATGCGATGGGACAGCGCCTCGAACCGGGCATGGGCGAGCAGCGCCGCCCCGCCGGCAGCGACGAAGGTTTCGAAGTCCCGTCGCGACGCGGCGTCCCACAGCGACGGGGCTTCTACGATCCGTTTCCAGACGGCGCGCAGCACGCCGAGCTTGAGCGCGCCGACGGCGCCGTAATCGACCTGCGCGGTCGTTCTGAGGCGGGCGCAGGCCGCGGGGTCCACCGCCGCCGGCGCGTCGATGCCGGGGATGCGGTCGATCGCGATATAGAGCGGGTTGAGGAAACCCCGGTTCGAGGGCGAGAACGGGCTGCAGCGCTCCGGGTCCGCCGTGAACAGCGCGTGCAGCGGGTTGACGCCGAGGAAATCGGCGCCCTCGCCACCCGTGCGTTCCGCGAGCCTGGCAAGATCCTCGAAATCGCCGATGCCGTGGTTCCGCGCGGAGCGCAGGCCGTAAAGCTGGCAGGTGATCCCCCACGCCCGTCCCTTCACCAGCCACTCCGGCAGAAAGCAGCGCACGCCCGGCGGCGCGGCGAGGGCGGCGTCGGCCGGCTCGGGGGCCGTGGCAAGGCTCCGCGACAGGCTTCCGGGATCGCCGGCGGCTACTCCCATGGCCTCCAGGACGGCGCGCTTCGCGGCATCGGACGGCGCGCAGCGCTTCCCCTTCTCGCTCAGATAGGAAAGCTGGATGCCGTAGACCTCGGCCAGACGGTCGAGCGTCGGCTTGCTCATGCGGCGTCCGCCAGCGACACCGCCACCGACCATGCAGGCAGCTCGGCGCCGGTTCCGTCCGCCGCGATACCGGGCGTGCTTTCGTAAAGCACCCGCCCCCGCGCCGTCATCGGCGCCTTGCAGGGATCGTCGCCCGGATTGGCGAGCATCGTCAGCGTCGCGCCGTCCCCCAGGCGCCAGCGCACGCCGAAGGCGCGGCCGGCGCCGGTCTCCGCCTTGCCCGCGTGACCCGCGATGCCGCGCAGCCGCGGCACGATCTCCTCGCGCCGGATTCGCAGCAGCCGGGCGACGAGGGCATGGCGTTCCCGCCCGGCCGGCTCGTCCATCCGCCGCCAGTCGAGACGCGATGCAAGGAAGGTGCTTTCGGCATTCGGATCGGGAATCCGTTCCCGGTTGGCCTCGTCGGCGAAGCGGGCGAAGCGGCGGAATTCGCGGCGCCGGCCCTCGCGCACGGCATCGGCCAGCTCGCCGTGGAAATCCGTGAAGAAGCCGAACGCGGCCGTCTCTCCCCATTCCTCCCCCATGAACAGGAGCGGGATATGAGGCGCCAGCAGCAGGATCGCCGTCAGCGCCTCGACGACGCGGGCAGGCGCCAGATCGGTCAGCCGTTCGTTGAAGGCGCGATTGCCGATCTGGTCGTGATTCTGGATGAAGCTCACGAAGGACGGAGGCGGCATATGCGCGGAGGGGGCGCCGCGCGGGGCATCGCCCCAGAATTCGGAAACCTCGCCCTGAAAGATGAATCCCTCGGCCAGGCCGCGGGCCAGCCCCGCGGCCGCGCCTTCGGCATAGTCGATGTAGTAGCCTTCCGCCTCGCCGGTCGCGATGACATGCGCGGCATGGTGGAAATCGTCGTTCCATTCCGCGGTGTAGGCCCGGACGGCGCCGTTCGCGTCGCGTTCGTGCAGGCGGGTGATGTTGCGATCGTCCTCCGTGGTGAGGTGTATGTGGCGGTCCGCGATGCGCGCGCGCACCGTCGCGGCGATGGTCTCCAGTATGTGCTCGGGCGACGGATCGCGGATTTCGTTGATCGCGTCCAGGCGCAGCCCGTCGAACCGGTATTCCTCCAGCCAGTAGAGCGCGTTCTCGACGAAAAACGCGCGCACGGCCGGCCGGTCGTAGGCGATCGCAGCGCCCCAGGGCGTCTGGCGCGCCTTGTCGAAGAACTCCGGCGCATAGAGATGGAGGTAATTGCCGTCCGGTCCGAAGTGATTGTAGACGACGTCGAGCAGCACCATCAGGCCGCGCGCGTGCGCCTCGTCCACCAGCGCCTTCAGCCCGTCCGGGCCGCCATAGGCGCGGTGCGGCGCGTAGAGCAGAACGCCGTCATAGCCCCAGCCGCGATTGCCGCCGAACTGCGCCACGGGCATCAGCTCGATGGCCGTTATTCCGGTTTCGGCCAGATGATCGAGCCGGCCCTCGATGCCGCCGAACGTGCCCTGCGCGGTGAAGGCGCCGGTGTGCAGCTCGTAGATCACCGCTTCCTCCCACGGCCGTCCCTGCCAGGACGCGGTGCGCCATGCATAGGCTCGCGGGTCGACCAGCAGCGAGGCGCCGTGGACGTCGTCGCGCTGCGCCCGCGCCGCCGGATCCGGCACCGCCGTGCCGTTCGGCAGCCGGAAGGCGTAGGCGTCGCCGGGCGCGACCCGGCCGGTCGCCGTCTCGAACCAGCCGTCGTCGACGCGGTCCATCGGCAGTTCCTCGCCCCTGTTCCCGAAGACGAGGCGCAACTCGTCCACCCCCGGCGCCCACAGGCGGAAGCGGGTGTCGGATGCGCCGTCCAACGGCTCCGCGCCCCAGCTCCTGTGACAGGCGAAACGATCCGTCACGGCTCGGCCACCGTGAACATGAGCAGCGAACGGGCCGGCAGGCCGAACATCTCGCCCGGCGTCCGGACGGCGTCTTCGGGTTCGATCAACCCCTCGGCGGTGTCCACGAGGGTGTGCCAGGCGGAACCAATACCGTGGTCCGGCAGGAGGAAGGGAACCGTCTCATGATGGGCGTTGAGCAGGATCAGTACCCCGAATTCCTCCACGTCGCAGAGAAGCATGCCGATTGTCTTCGCGTGGGCCACTCCCCAGTCGTCGGGCCCCATGACGCCGCCGTCCGGCTTGAACCAGACGATGTTCTGATTGCCTCGTTCCCCGACCTGCTGGCCGTGGAGGAACCGTGTCTGGCGCAGGATCGGCAGGTTTCGCCGCAGCCGCAGCAGGCCCTGAACGAAGGCCTGGAACGCCTGATCGCGCTCGGAATGTTCTTCCCAGTCGAGCCAGGTGAGCTCGTTGTCCTGACAGTAAGCGTTGTTGTTGCCCTCCTGCGTGCGGCCGAACTCGTCGCCCATCAGGATCATCGGCGTTCCCTGCGACAGCAGCAGCGTGGCCATCATGTTGCGCCGCATCCGATCCCGCAGGTCGAGCACCTCCGGGTCGTCGGTCGGCCCTTCGGCGCCGCAGTTCCAGCTGCGGTTGTCGTCATGGCCGTCGCTGTTGTCCTCCAGGTTGGCGTCGTTGTGCTTGTCGTTATAGGAAACCAGATCGTTGAGCGTGAACCCGTCATGGGCCGTGATGAAGTTCACGCTCGTCCACGGCCGCCGCCCGCCGTGGTCGAAAAGGTCCGCCCAGCCCAGCAGACCGCGCGCGGTATCCGGAATCCCATGCTCGTCGCCTTTCCAGAAGCTGCGTATGCCGTCCCGGTAGCGGCCGTTCCATTCCGCCCAGCCAGGCGGGAAATTGCCCAGTTGGTAGCCGTCGGGGCCGATGTCCCACGGCTCCGCGATGAGCTTCACCTCCGACAGGACCGGATCCTGCCTCACCGCCTCGAAGAAGACCGCCTGATGGTCGAACTCCTCGCGCTCGCGCCCGAGAGCGGTCGCCAGATCGAACCGGAAGCCGTCGACATGCACCTCTTCGACCCAGTAGCGCAGCGAGTCCATCACCATCTGCAGCACGCGGGAATGCTTGAGGTTGAGCGTGTTGCCGCAGCCGGTGACGTCGAAATAGTACCGGGGATCGCTGTCGAGGATGTAGTAGCTGGCGTTGTCCGCCCCCTTGAAGGAGAGCGTCGGACCCAGATGGTTGCCTTCGGCGGTGTGGTTGTAGACGACGTCCAGGATCACCTCGATCCCGGCCTCGTGAAGCCGGCGAACCATCAGCTTGAATTCGTGAAGGTCGCCCATGCGCGAGATATAGCGGGTCGCGGGGGCGAAAAATCCGATGGTGTTGTAGCCCCAGTAGTTGGAGAGCCCCTTTTCGACGAGGTAGCGGTCGTCGAAGAACGCCTGAACCGGCATCAGCTCGACCGCGGTGACGCCCAGCCGCACCAGGTGGTCGATCGCGGGCGGATGAGCGAGCCCGGCGAAGCTTCCCTTCAGCGGAGACGGCACGTCCGGATGACAGGCCGTCATCCCCTTCACATGAGCCTCGTAGATGATGGTGTCGGCCCAGGAGGTCCGGGGCCGGATATCCGGCCCCCATGTGACGGCCGGATCGATCACCACACATTTCGGCATGACGAAGGCGGAGTTCCGCCTGTCCATCGCCAGATCCTCGCGCGGATGCCCGACGCGGTAGCCGAAGGCCGCGTCGTGCCAGCGGAGCTCGCCGTGATATGCCTTGGCGTACGGGTCCAGCAGGAGCTTGTGCGGGTTGAAACGATGTCCCGCTTTCGGATCGTACGGGCCATGCACGCGATACCCGTAGAGCTGGCCGGGCCAGACGTCGTGCAGGTAGCCGTGCCATACCTCGTGGGTGTATTCCGGCAGCGCGATCCGGTCGATTTCGCGCCGGCCCGAGGATTCGAACAGGCACAGCTCCACCTTTTCGGCATGGGCGGAGAAAAATGCGAAATTGACGCCCGAACCGTCCCATGTCGCGCCCAGCGGATGCGGCATGCCGCTGCCGAGACGGGTCATGCGACGGCTCCCGCTTCCGCCGGCGCCAGGACGAGCGCCGCGAGCGGCGGCAGGGTAAGCTCGACCGACCACTCCCGGCCGTGAAACGGTTCGGGCCCGGCCTCGACGCCGCCGCCATTGCCGACGTTGGAGCCGCCATAGACCGCGGCATCCGTGTTCAGGACCTCGCGCCACCAGCCGCCCTGCGGCAACCCGATGCAGTAATGCTCGCGCACCATCGGCGTGAAATTGAGCACGACGACGACAGGGGCGGCGCCGTTCCGTCCTCTGCGCATGTACACAAGGACGCTTTGCGCCGCGTCGCTCGCGTCGATCCATTCGAATCCGGCGGACTCGCAATCGAGCTGGTGAAGCGCCGGCATATCCCGGTAGACGCGGTTCAGGTCGCGGACGAGGGTCATGACTCCGCCATGCATGGCCTCGTCGATCAGGTGCCAGTCGAGCGCGGCGTCGTGGTTCCATTCCCGCTCCTGCGCGAACTCCCCGCCCATGAACAGAAGCTTCTTGCCCGGATGGGTCCACATGAACGCGAAATAGGCACGCAGATTGGCGAATTTCTGCCAGCGGTCTCCCGGCATCTTGCCCAGCAGCGAACCCTTGCCGTAGACGACCTCGTCATGGCTGAGCGGCAGAATGAAATTCTCGCTGAACGCATAGAGCAGCCCGAATGTCAGCTGGTCCTGATGATGGCGCCGATGGATCGGGTCCTTCCGCATGTATTCCAGCGTGTCGTGCATCCAGCCCATGTTCCATTTGTATCCGAAGCCGAGCCCGCCCTGGTCCACGGGGCGGCTGACATTCGGCCAGGCCGTCGATTCCTCGGCGATGGCGCAGGTGCCCGGCGCCTCCTCGCCGATGGCGACGTTGGTCTCCCGCAGGAAGGAGAGCGCGCCGAGGTTCTCGTTGCCGCCATATTCGTTGGGCACCCATTCGCCGGGCTGGCGGCTGTAGTCCAGGTAGAGCATCGAGGCCACGGCATCGACACGCAGGGCATCGAGGTGGAAGCGGGACAGCCAGAACAGGGCGTTGGACTGAAGGAAATTGGAGACCTGGGTGCGGCCGAAATTGTAGATCAGCGTGTTCCAGTCCCTGTGAAAGCCCTGCCGTGGGTCCTCGTGCTCGTACAGCGCCGTGCCGTCGAAACGGCCGAGACCGTGCTCGTCGGAGGGGAAATGCGCCGGCACCCAGTCGACGATAACGCCGATCCCCGCCCCGTGGCAGCGGTCGACGAACCGCGCGAAGGCTTCCGGCGGGCCGAAGCGGCTGGTCGGCGCGAACAGGCCGATCGGCTGATAGCCCCAGGAGCCCGTGAAGGGATGCTCGGCTATCGGCATGAGCTCGATATGTGTGAAGCCGAGATCCCGGACATGATCGACCAGCGCGTCGGCCAGTTCGTCATACTCCATGATGCCGCCGTCGACCCGGCGCCGCCACGATCCGGCGTGAACCTCGTATATCGAGACCGGGGCTGACGGATCGATGGCCGCGCCGCGCCGCGCCAGCCAGTCCGCGTCCTCCCAGCGGTGATCGGGCAGGCCATGGACCTTCGACGCCGTCGAGGGAGGCGGCTCGGTGTGAAAGGCGAGCGGGTCGGACTTGAGCGGAAGACGCTGCCCCGCCGCGCCGATCACCTCGTACTTGTAGAGCGCGCCGGATTCGATGCCGGGAATGAACAGTTCCCAGATCCCGCCTTCGTGGCGCTTGCGCATGACGTGGCAGCGCCCGTCCCAGCGGTTGAAGTCGCCCACGACGCTGACCCGCGCGGCATTGGGCGCCCAGACGGCGAAGGAAACGCCGGGGACCTCCTCCAACGTCATCGGATGGGCGCCGAGCTTCTCGTACAGGCGCCGGTGCGTCCCCTCCCCCATCAGATGGAGGTCGAGCTCACCCAGGATCGGCGGGAAGCGGTACGGGTCCTCTACCTCGGTGACCCCATCGCCCTCGCTCAGCCGGAGACGGTAGGGGAACCGGGTCCTGCGCCGGGGAACCGTGCCGCCGAAAAATCCCGCGTCGTGCAGCCGGGGCAGCGCGGCGACGACGCGCTCCGCCTTGCGGTCCACGACCTCTACCGCGCTCGCCTGCGGCGCGAAGGCGCGCACCGTCAGCGGCTCGCCGTCGCCGCCATGCATCCCGAGAATGGCGAAAGGATCGCCGTGGGCGCCGGTCGCCACGGCTTCGATTTCCGCGGGGTCCGGCGCTTGGGATCCTGGCGTTGCCGATCGGCGTGGGCTCATCGGGACGGCGCCTTCTGTTTGAGAAGATCGAGTACCCCGCGAACGGGGATGGAAAGCCAGCCGGGCCGGTTGGCGGCCTCGTAGCCGATCTCGTAAATCGCCTTCTGGATTGTGAACAGCCGCAACAACCCGTCGGCGGTCTCCGCGTCCCCCGGATGGCTCGGGGTTGCCGCGGCGCGCACCAGATAAGCGTCGAGGAAATCGCGGGTGGCCTCGTCGCGCCACCGGGCCGCGCGTCGCCTCTCCGCGTCCTGGATATCGCCCACGATCTCGCGCCGCCGATCGAGCGCAGCCCAGGCCAGATAATCGAACGACCGCACCATCCCGGCCACGTCGCGCAGCGGCGATGACTTGGATCGCCGCTCGTCCAGAACCCGCTGCGGTTCGCCCTCGAAATCGATGATCGCGACATCGTTCTGGCAGATCAGGACCTGTCCCAGATGGTAGTCGCCGTGAATCCGCGAACGTCCGCCCGACGGCGGCAGCGATTCGAATTTCCTGATCCGGGAGAACAGATTCTGCCTTTCCGCCAGCAGCGCACGAATGTCCTCCGCCTGGTCCTTCGGCGCCGCCTGGAGATGCGCGTCAAGCGCCGAGAACGCCTGCTGCGCCTCGCGCAGGGTGGCCTTCGTCCAGGCCGACAGGTCGGTTTTGCGCACCGGCTCGACCGCGAAGGCCGGATCGTCCGTCGGGTGGGCGAAGGCGGCATGGAGCTCCGCGGTGCGTTGCCCCAGCACCGCCGCAATGCCGAGCGGGTAGACGAAGCGCTCGGTTTCCGGCGTTGCGGCCATCGCACAGTTTTCCAGATCGCGGGTCAGCGCGTCGAGCAGCCCGCTCCACGCATCCCCCTGGTTGGACACGAAGGCGAAGGCGGTGGCGAGCGTCATGGTCTCGCCGTCGCCTGCCGTGAACTCCGCCGAGCCCAGATAGGGCGGAGTGCCGGTAAAGCCGGCGACCTCGGTCAGGAAACGTCCCACCTCAACGTCGGGCTGCAGCCCCGTCTGCAGCCGGCGATAGATCTTGAGCATGGTCCGCTCGTCGAGGATGACGGACACGTTGGTCTGCTCGGCCGACAACCGACGGGCCGCGACCGGCTTTTTCATCTCGCCGAGCGCTGCGGTCGCATGGAAATCCAGCGTCCCGCCTTCGGCCTTCACGGACTGCCCCGACTGGATCGCCGACATCAGGTCGACCGCGAACCCGTCATCGAAGGCGGCGTCGACGACCGCCCCGAGCCGCGGCCCCTTGCGCACCTTCGCCAGCGTGTAGGACAGCGGCGCGCCGGAGCGCAGATGCTGCTCGCCCCAGCGGGTCACGAGGGGAAGAAAATACCGGCTCTCGCTCTCGCCGGTAACGACATCGGCGATGGTCAGGGCCAGATTTTCATCTTCCAGCGTGCCGATCCGCCGCACCGCGACCGACTTGATGCGGCCCTGCTTGTCGCCGAACCACCGCTGCAAGGGCAGGAAATGGGGCAGCACGTCGTGCTCGAGCTGCCGCCGCTCGCGGCCGGTGAGGATGCTTCTGGCCGTGCCGTCCGACGCCGTCAGCGTGACGAACTCGACCTGGATTTCGGGAACCGTTTCATGCCAGCTCGGCACTTCCGCCTCTTCCTCAAGAATGAACCAGTAGAACCCGTGCCCGGGAAGGGTCAGCAGGTACGGAAGATCGCCGATGGGCGGGAACGCCGTGCGGCCGGACAGCTCCACCGGCACCACATCGCGGAATGCCGACAGATCGAGCTCGACCGCCTGCGCCGAGCGCGAGAGGTTGACCACGCACAGGATCCGCTCGTCCTCGAACTCGCGGATGTAGGCCAGGATCTTCCGGTTGGTCGGGTAAAGGAAATGGATCTCGCCCCGGCCGAACGCCTGATGCTGGGAGCGCACGGCGACCATGCGCCGCATCCAGTTAAGCAGCGACGAGGGGTTGCCTTCCTGCGCCTCGACATTCACCGCCTGGAAGCCGTAGATCGGGTCCATCACGGGCGGCAGGTAGAGCTGCTGCGGGTTGGCGCGCGAGAATCCGCCGTTGCGGTCCGCAGTCCACTGCATCGGAGTCCGCACGCCGTCGCGGTCGCCGAGAAAGTAGTTGTCGCCCATGCCGATCTCGTCGCCATAGTAGAGGATCGGCGTTCCGGGCATCGACAGCAACAGCGCGATCATGAGCTCTATCTTGCGCCGGTCGTTCTGCATCAGCGGCGCGAGCCGGCGGCGGATGCCGAGATTGATGCGCGCTCTCTTGTCCTCGGCGTAGGTCCGCCACAGATAGTCGCGCTCTTCTTCCGTCACCATCTCGAGCGTCAGCTCGTCGTGGTTGCGCAGGAAGATCGCCCACTGGCAGTTTTCCGGAATTTCCGGCATCTGGCGGATGATATCCGTGATCGGGTGGCGGCCTTCCTGCGCCAGCGCCATGTATATCCGCGGCATCAGCGGGAAGTGGAAGCTCATGTGGCACTCGTCGCCGTCGCCGAAATAGGGCGCCGTGTCCTCGGGCCACTGGTTGGCCTCGGCCAGCAGCATCCGGTCCTCGTAGCGCGCGTCGAGCGCGGCGCGGATCTTCTTCAGCACCTCGTGGGTTTCCGGCAGGTTCTCGTTGTTGGTGCCCTCGCGTTCGATCAGATAGGGGATGGCATCCAGCCGCAGCCCGTCCACCCCCATGTCGAGCCACCAGCACATGATCTTGATGACCTCGCGCAGGACGCGGGGATTGTCGAAGTTCAGATCGGGCTGGTGCGAATAGAAGCGATGCCAGAAATACGCCTGGGCGACCGGATCCCAGGTCCAGTTCGACGTTTCCGTATCCAGGAAGATGATACGGGTGCCGTGATAGCAGTCGTCGGTGTCGCTCCAGACATAGAAATCGCGCGCCGCCGATCCCGGCCTGGCATGCCGCGCCTTCTGAAACCACGGATGCTGGTCCGAGGTGTGGTTGATCACCAGCTCGGTGATCACGCGGATGCCCCGGCGATGCGCCTCCTTCACGAAGCGCCGGAACTCGCGCATCGAGCCATAGGCCGGGTTGACCCTGCGATAGTCGGAGATGTCGTAGCCATCGTCGCGCAACGGCGACGGATAGAACGGCAGCAGCCAGATCGCCGTCGCGCCAAGCGCCTCGATATAGTCCAGACGCTGGATCAGCCCCCCGAAATCGCCAATCCCGTTTCCGGTCGAATCCTGGAACGCTTTCACATGAAGCTGATAGATGACCGCGTCCTTGTACCATAAGGGGTCGGGAGCGATGGCGACGGACCGGGCGGCGCGATGCCGCAACGAAGGGTTTACGAGCACCGGCGTGTCCATCACGATGCGTCCGCTTCGCCGATGAGGCGCCAGATTTCATAGGGCCGCACCGCCGGGTCGAGATGCATGTGCTGGATCTTGCCCCGCCAGGTAAACGGCTGTGCCGTAACCAGATCCTCGGCCCGGATCGAGGCGTGGTCGGGCAGGCCGAACTCCCACAACGGCACCTCGAAATCCGCAGCCTGTACGGCATGGGGATCGAGATTCACGGCCACCAGGATGAAGCTCTCGCGGTCGGGCGTGCGCCGGCCGTAATACAGGATGTTGTCGTTCCAGGCGTTGTAGAATTCGACGTTGGTGAAATCGCGCAGCGCCGGATGCTGCCGGCGCAGGCGGTTCACCCGGGCGACGTCGTCGCGGATATGTCCCGGCCGATCCCAGTCCCAGGCGCGGATTTCGTATTTTTCGGAGTTGAGATACTCCTCCCTGCCGGGTATCGCCGCGGCCTCGCACAGCTCGAACCCGTTATAGATCCCGTAATTGCCCGCCAGCGTGGCGGCCAGAACCAGCCGGACCTGAAACCCGGCCCGCCCGCCGGTCTGCAGGTAGAACGGATTGATATCCGGCGTGTTCACGAAGAAATTCGGCCGCATGTAGTGGCGGCATTCGCTCCGCGTCAGCTCGGTCAGGTATTCGGTCAGCTCCTGCTTCGTGTTGCGCCACGTGAAGTACGAATAGGACTGCGTGAAACCGATTTTCGCCAGCCGCTTCATCATCTTGGGCTTGGTGAAGGCCTCGGCGAGAAAAATGGTGTCGGGATAGCGCGACTGGACGTCGGCGATCATCCATTCCCAGAACGGCAGGGGCTTCGTGTGGGGATTGTCGACGCGGAATATCCGCACGCCCCGTCCCGCCCAGAAAACCAGGACGTCGCGCAGCGCGTACCAGAGCGACGGCAGCGCGTCGCGGTAAAAATGGACGTTGACGATGTCCTCGTATTTCTTGGGCGGGTTCTCGGCGTATTTGATGGTCCCGTCGGGGCGCCAGTCGAACCATTCCGGATGTTCCCTGACCCAGGGATGGTCGGGCGCGCACTGGATGGCGAAATCCAGCGCCACTTCGAGACCGTGCTCGGCGGCGGCGGCGACAAGCCGCGCGAAATCGTCGAAATCGCCGAGCTCGGGATGAATGGCGTCGTGCCCCCCTTCTTCCGAACCGATGGCGTAGGGGCTGCCGGGATCGTCCGGCCCCGCGGTCAGGCTGTTGTTCCGTCCCTTGCGGTTCACCCGGCCCACAGGGTGGATCGGCGGCATGTAGAGCACGTCGAAACCGAGGTCGCGGATATACGGCAGACGGGCGATCACGTCGTCGAACGTGCCGTGACGGGACGCATCGCCCGATTGCGAGCGGGGCATCAGCTCGTACCAAGCGCTGAAGGCGGCTTCCGGCCGGTCGACCCGGATCGGGAGCACCCTGTCGTAGCGGGTCAGGTCGGTTCTCGGACCGGCGCGGCGGAACAGCGCAGCCACCTCGTCCGACAGCATCAGGCCGAGTCGCGCGGCGTCGTCCTCGGCGGCACGGAATGCCTTGAGCAGGATATCGAGCCCGCGCCGGTCGACCGCCTTGCCGACGCGGTCGCCGTCGATGGCCTGCTCGATCAGCCGGCCCGCCTCGGCGAGCTCGCTGCCCAGGGACTGGCCGGCGTCGGACTTCTTCACGACTTCCGCCCTCCACGAGGCGAAGAGATCGCGCCAGGCGATGATGGTGAATTCGTGCGGTGCCTGGTGGTCCAGCGCGATTTCGCCGCGCCACCGGTCGTTGTCGAGATATCGCATCGGACTCTCGGTCCACGCGGATTTTCCGGCGCGGCGAGAGAGAATTGCGGCGTCGATCACGCCGTGCCCGTCACAGAAGATGTCGGCCTGAACGATCAGCGGCTGGCCGGGCGTGGCCTTCGCCGGAAACCGCCCTCCGTTTATTTCCGGGGAAACCTCTTCGATGACAATGCGCGCCGCAGCGAGTTCCTGAAGTTCGCGCTGCGGCGTCGAAGGCACCGTTTTTCTTGCCCCCCTTGCTTCCGTCTTCGGCATTGTCAGCTTCGCAATCGCCCCTATCCGAATTCCGGTAATAACTGACGAATTGCCCTGCCCCTGGCGTGGGAAGACCAGTCTGCACGGCACCACGAGAAGTCTCCGCTGCCGAAGCTCCCGGCTGCCTGCCTCGATTAAACCCGCAGGCAAAACGGTGGACGCCTGCTTCAAGGTTGGTACGTATTCAACGATGATCAAGCCGATTTGTTCCGGCGCCGCGCGGAACACAGCGCTTGCAGGCGAGCCGGCGCCCGGGCCGTGGCTCGCGATGAATTCCGCTAGCGCTCGCAGATCAGTTTGGCCGCCCGCGTCAGGTCCTCGACGAAATCGGCATATTTCGCCGCCTTGTCGTCGCGGTCGCGCACCCGCAGCAGGGATGACGGGTGCACCGTGGCGACGAGGCGGGCCTGGTCATCCATCGTCTGCACCGTCCGTCTCAGGCTCGAGACGGAGACGGTGCGGCCCAGAAGGCTTCGCAGCGCGGTCGCGCCCAGAGCCACGACGACCCGCGGGCGCACGATGTCGCGCTCGATATCCAGCCACCAGCGGCAATGGTCGATCTCGCTGGCGTTCGGCCGCTTGTGGAGGCGCCGTTTCCCGCGGTTCTCGTGCTTGAAGTGCTTCACTGCATTGGTGACGAAAGTCGTTTCCCGGTCGATACCGGCATCGGCGAGCGCCCTGTCCAGCAGCGATCCGGCCGGCCCGACGAAGGGATGGCCGGCAATGTCCTCCTTGTCCCCCGGCTGCTCGCCCACCAGCATCAGCGGGGCATGCCGGGCCCCCTCTCCCGGCACCGCCTGGGTGGCGTCGCGATAGAGGGGACAGCGCGTGCATGCCTCTTCGGCCGCCGCGAGCGCGGTCAGGGTCCCCGGGCGATCTTCCGCTGCGTGTTCCATCCCGATCCTCGCCGGCGAGCCGCGACGAATGCAGCGACGCGCGCCGCCTGCTCTCAACGACGGGAACGGGAGCGGGTTCCATCTGGAGGCAAAAATGCCAGTTTCCCGCTGCCCGGCGATGCCGGGGAACCTTCCGTCCCGTCTGTCGTTGGATTCTCGCCTGTGCAGAACCCGCCGTCGTGCGTTACTCCGCCGATGCGGAACGCCGGGGGCCGATCCGAAGGGAGGGATCGCGCTATGAGCAAGAGAACGGCCGGAGTTCTTCTTTTCATGATCCTGACGTTCCTGGCCTGTACGCAGATTTTCACGCTGGACGGCGTGCCGGCGCCGGTAGGTGACGGACAGCGCGGCGGGGTTTCTTCGCCTGCGCTGGTCTTCGGCGGCTGAGGAGTCTCGACCTCTCGGCTTCCCGGACGCTCGCAAGCCCCGGCGGCCGTTCAGCCGGGTGCTCCGCTCCCGGTCTGAGCCGGCGGCCTGCTACCGTATCTGATCCATAGTGCAGTCTTCGGGTCGCCTGGCCTGCATCGCGATCGGCGTCTCGCTCATGGTTACCCGGGGTCACACAGGGAATGGCGAGGCGGCATGGCGGCGGGGAGGTAAACCGGCGGAGCGAGAGGCGCCGCAGTCAAACCTTCGGTGGGCATCCGACCCGACCTGCTCGGCGAGCAGCATCGCGAGCCCGTCTATCTGGCCTTGTGACCGTGCGACGGATCGTTCCGGTGCCTGTGATAGTGCTGCCGCAGCAGGTCCTTGCCGTAGTCGTTTCCGTTCGGCGTCCTGACGACCGTGTGCACGTGGCGGCGCGTCGGCGCCGAACGCGAGCCGTCGAGCGCGATGATGGTCGAACTCGATGAAGATCACCGGGCTACGAATGCGGTAGTAGAAAACTGCGTCTGCGCCCGTCTCTCCACGCCAGCCGAAATACGTTTCGTCCAGATGCGCGCGGACCTCCTCCATCTTCACTGCGGCGTGGCCCTCCTTCAGGTTGCCCACATAGAGCCCGATCAGCATGAGAAGCGCGTCGCGCTCGGCGGAGACCATCCGTTCGCCGCTCAGACCCTCGAAAGGTACGGTGACGTTGTCCCTGAACATCTCAGCGAGGTTGTCTGAGCGGCCTTCCTTGGGTCCGATGCGGGCGACCTGCTGCTTGTCGGGCGCGAGCGACAGCATGAAGCGCAGGCCGAGATTCTGCTCGTCCTCGAACACCCCGACCCCTGCGTACTTGCCGGAGACCGCGCTGACCGGCTCCGACCCCATGAAGGTCGGCGTCATCACCACCTGATCGCCGAGTACGAAGTAGTTGACGATCAGATGATGGCCTTCGATCTGCCAGCCCCACGGCGCGTCCTCCGCGGGCTCGCCCATGATGGCGAGCCAGTACAGGTGTTGGCCGTAGTCCTCGAAGTCCGACACCAGCTCGGCGAGGTGTACCGGTCGGACCCGACGGGCGGCTGCGCGCGGCGATCCCGATCTCCGCCAACGATCCGGTCGAGGTAAATGTGTCATGCGTCTCCGAACCCGGCGGGGGGTAACGATGTGCCTGCCTGTCGTCGCCCTTCTTATGTCCGCGACCGCGATTTGCGTCGGCTTCCTCGTCATTCCGCGCCCTCCAGCGAGGCGATCAGCCGCTGGCGCAGGCACGTCTGGTCGACGCCGTCTACGACCGCCTGGGCTACGATGCAATCGCGCCGTTCCGCGCCGGCATCACTGCTGACGTGCTGGCGGCGAGGCCCGTGCTGGGCGCCAAACTGCTCCTCGTCGAGGGGAACCGTCCGGCCGCCCGACACTTCCTGCCCCAGACCGAGTTGCGATCGCTCACCCTCCAGCGCCGGCGCGAGTGGCTGACGACCGCCGAAACCATCCTCTTGCCGAAGGAACTGCTCGACGAACTGATCCGTCGCGCCCGTACGGGAACCCTTCCGGCCGATTTCGTTCCGCCCGCCATCGATCTTGCCATGCGGACCGGCGGTCACGCGCAGCTCCACGAAGTCCAGGCGACACTGGTCGAGAAGGAGCGCGAGCCACGGTAGCGTTATCGGGACATCGCTGCCGAAAATGCGTGCCGCTACCGAAGATTGCCACTGCGAGAGGGGTTCGAACTTCGGGCGGTTGGCACTACAATGTGTCGCCAGAATCCTCGTCTTTCCGACCGGCCCAAGGCGACCCCGGTAAACAGCGGCGGAGAAAAACTGCCCGCAGAGAACGGTCCGGCCGCGCTTCCTTGCTAGCCACGGTAAACGGCTGCGCCCGACGGGGCGGCAATGCTCGCCTTCCGAGGAGCCCGCGGAGGCCCCGGAGACATGTTGAGGATGGAATTGGCGGTGGGAGAGGAACCGGGTTCAAACCTTCTCCGCTTCGTCCTTGGCCGACGGGAAGCCCTGGCGCTGCAACCCACAGGCCGTCCTCGCCCTTGCGGAGCGTCGGCTTTCACCGACTCGGGATGTCGGCCGTGTCACCGGAACCAAGCGCTACGAGTTCTGAAGCTAGCTAATGACTAGGACTTCCGAACGAACCGCTTGTAAAGCAGACCGGTCAGTCGGACAGCATACTCAAAGCAGCCCGGCG